>DAIRDA010000238.1:0-3596 GCA_036796375.1 Albibacterium sp.
CTGACGGGTCGTTCGTATACATTCCAAAAGGAGTGCGCTGCCCAATGGAGTTGTCGACCTACTTCCGGATCAACGCTGCAAATACTGGGCAGTTTGAACGGACCCTAATCATCGCAGACGAGCGTTCGTACGTAAGTTATCTGGAAGGTTGTACGGCTCCCATGCGTGATGAGAACCAGATGCACGCTGCCGTGGTCGAGCTTATCGCGATGGAAGATGCGGAAATAAAATATTCAACCGTTCAGAACTGGTATCCTGGAGATAAAGACGGTAAGGGTGGTATTTACAACTTTGTAACCAAACGCGGAATTTGCCGGGGCGACCGCAGTAAGATTTCATGGACTCAGGTGGAGACCGGTTCGGCCATCACCTGGAAATATCCGAGCGTTATTTTAAAAGGAGATGATTCTGTTGGTGAATTTTATTCTGTTGCATTAACCCGAAACCACCAGGTAGCGGATACCGGAACCAAAATGATTCATATCGGAAGAAATACCCGCAGCCGGATTATTTCGAAAGGAATTTCAGCCGGTGTAAGCCATAACAGTTACCGCGGGTTGGTGAAGATTGGTAAGAACGCGCATAACGCACGAAACTTTACACAATGCGACTCGATGTTGATCGGAGATCGTTGCGGAGCGCATACTTTCCCTTATATTGAATCTAAAAATGAGTCGGCCATGTTAGAACACGAGGCTACCACTTCGAAGATTGGTGAGGATCAGGTTTTCTATCTGAACCAGCGGGGGATCGACTCCGAGCAGGCGGTGGGTCTGATTGTCAACGGTTACGCCAAAGAGGTGCTCAACCAGCTTCCAATGGAGTTTGCGGTGGAAGCTCAGAAGCTGTTGGCTATTTCACTGGAAGGAAGTGTGGGTTAAGCCCTTGTAAAAGAACATATTTTTTAAAAATTAATTCAGAATAATGCTACGTATAAGTAACCTTCAAGCATCTATTGAAGACAAACAAATATTAAAAGGACTAAATCTTCAGGTGAACCCTGGCGAGGTACACGCTATTATGGGGCCTAACGGCTCTGGTAAAAGTACCCTGGCATCCGTTTTAGCAGGCCGCCCTGAGTTTGAGGTCACTGGCGGAGAAGCGATCTTTGATGGCAAAGACCTCCTTGATATGTCGCCGGAAGACCGCGCCAGAGAAGGTTTGTTTTTAGCTTTTCAGTATCCTATCGAAATTCCCGGTGTTTCCAATATCAACTTTCTCAAAACTGCTTTGAGCGAAATTCGCACCTACAAAGGTTTGCCTCAATTGACTGCCAAGGAATTCTTGAAATTGGTAAAAGACCGGCAGGAGCTGGTTGAGTTTGATGCAAAGTTGACCAACCGTTCGCTGAACGAAGGTTTCTCCGGAGGTGAGAAAAAAAGAAATGAGATTTTCCAGCTAGCCATGCTTGAGCCCAAACTGGCGATTCTGGATGAAACGGATTCAGGTCTTGATATTGATGCTTTACGCATTGTGGCCCATGGCGTGAATCAATTGAGATCGGCAAATAACGCCTTCGTGATGATTACTCACTACCAACGTTTGCTGGAATATATTGTTCCGGATTTCGTTCACGTTCTGTATAACGGTCGTATCGTACGCTCGGGAACGAAAGAGCTTGCTCTGGAGTTAGAGGAAAAAGGTTACGATTGGCTTAAAGAGAGCGTTGACGCTCAGAACACAATATAAAAATTAAAATGATTACAAAAGTTTCCAGTTCATTATACCAACAGCTGATTGATTCCTTTGAGGGAGCATTCAGTGAAAATGAAGTTCATAGAAGCAGGCGCTCGGATGCTTTTGAGAAATTCAAAAACACCGGATTTCCAACAGCCAAAGCAGAAGAGTGGCGGTTTACTAACCTGCAGCCTGTATTGAACGACAGTTATCAGCTGTCGGCACATCTTCCGGGAAGGGAAGTTCACGCTGAAGCTGGCCTGATTCACGGGGTTGAAGCTTACCGGATTGTGACGGTTAACGGAGTATACAGACAGGATTTGTCTGATCAGATTGATATTCCAGGCGTAACGTTGTGTTCGCTTTCCGAAGCGGTTAACAGCGAAGCCTTTGAAGCTCATTTCGCTCAGTATGCCGACAAGGCAGAGAATCCCTTTGTATGGTTAAATACAGCGATGGCTGCTGATGGCTTCTATCTTGAGGTGAAGGCGAACATGGTTCTGGAGAAATCCATCCATATTGTGAACATTGCTGCTGCTGATTCTCAGACCTTCTATCAAAGCCGTAATCTGATCGTTCTGGAAAAGAACGCAGAGGCCGAAGTTATCGAGACTTTTCTGACCGAAGAGGATTCTGCAAAAACGCTTGCCAATACGGTTACTGAGATTGTAGTGGCCGAGAACGCGAAGTTGGAGCACTATTACCTGCAGGAAGCCGATAAGCAAAGCTATTTCAATAATCATACGGAAGTAATTCAGCGTCAGTATAGCTTATATAATAATTACAACTGCACCTTTCCAGGTCCGTCTTTTGTCCGGAATACCATCAATGTAAGAATGGATGATCCGAATGTGGAAAGTCATCTTTACGGAATAACCCTGCTGGCTAGTGATCAGTTGGTTGACAACCATACCATCGTTGACCATATAAAACCGCATGGTGAGAGTTACGAATGGTATAAGAACATTTTGCAGGATAACTCGACTGCTGTATTTAACGGAAAGATTTTTGTGCGCCTCGATGCACAGAAAACAAATGCTTTCCAGCAGAACAATAACATGCTATTGGGTGGCGGCGCAACCATTAATACCAAACCTCAGCTGGAGATTTTTGCAGACGACGTGAAATGCAGCCACGGTTGTACGATCGGTCAGTTCAACGACGATGCTAAGTTTTATCTTCAGGCCAGGGGTATTGGCGAAGATCAGGCTCGAACGCTTCTGGTGCACGCCTTTGCATTTGATGTAACGGAGCGGTTTAAAAATGAAAATGTAAAAAATCATGTGAACAATCTGGTTGAACTGGGTTTGAAACATGACTAAGCAATAAAACTTGACACATTACGATATCCATAGTATCCGGAACGACTTTCCTATTCTGAAGCGTTACGTCAACGACAAACCGTTGGTTTATCTTGATAACGGTGCTTCCACGCAAAAGCCTCAGGTGGTTATCGACGCGATCAATCATTACTATACTTCACAGAATAGTAATATTCATCGGGGTGTTCATTTCCTGAGCCAGCTCGCGACAGACGCTTATGAAATTACGCGCCGCAAACTTCAATCATTCATCAACGCAAAGGAGGAATTCGAGATCATCCTGACCAAAGGAACCACCGATTCCATCAACCTGGTAGCGAGCTGTTATGGTGATGCTTTCATTCATCAGGGAGACGAGATCATTATTTCGGCCATGGAGCATCACTCCAATATCGTTCCCTGGCAAATGCTGTGTGAACGAAAAGGAGCGTCCCTGAAAGTGGTTCCGATCAACGATGCGGGCGAACTCGACATGGATGCGTATGCAGCAATGCTGAACGAGCGGGTGAAGCTGGTATCGATAACCTATGTTTCCAATTCGCTGGGTACCATTAACCCGGTAAAGGACATTATTCACCTGGCACACCTTCAGGACAT
>DAIRDA010000239.1:0-3538 GCA_036796375.1 Albibacterium sp.
GGATTGGCGTTGAGTTCTGCATTACTGATAGGCAACACCGTTTTATAGAAACTCCGGTCGATGGTTTTCTCTCTGTGTGGAACAGGAATACCCGCCAAATCGTCGTTAAAGGTGATTGATTGATCTAAACGAATCATATCGAAGAAACGGTGCCCTTCGGCAAAAAGTTCCTTGCTTCGCTCATCCAGAATCATCCCAATGTTTATGCTCGCAGCTGTCGCAGGAGCCAGGTTTGGCGAACGTTGGCGAATCTGATTCAGGTAGTCGGCGGCCTTGGCTCTGTCGGTTGGAAGAGCTGCTTCCGCTGCAATCAGGTAGATTTCCGATAGGCGGATCACTTTAATGTTCACAGCCGTGGTGGTTGCTTTACCATCGCCACCATTCGCTACGTCGACGCTTCCACTGTATTTATAAGCCGCACCGAAATGGTCGTTGGCAATTTCATCATAGCTCATAACGCCCCAACGTACATCGTCTTCATCCTCGCCCAGGCGGTCAAGGAAGTAATCGCTTCCCAAAAACCATCCCATGACGCTGCTGTTGCCGTGCCCTTTTCTCCGCAGGTAGAATCCTAAGGAAGAGGTGCCTAAATCGCCTTCACTGGGGAAAATACCCAGTTCGAAAATCGACTCGGAACCAAACTGCGTTGCCCAGGAAGTGACCCATTCGCTGTTGGAATATAACGCGTACGGACTATCGTTTATGATCGTCTCTGCAGCAGCCAAAGCGGCCGGATAATTCTCCATATTGAGGTAGACACGTGCCTGCACAGCCAGATTTGCGTAGTAGTTGATGTAGCCGTTTGCCTTCGTTTTCGGGAGCAGGGCTTCTGCTGCCTTCAGGTCGGATACAATTTGCTGATAGTTTTCTTCTACCGTTGCTCTGAGCGGTTGTGCCGCTGCATCCAGGGGTGTGGTGATGTTTGGAACGCCATAGGCTGTTTTATCGTCGTTATAGGCTTTGCCGTAAAGGCGTACCAAATCGAAATACATCAACGCACGCGCTGTTAATGCCTGCCCTTTGTACTGACTGAAATCGTGCTGTGTTCCCTGCGCTTCCAGCGCATCGATACTGGCAAGCAGTTGGTTGGCCTGCAGAATGCAGTGGTAAATCTGACTCCAGAAACCCGAGTAGCTGCTCGCTGACGGAGAATGGTTGAAGGTGTATAAGGCGTCGTTTCCTCGTCCCTGCGAAGCAATTGTCAGATCGCCGCCTTTCGCATCGCCGTACAGAATGAAGTTACGACCATAATAGTCGGCATCAGTCATTTTCCGCATCAATCCGTTTATCATCACCTTTGCATCGGCGGGTGTTTGAATAGACGTTTCAGAATTGCCGGAATTTCCCGGTTCTACATCCAAAAAGTCTTTACATGAGACCAGGCTAGTCACTAAAAAGCCCGCTATGATTATATTTGAAATTTTCATTTTCATTTTCTTATTCGTTAGAAGCTAAACTCAATACCAAAAGTGTAGGTCTTACCAAAGGGTGTTTCCCATCCGCGTGTTCCATATTGGTTTACTTCCGGATCCGCTATTTTATATTTTGAAAAGGTTAGCAGGTTGGTACCGTTGGCGTAAACCCGTACGTTGGATACCCCGATCCGGTTGATAAGGGGTTCAGGTAGATTGTAAGCCAGGGTTATGTTCTTTAAACGCAGGAAGCTGGCATTGTGCATTTGACGGCTGCTGTATTGAATGGCATCTGTTAAGTCGTTTCCATCAATCTTAGGCATACTTCCGTTCTGATTGCTTTCGGTCCACATATTATCAAAATAGTGTTGAGAACGAATGCGCTCCCAATAGTAACCGTCGTCGGCTACATCTTTATTGGCGCCATCATAGATCGAACCACCCACCTTGTAGTTGAAGTTCAGGGCCAGGGAAAGATTCTTGTAGGCAACGTCGGTGTTGAAACCGCCGTAAAAATCAGGAATACCACTGCCTAAGATTACGTTTTCAGCATTTCTGAAGTCGTAGCTGGCTCCGCGACCATTGAAGAGGAAGTCGCCATCAGGGTTTTCTGAATCGTTCACATACCAGACGTTTTTACCATTTTCAGGATCCACACCTGCCCATTCGTAGCCATAGAAGGAAAGCACCGACTCGCCTTCACGATAAATAAACTGAGCGCGTGAGTCGCCGCCGGTAGGGTCGTACCAGATAATATCCTGTGCAGCTTCTCCTTCCGTTGCATAAAGCTTGGTTACTTTCGATTTGATAAACGATCCGTTTACACTGGCCGACCAGCGAAAATCGTCTTTGCGGATAATGTCGCCACCCAGTTCGATCTCCAGACCCCGGTTATTCATTTCACCCACGTTTCTCAGTGTAGAACCGAAACCTGTTACCCTTGAAATTTCTACGTTTTGCAAGAGGTCTCTGGAGTCGCGATTGAAATATTCAACCGTACCGAAGATACGCTGGTCGAGGAAACCGAATTCCAGTCCCACGTTAAAATTATAATTCGTTTCCCAGGTTACATTTGGATCGGCAATGGTGCTGACGCCGCCACCGGCTTGCTCCATATACTTCGAAGTATAGGAAGTTAAGGATCTCCAGCCGTAGTTTGAGCTAGGCAAGGTTCCGTTTACTCCATAGGAAGCACGCAGTCTTAAATCGCTCAGGTAGTCGACATCCTGAAGGAAGTTCTCGCTGCTCAGACGCCACGAACCGGCAACCGACCAGAAATTGCCCCAACGGGTCTCCGGGCCGAGCCTGGATGATCCGTCGCGACGGAAGGATGCAGAAGCAAAGTATTTCTGATCGTAATTGTATTCGGCTCTTGATAAAACCGACAGCATATTATTGCCCCAGTAATAACCGCTTGCGGTTGATTCTCCCGCGGTAGCCACGGTATGCAACGCACTGGACGGGAGATCCGTTCCGGAAGCACGTATAAAATCGGTGTCGTTCTTTTCTGCTTCAAAACCAGCCAATAAGTTCACGCGGTGCGAACCGAATTGCTTATCGTAGGTCAGGGTATTAGACGATACGATTTTCTTGATGTTCGTGCTCAGTTCGGAAACCGATCCGTTGGTGTTGGAACCGCTATAGTGCAGCGCGCTGTAGTAGATATGATCTTTAATTTCAGATTCGTCGTATGAAAAGACGGTTCTGAAATTCAGTTCCGGAAGAATTTCAACGTTTAAGGTCTCGATGGCGGAGACGCGGAAAGTAGACGATGTGTTTTCCCATTCTTTATCGTAAAACACGTTGTTTTGTGCTAAACTCCCATAACGTGCCGTCCAGGGATCGCCTGTTTTATAACTGGTAGGCCAGTAAAGCGGCCAAAGCAGATTCCGGGTTTGCATAAAGTAATTGCTGCTGGTGTTCCGGGTATCGTTGAAGCCTTCCTGCGCGGTTCTTCCAATATTGATATTGGAAGAGAAGTCAATGCGGTTTCCGATCTTTTGGGTAAGGTTTACCCGTCCGGTAATCCGGTCGAAGTTGTTTACCTTGATGCGACTCTCGTCTTTGCTGTAGGAAAGGGAGGAATAGTATTTTGTATTCTCTGTTCCGCCACTCACCGAAAGATC
>DAIRDA010000240.1:0-3521 GCA_036796375.1 Albibacterium sp.
GCATGGTTGACAGGTAGTCGTAATCGACTCTGATTACGTCTGTTAGGATACTTCTCCCTTCAAAACCGAACCCGATCATTGTCCTCGAACGGGCATGATCGCGGCCCATGCCCATATTGACATCGCTCGCTGAGACAGCATCTACTTCAGGGATTGCACTTAGGGCTGTCCGCATTCGGTTAACAGCAAGCTCCCCATCCATTGAATTTCCGACAGGGATACTGATTACCTCCGAGACACTGTAGCCCAGCGGCTTGTTTTGCATGTAATCGATCTGCCGGATTACAACCAGGGTTGCGATAATCAGAAAAATAGCAATGGCAAACTGTCCGACCGACAAAGCATTGCGCAGGCCATTCTTAGACTGCAAACGGAGTTTACCTTTGAGGATTTGTATGCTATTGAAACCAGCCATTATGAAGGCTGGGTAGCCCCCGGCAACGATTGTTAACACCAAAAAGAACAGCAGCAAGAAAGCAAGATTCTTCAGTGAAAACAAATATCCGATGCTGAGCGAGTAGTTCAAAAGTGTATTGAATGTGGGTAATAGCGTCCAGGCCAGAAGAGCGCCCAGTATAAGTGAGAGCAGACAAATCCAAAAGGCTTCCGTCCAGAACTGCACGAGAAGCTGATTTTTTGACGCTCCTAGTGTCTTTCTCATGGCGATTTCCTTACCACGACTAAAGGCGTTTGCAAGTGAGAGATTAATAAAATTGGTAGCGGCTATAAAAAGAACCAATGCACTGATCATCAGTAGTATCCAGGGATACATCGCATTGGTCGACTGCCCACCGACGCCAAATGAAGAGAAATGAACCTTCGATAGCGGCAATAATTTCAATGCCATATACCGTCCTTCCTGATCGGCCTGTGCACCCTTACTCTTCAGAACATCGATATCATTCTTAAAATACTTCTCTACGAAGCTAAAGGCACTCCTCTCAAAATCAGCAGCATCGACATGATCGGCGAGCTGCACAAATGCCCCATGACTACGACTGTCCCATTGATCGATGTTTTCCTTATAGCCAGGAAATTTTTCGAAACGAACGAAAGCATCATAACGAATACTTGAATTATCAGGAAAATCTTCTACGATACCCGTAACCAAATAAGGCTGCCAGCTGCCGTCGATATTGAGTTCCACCTCTTTTCCGATGGCCGAGGATGTGCTTCCAAAAACATTTTTCGCTGCCCGCTCACTCAATACCAATCCGTTCAAACTCTCTAAGGCGGAATCCTCGTTCCCCTGAAGAAGCTCAAAACTAAACATCTTTAGAAAAGGCGGGTCGACAAATCGGGTTGTTAGTCCGATTTCCTTCTCACCGACGCGTATCAGAGCCCCCCCATTGTCGCCATAGCGACTTATATGGGCGATACCTTTCAACTCCTGCTTTGCAGTGGACGAGAATGGTACCGGCAGCGATGCATCTTCCACTTTGCCCTCTGGCAGGTTCGATTCGAAATACACTTGAAAAATTCGGTCCTTCTGTGTATGAAAATTATCGAAGGAAAGCTCGAACATCGCTGCCAGGAAAAGAACAATCGATACTGCAAAAGCCAAACTTAAACCTACAATATGGATGATAGCAAAGAGCTTGTGTTTGCTTAGGTTCCGAAGGGCGACAATCAGATAATTTTTAACCATAATCTATTCATTAAATGTGATAGGCCGACCCAGGTAATAATCAATTACTTTCGACCTGAAGATAAGATTATATCGCGATGTGATAAAATCGAATTCTGCCCTGTTGCGGTTGGTCTGAGCAGTGCTCAGTTCAATGGCGTTTGATAGGCCCACGCCGTATCGTTCCCTGAAAACATTGAAGGTTTCTTCCATTGATGCAAAGGCCAGCTCCGCCGAGCGGTATCGCTGTTGTGCTGCTCTCAGGTCGAGAACAGCCTGGTTTACAATTTTATTCAGGTCGTTCTTCACGCGCTGCTCGTCGAGGCTCGCACTTGCATACCGGATCTTTGCTTTCTTAATACTGATACGAGATTGAAAGTTGTTGAAAAGTGGAATGCGCAGGGTTAATCCAAGATACTGGCTGAAATCGTTTCGAATCTGATCGCGGAAAGGAAACACCCGGTCGAGCGAATCCCTGTAGGAAGTTGTATACCCGGCTCCGAGTCCACCCGAAAAGGAAAATGTCGGATAGAGCGCTCCTTTTGCTAAATCCACCTGCTTTTCAGCTGCGAGCGTATTATACGCTGCTTGTTTTATTTCAGGGAAGATGGCAAGTGCTGTTTGATAGAGATCGTGTGCGGTCGGAACCGGAAGCATGCTGGTCAGAACTGGCTCCTCCAAAACAATTTCCTGCTGCGGATTTAACTCCATCAACTGTTTCAGATCAAGCAAGGAGGCTTCATAGGCGTTGCGCGCAGCGGTCACGTTCAGTTCATCTGTAGCCAGTTGACTCCGCGCCTGAGAGAGATCGGCTAAGGTTTTATTACCTACATCGACACTCGCCTCTTCCACTTCGAGCTGTTGCTGCGAAAGTGCCTGCTGAAGTTTGCTTGCCTCCCATAAGCCTCTGTTCGTTAGTGCCTCTATATAAACACTGAAGATGGAAAGCTTCAGGTCGTTCCGAACCCGTTGCGCGTTGCTTTTGTCCGCTTCGAGCAGATAGCGGTTTGCTTTAATCTCATTTAATTTCTGGAAGCCCTGAAAGAGGACGACCGACATGTCGAAGCTCCCGTCTGCCGACCAGGTTGTACGGTTCTCCAGGGTGCCCGTACGCTCGTCGAAGAAATTACCCGCATTGAACCGGCCGTTCGAGCCGGCGCTCAGCGAAGGAAAAATATTCATGCGCGACTGGCGCAGGTCCTCTCCTGCAATGGCTGCTTGAAAGTCTGCCTGTTTTATCTGAAGATTGTTTTTTAAGGTGCTATCGATGGCCCCACGAAGGGTGATAAGCCGAGCCTCCTGTGCGGAGGATGTGGCAAGGCCAAAATAAAGAAACAAAAATGGCAGGAAAAATTTCATGCGAAGGTATAAACACCCGCTATGCCAACACGATGATTAATTGATTATCAACTGGATATGACAATTCAAAAAACGCTACCTGTCCATTTTCGGACAAGCAGCGTTCAATAGCGTACAGCCTAAAAAGCCATCTTGCCGCCGGTTACCGCAATGGTAGCGCCGGAGATATAACTGCTGTCGGCCTCACTGGCCAAAAATACATAAGCTGGAGCTAACTCAGCGGGCTGCGCGGGCCTTCCCATCGGCGTGTCTTTGCCGAAGTTTTCCGGATCAGGCATCGTCGAGGGGATCAAAGGCGTCCAAACGGGCCCAGGAGCCACTGCATTTACCCGAATGCCTTTGCCTTGCTCAAGCAGAATCTGTCCTAAATTAGCGGTGAAGTTTTGTATGGCACCCTTGGTTGCCGCATAGGGCAGCAAAACGGGCGTTGGCGAGTAAGCGTTGATCGACGTTGTGTTGATGATCGAACTTCCCGGTTTCATATGCGGATCAGCGGCCTTGCAGAGATAAAACATTGCATGAATGTTTGTCGCAA
>DAIRDA010000241.1:0-3513 GCA_036796375.1 Albibacterium sp.
TCATGAAAAATACATTTATTAATAATTATCGCCGCATGGTACGTCGCAGCAATGTGGTTAGTCAGACGGAAGAAATTCATTCCGGCCACTTGCTGTATAGCTCGATCGACAATAAGGGAGAAAACAAATTTGTGATGGAAGATATTCAGGAGGCCATGGGCAAATTGCCGGAGGAGTATTATACACCTTTCACCATGTACTTTGAAGGTTATAAATATCAAGAAATTGCCGATCACATGGATATTCCTATCGGAACCGTTAAAACCAGAATTCACATGGCCCGCAAGTCGCTTAAAAAAGCATTAAAGACTTACAGTGTTAAAAGCACCTCGACGTCTACTTCATTTTCGCGATTAAGCTTCTAGGATGGATGGATCAGCTGAGTTTGTTTGGCGAAGCTGGTCAGAGCAGGGGTTTACCCTCAGATTTACTGGAATACATTCCCGGAGTGTTTTCCACGCTGGAAAGTAAGTATCTGCTGGACCACTTTATAGGCAAGGTTCCCTGGGAACAGAAAATAATAAAACTGTACAATAAGGAGATAGCAACGCCAAGGCTTACCGCCTGGTTTGGTGATCCGGGCACCAATTACTCCTTTAGCGGGATGGCACTTGATCCGCTCCCCTGGACGTCCGAGCTACTGATGATGAAAGAGCGCGTTGAAGCGCTTGCAGGGACAACTTTTAATAGTGTCTTGTTGAATTATTATCGGCATGGAAACGATTCAGTAGCATGGCATCGCGATAATGAACGCATCTTGGGAAGAAACCCTGTTATTGCCTCTGTTTCGCTGGGACAGGTACGCAATTTTGATATACGTTTACAAGCCGATCATAGCCGAAAATACTCCATCAGGCTTGAGGACGGATCGTATCTGTTGATGAAGGGTGATTTGCAGGAGCTTTGGGAGCACCGTATTGCCAAGTCGACCAAGCCCATGAAACCAAGAATTAACCTTACCTTTCGACGAATACTTGCGCCTCCGGTTGGTTAATTCCCGGTTATGATTGCTGCAGCTGGTTACATCAGAAGAAGGATGAAGGCTCTAAAAATCGAATAAGTCGTCTAAGAAGGATTTCTTTTTATAGGGTTTTCTTCCACGATAGTCGCCTTCGCGTGAAGGGTAATCGTTTCGATGTGTGTCGGGCTGACCGTATTGTGAGGCATCGCGGCCATAATTTTCTTTGCTGGAATAATGATCTGCCGAGCGTTCGATAATCTTATCGAGTTCGCCGCGATCCAGCCATATCCCCCGGCACGAAGGACAATAATCAATTTCAATTCCGTTTTTATCGCTTAATAGCAAGGTCTCATTGCAGGTAGGACATTTCATAGTTTTATTATTTTTGTCCTAAAGTAGTAAAATCTTCTGCGCATTCTACTGTTAATTAATAACATTTCCATGGCATACAGCCTTTTTTTAGACCCATATTTCATGGAGGATGATTACATTTGGAATCGAAACGGAGTCCATGAGAACATTAAGCCTGGTCGTTCTGTCCCTCATCATTATATTTATGGCAGGAACCTACCTATTTTTACAACAAGAAATTTTTGGCGCCAAACCCGAGGGTGACCGGCTTAAGCGAATCTTGCAGTCGCCCAATTACAGAGACGGTCAGTTTCAGAACCTGAGCGTAACTCCATCGCTGGCCGAAGGGTATTCTTACCCGAAGGTTTTTTACGACTTTCTTTTTGGGAAATTCCCTAATGGTGTGCCTGTCGACAGCATACCCTCCGTTTCGACGAATCTGAAAGAAATTCCAAAAGATAGAAATTACCTTGTCTGGTTTGGCCATTCCTCCTATCTTATTCAAATTGATGGGATTATCTTTTTAGTTGATCCTGTTCTGAGCGGATATGCCTCACCCATTAAACGGTTCAACAAAGCCTTTAAAGGGTCAGACCGTTACACGGTAGAAGATTTGCCTGCAATCGATTTTCTGATCATTTCTCACGATCATTACGATCACCTTGACCTGGAAACGGTGAAGAAATTAAAAGCGAAGGTAGGGAAGGTTATTTTGCCACTGGGGGTCGGAGCGCACCTGGAACGGTGGGGCTACCGGAATGATTCGCTGATTGAGCAGGATTGGGGCGACGCTGTTGAGCTGGGCGCTGGATTCAAAATTCACTTCACACCGGCGCGTCATTTTTCAGGGCGCACGCTGAAAAGAAATACGACGCTGTGGTCGTCTTACGTATTGGAAAGTCCATCAAAACGAATTTTTCTGGGCGGTGACAGCGGCTACGATACGCACTTCGCTGAACTTGGTCGCAAATTCGGTAATTTCGACCTGGCCATCCTTGAGAATGGTCAGTATAACGAAGCATGGCGCTATATTCATACGCTTCCCGACGAGGTTTTGAAAGCCAGTCAGGATCTGAAAGCCAGTCGGCTCTTTCCAGTACATTCTGCCAAGTTTAAACTCGGGCAACATCCATGGAATGAGCCTCTTATAAAGTTGACAGAATTGAATGCTGTGCCGAACATAAACATTGCGACACCGATGATCGGCGAGCTGCTCGACCTGGACAACGAGGATCAGGAGTTTAGTAGATGGTGGGAGAAGGTGCAGTAGGCTGGCAAACCTTTCTTCGCACAAATCGTTTCGAATACATGAAAGCATCTGTTTTCCGCCTGCAAGTCGCGTTATTGCTGCTGTTCATGATTTCATGTAACCAAGGGTCTGCCCCCGGCAGTTCCGACAACCTCTTCGACTCTGCTAGCGATGAAGTAACTTTGATTCAACGGGAAATTATTCGCATAAACGGAATTACGTCTGAAGTCCGGATATTCCGGTTTCCGTGCGATAAAGAGGTGGAGGTTACTTATTACCTGGATAAAGGAAAAGCGGTTAAGATTGTGGTGGACTGGCAGGCGATGAATAATGGGGTCCACAAAGAGGAGTTCTACTTCAAAGACGGTAAGCTCATTTTCGATTACGATTACGTGGAAGCTGGGACAGACTGCGATGATTGTTTACCCATGGTGGAGAAGAAAACCTACATTGCTGATGGTCAGCCTGTTCAGTATCTGGAGAACGACAGTGTTGGAAATTGTGATTGTCGCTTTGATGAAGATCACGTGGCCTATCTGCTGTATCCTGCCCGATCCCGGCAAGAACTTCAAAAGATACTTTGCCCGGGTTCTTAATCGGTGATTTCCCCAGATTCGGATCAAACTTCCAGCATACCACGGAAGCCTCGGACTGCGTAGTAGGATTCGGCTCCGTTGTGATATACAAATACATGTCCGAAGCGCCTGTCGCCGAAAATAGCACCGCCTAATTTTCTAATCTCCCCCGGAGTTTGCAGCCAGCTGGAGGTTTTGCTATCAAAATCGCCGTGCTGTTGTAGTTTCCGATAGTCGTCTTCCTCTAGCAGTTTAATTCCCATCTCACGGCACATGCCCAAGGCACTATGCTTTGGTTTATGTTCTTTTCTGCTATCGCGTGCTTCCTGATCGTAGCATACACTTCTTCGACCTTTGGGGCTTTCTGGTGAACAATC
>DAIRDA010000242.1:0-3487 GCA_036796375.1 Albibacterium sp.
GCTGTATTGGTGCTTCCAAAAAGCTCCTGTCCGAGGGAATCGGCCTTCGTTCCCATAATAACCATCCGGGCATTATGCTTAATGAACAAGACACTCAGCTCTTCTTTCAGCTGCACAAAGCCAGATTCGGCAACGACTTCTACGCCATACATTTCCGAAAGTTGCAATGCACGCTCCTGAAGCATGCTCTTATTCTTTTGCAGCAGCTCGTTGAAAATCGAAGCCGAGAGTCTTGCATGCGATACATGCACTGGAATGGCGAAGGAATTGAAAAGAACCACCCTTGCCTGCAAAAACTTTGCAGCTGCGCAGGCGTATTCCGCGGCGTTCTCCGCTTCGTTGGAAAAATCGGTCGCAACAATTAATGATCTCATATACTTTGCATTTTAGAAACGCGGCTAACGGCTATAATCAGCTTTTCGACCGCCTCATCAATCTGCGCGAAGGTATGCGTTGCCATCAGCGAGAAGCGGATAAGCGACTCGTCGGAAGGAACCGCAGGCGACACCACCGGATTCACAAAGACACCGTTTTCCAGCAGGTTGCGTGTCACTTTAAATGTGGCTTCATTGTCGCCGATATAGATAGGCAGAATCGGACTTTCCGAGATGCCCAGGTTGAAGCCGTTTTCGAGAAGTAGCTTACGTGCATAATCCGTATTTGCCCACAAGTTCTCCATATGCTTCGGCTCGCTTTCAATCAGGTCGAGTGCAGCCAGCGTACTGGCAACGGAGGTAGGTGTCATGCTCGCGCTGAACATCAGGGAACGCGCGTTATGTTTCAAATATTCAATGGTGGCGGCATCGCCGGCGATAAAGCCCCCCAGCGAAGCCAGCGATTTGCTGAAGGTTCCCATCATCAGAGCCGTTTCCCGGGTCAGGCCAAAATGAGAAGCCGTGCCGGCCCCTTTTTCACCAATAACGCCCAGTCCGTGTGCATCATCCACCAACACGGTCGCTCCAAATTCGCGTGCAACCGCATATAGTTCAGGTAGCTTTAAAATATCACCCTCCATACTGAAAATACCATCGGTGGCAATCAACTTCACTGCTTCTTCAGGAATGCGGCTCAGTTTCTTCCGCAGGTCCTCCATATCGTTGTGCGCATATTTCAGTACTTTCGAATAGGATAGGCGGCTTCCGTCGATCAGCGACGCATGGTTGCGCTCGTCGAGCAGAATATAATCGTGGCGACCGGTCAGGCTCGACAGTGCACCCAGGTTCGCCTGAAAGCCTGTACTGAAAAGCACCGCATCCTCATAGCCGGTATACCGCGCCAGGCGGCCTTCCAGTTCTTCATGGATGTCTAGCGAACCATTCAGAAAGCGAGAGCCAGAGCAGCTGCTTCCATAGCGCTCCAGAGCCTTGCGCGACTGCTCAATGATATAGGGATGATTGTTCAGTCCCAGATACGAGTTCGACCCGAACATCAGCACCTTTCGGCCATGCATCTGTACTTCGGTATCCTGACTCGATTCAATAGCCTGAAAATAGGGATATAAATTCTGCTCCTTTAAGATCCGTGAAGCCTGAAACCCTGAAATTCTCTTTTGAAAATTATCCATAAAAAAGCTATGTGCTTAGTAATAAGACTTTTAATGCTAAAATGCGTTTTAATAGGGTGCAAATATCGCGTTTATAACTGGTTTAAAAAGGAGAAAACATCCGCAAAACTGGTCGATTTGCCGTATCCTTTGAAAAAGACAATCCTCAGACAAAAAGAAAAGGACACCATTTCGGTGCCCTTTCCATCTGTTAGTGCAACATGTCTTTATGTGCTTCCGGGTCGTAACTGGCTTGAAGTTCGGCCAGCTTTTTCTTGCCGTAAGCAATCCTGGTAATCAGAACAAAGAGTACCGGAACAATGAACAATCCGAAAATGGTTGCTACGGTCATACCCGAGGCTACCGTCCAACCAATGGTTTGACGCGATACCGCGCTGGCTCCCGATGAGAAGATCAGCGGTAATACACCCAGAATAAACGCGAGGGAAGTCATGATAATCGGTCGCAACCTCAGCTTCACTGCTTCCAGCGTTGCTGCATACAGCTCCATACCCATATCTACCCGTTCTTTCGCGAACTCTACAATCAGAATCGCATTCTTTGCCGAAAGACCAATCAGCGTAATCAAACCAATTTGCGCATAGATATTGTTATCCAGGTGCGGCAGGAAGGTCAGTGCCACAATGGCCCCGAATAATCCCAGCGGTACGCTCAGTAGAATAGAGAAGGGAACCGACCAGCTTTCATAAAGGGCAACCAGTAAGAGGAATACCACAACAATAATCAGCGCAAAGATGGTTCCTGTAGCATCACCCGATTCTTTCTCCTGGTTTGACAGGCCTGAGAAGCTATAATTGTAACCAGAAGGAAGCGACTGTGCAGCCACCTCTTCCAATGCTGTCAGGGCGTCGCCACTACTATAGCCCTGCATCGCTGATCCGCCAATCTCAATCGAACGGAACAAGTTGAAGTGGTTAATTGTCGAAGGGTTTTCTTCCTTCTCGTAGCTCACCATGGTGCTTAAAGGCACCGGGGTACCCGCCATATTGGTCACGTACAGGTTATTCAGGTTTTCAATATTGGCACGGTAGCTCGTGTCGGCTTGCGCCACCACCCGGAAGTTACGTCCGTAACGCGTGAAGTCGTTGATATAGCTCATACCGAAGTTTCCGGAAATGGTGCTATATACCGAACCGATGGAAACGCCCATCCGCTTCACCTGATCGCGGTCAACCTTTACCTTATAGTTGGGGGTTGTGGAATTAAACAGGGTGTAAGCCATTCCGATTTCTTCGCGTTGATTTGCCGCGCCGATAAACTGGCCTGCTACCGCCTCGAAGTTTTTAATATCGCCGGCCTGCTGCTCCTGTAGCTGCAAGGCAAACCCACCGCTAATTCCTAAACCCGGAATCGGAGGCGGTTGTACCGCTAACAGAAATCCTTCCTGATCCATCGCGAACGACTGCGATACACTGGCTAATACCTCGGCCACACCACGCTCGCGCTGATCCCATTTCTTCAGCTGAACGAAGAAGGTTGCCGAGTTAGACTTAAAGGCACTGTTCAGAATATTAATACCAGTAATCGAGGTAACGCCTGAAATCTCGGGGTTTTGCTCGCGAATGGTAGTCGACACACGATCCACAAAAGCCTGTGTACGGGCCGTCGACGATCCTTCGGGAAGCGATGCACCCATAATAAATACGCCCGCATCCTCGTTCGGGATAAATCCGGACGGTTTGGCCGAAAAGAGGCCCAGCGTACCGACATAGATACACACCAGAATCACGATCACCATGGGTGCTTTCTTCAAACACCATTTCACATTATTGGTGTAGCTTTCCGTTCTTCGTGCAAACCAGCTATTGAATTTATAGAACAAGAGATTTATACCTTTTGAGTCCTTGTTCATATTGGTAGGTTTCAATAACATCGCACAAAGTGCCGGCGTCAGCGTAAGCGCCACAAATGCCGAAATCAATA
>DAIRDA010000243.1:0-3482 GCA_036796375.1 Albibacterium sp.
ATCGTTTCATAGGCATTCCCCGAAAGCACGGGATGAGTACATACCGCACGAACGCTGTTAGCGCCTTTTTCCATTATCAGGGAGGCTGCTTTGGAAAGGGTTCCAGCAGTGTCACAGATATCATCAATCAATACGATGTCTTGTCCGGTCACATCGCCGATAATAGACATCGATTCAATTTCATTAGCACGTTTCCGTTGCTTATCACAGATTACGACTTCAGCATTAAAATATTTTGCAAACGTTCTTGCACGATACGATCCACCCATATCTGGCGATGCGATCGTTAAGTTCGGAAGATTCAATGCTTTGATATGCGGTACAAAAATAACGGACGCATCTAAATGATCGACCGGAATGTCAAAAAAGCCCTGAATTTGTGCAGCATGTAAATCCATCGTCATAATACGGTGAGCTCCTGCTGCTGTGATAAGGTTAGCTATCATCTTAGCACCAATAGCAACGCGCGGTTTGTCTTTACGATCCTGACGCGCATAGCCAAAATAAGGAACTACAGCGGTAATATAATGAGCTGAAGCACGTTTTGCGGCATCAATCATCAGCAGAAGCTCCATCATGTTATCACTCGGGGTATTGGTCGATTGAATGATAAAAACGTCGCTCCCCCTCACTGATTCGTTATAAAAAGGCTGGATTTCACCGTCACTGAACCGCGAAAGGGTCTTCTGACCAAGGTTCTTACCATAAGACTCAGCAATCTTCTCAGCCAACTCAAGCGTGCTTGATCCGGCGAAAAGTTGAACTTTGTTAAATTGTAATGGCATGATGCTATGCTATAGTAGCTTTTGATGTGTATAATAGAAACTCGGACCGTGACGACACAATCCGAGTTTTAATGTTGCCCGACCAGGATTCGAACCTAGACAATCTGAACCAAAATCAGATGTACTACCTTTATACTATCGGGCACTTTAACCGTTGAGCGGGTATCTTCGGCTAACGGTCTGCAAATATAGAGCGATATTTCATATGATGCAAAAATATTTTACTTTTTTCTTTCATATCCCTCCAAAGCAGGTCAGCGATTTTCAATTATTCCCAGTTATTCAATGTAAATCCTTATTTTCGGACCGTAAAATAAAATCAATCATGTATTATAATAAAACCAATAACCTGCTGGCCTGGCTTTGCTTTCTGATTGCAACGGCGACCTATATTCTTACTCTTGAACCTACCGCAAGCTTCTGGGATGCAGGAGAGTTTATCGCAGCAGCTTACAAAATGCAGATCGTGCATCAACCCGGTGCTCCACTCTTTCTCATGCTGCAAAATCTGTTCTCGAATTTTGCTATGGGCAACAAGGAACTTATTGCTTATTGGATGAACATGGGATCCGCTGTATCAAGTGGTTTTACAATATTATTTCTGTTTTGGACTATCACGGCGCTTGCGAAGAAGATTGTTATCGCTAAGGGGGCGGAAATGAGCCAGACCCAACTTATCCAGATTATGGGGGCCGGACTGGTCGGGGCATTGGCTTATACGTTTTCAGATACGTTCTGGTTCTCTGCGGTCGAATCAGAAGTGTATGCCATGGCCTCGTTATGTACAGCGGTGGTATTTTGGGCGATACTAAAATGGGATGCCCATGCAGACGAACCTTACTCAGAGAAGTGGCTGCTTTTGATTGCCTACGTCATGGGATTATCAATCGGCGTCCACTTGTTGAATCTACTTACGATTCCTGCACTTGCCTTGGTTGTCTACTTCAGGCGCAATGAGAAGCCGACTAACGTGGGGGCTGTTCGGGCGTTGCTGATCGGATGTGTGGTTTTAGCTTTGATTCTTTGGGGTATCATCCAGTATTCTATAAAATTTGCTGCCTTTTTCGACCTTTTCTTTGTAAACAGCCTGGGGCTTGGTTTTGGAACCGGTGTAGCACTTTTCACAATCCTACTTGTGGGAGGTATCGTATATGGTATCATCTACTCCATTAAAAAACACAAACCACGCCTTAACCTGATAATGCTGTCGATTGCTTTTATATTTATCGGTTACAGCTCTTTTACCATGATTGCCGTTCGTGCTGAAGCAAACCCGACTTTAAATAACAGCGCTCCTGACAACACGTTCGCACTTTTGAGCTACCTTAACCGGGAGCAATATGGGGATGATCCTTTATTAAAGGGCCCTTACTTTGACTCAAAAGCTATTGAGTATGTGGAGGGATCTGCTATTTACAGAAAAGGAGAAGACAATTATATTAAGGTGGGAAACAAGCCATCTTATAAGTACGACCGAGAAACATTGCTTCCACGCGTTTACAGTTCGAACCCGTCGCATGTGAACGCTTACCGGAGCTGGCTTAACCTGGGAGAAAATGAGTCGCCGACATTTGGTGATAATTTAAAATTTCTTTTTACTTACCAGGTGGGCCATATGTATGCCCGTTATTTTATGTGGAATTTCGTCGGTCGACAAAATGATCAGCAGGGCCATGGAAACTTTACGGATGGCAACTGGATAAGCGGCATATCATTCATCGACCAGATCCGACTGGGTGGCCAAAATGCGGTTCCTGATGTTCAAAAAAACAATCCCTCCCGCAACACCTACTTCTTCCTGCCGCTGATTTTGGGATTACTGGGTGCTTTCTGGCACTTTAAAAGGAACCAAAAAGATGCTGGAATTGTGGGGTTGCTTTTTTTCTTCACCGGTATTGCCATTGTTTTGTATCTGAATCAAAATCCACTTCAGCCCCGCGAACGGGATTATGCGTTTGCCGGATCCTTTTATGCGTTTGCTATCTGGATAGGCTTCGGCGTGCTGGCGATTTGCGACCTCCTAAAAAATAAGGTGAATGGAAGGAACGCTGCTATTGTTGCGACCGTTCTTTCACTTTTGGCAGCACCAGTTTTAATGGCAGCGCAAAACTGGGACGACCATGACCGGTCGAACAAGACCACGGCAAGAGACTTGGCCATCAATTACCTGGAAAGCTGTGCACCCAATGCCATTCTTTTCACTTATGGCGACAACGATACCTACCCTCTCTGGTATGTTCAGGAAGTGGAAAATATCCGGCCTGATATCCGCGTTGTCAACCTGAGCTTATTTAGTGCCGACTGGTATTTACGGCAGATGAAATCGAAAGTCAATGAGGCAGAAGCCTTACCTATTACCATGGCAGATGAAAAATTTGTTCAGGGTAATCGCGATTTCATTCGATATGCCGACTATGGCATTCCTGAACATATTGAGTTAGCAAATATCATGGCGATCCTTCTGTCGGACGATCCACAGGATCAACAGCAGATGCAAGATGGATCGCGGGAAAACTTCCTTCCTACCAAAAACTTTAAGTTAACCGTCAATAAAGAGCAGGTGATCAAAAACCAGGTGGTTCCCCAGGATTGGCAAGATGAGATCGTGGATTCCATGACCTGGACTTACAACAAAGACTATCTAACAAAAGCGGAACTTGCCTTTTTCGATATACTGGCTAACAACAATTGGGAGCG
>DAIRDA010000244.1:0-3479 GCA_036796375.1 Albibacterium sp.
ATGATCGATCATCATCTTGCGCCCGAAGGCTTCGATGATATTCGTCACTGGGATTCTTCTTCTGCTGCCACTGCGCAACTGGTGTACGATCTGATTGTGAACCAATTGAACGACCGCACATCAATCGGTCCGGAAATAGCAACTTCGCTTTATACGGGAATCATGACCGATACGGGTTCTTTCCGGTTTTCCTCTACCACCGCGCAAGTGCACCTGATTGTAGCCGACTTAATTAGTTTGGGTGCTGAAAACTGGAAGATTCATGAACACGTATTCAATAGTTCCACTGAAAGCCGCCTGAAGTTTCTTGGTTTCTGCCTGCTAAACCGGCTGGAAGTAATTCCGGAATACAATACTGCCATCTTTGCGGTGAAGGCGGAGGACTTAAAATTGTTTAGCATAAGCACCGGTGATACGGAAGGACTCGTTAACTATGCGCTGTCAGTAAGCGGAATACGCCTTGCCGCCCTCATCATTGACCGCGGGGAACGCATCAAGCTGTCGCTAAGGTCGATCGGTGAAATACCCTGCAACGAGATTTGTGCCCGCTACTTCCAGGGGGGCGGACATAAAAATGCTTCGGGGGGGCAGTCGACAGAGAGTCTTCCAGCTGTACTCGACACATTCAAATCCATATTGCCAGAATATAAAAATCTTTTAACAACATAATTCGAAACAAAAAAATGAAAAAATCAATTGTAATTTTAGGCTTAGCAATGCTTAGTCTTACTGCTTGCCAGAAATTTCAGGACGGCGGAGGGGGAATGGAATATAAAATCATCGATGATAACGGGGAGCCTCGTATTCAGGAAGGCGATTTTATTTCACTGGGAGCGGTGATCAAAACCGAAAGTGATTCTCTTTTAATGAGCACGTATGAAACCGGACAGCCTACATTTATGGCTGCCCAAAAGCCTATGTACCCAGGCGATATCATGTCAGCATTGCTAAAATTAGGAAGTGGAGACAGTGCTGTTTTCAAATTCAATATTGATAGTATGGTGGCAAAGGGAATTAACAGACCAGAAGGTATTGAAGGTTCTCACCTTATTTATACCTTTAAAATTAACCACGTAATACCTAAAGGTGAATTATCCGATAGTGTATTCCATGGTCAGGTTGAAAAATACATTGCTGCTGAACAGGAGAAAATCAAAAATGCAGAAGCAGGAATTATCAGCTCATACGTAAAAAACGAGAAACTTGAAACGAAATCTACGGGTTCAGGCCTTCAGTATGTAATCGATGAGCAAGGAAAAGGACCCTTGGCTAAGGTTGGCGACACAGTCGAAGTTAATTACACCGGACGTTTCCTGAATGGTGAAAAGAAAGCGTTCGATACCAGCATCGAAGCCGTTGCTAAAAAAGAAGGTGGTAACCTGTATAACCCGCAGCGCCCTTACGAGCCAATCAAGATTCCTGTAGGATTAGGTTCTGTCATTCCAGGCTGGGATGAAGGCTTGCAATTGCTGCCGGAAGGAAGCAAGGCAAAGCTGATCGTTCCTTCGAAACTGGCCTATGGCGAGCAAGGAGCAATGGGGGCTATTCCTCCGTACACTCCTCTTGTTTTTGAACTGGAGATTATTAAAGTGATTCCTCAGAAAGGCGGAACCACAGCAAATTAATGATAATATGGAGAAGCGCCTTTCATTCGAAAGGCGCTTTTTTTATTTATGGCGATATGCAATTAACAGATACCCATACTCATATTTACTATCATGCGGAAGCAGATGAACTCGACGGGCAAATCAGTCGTTGTCTGGAGCATGATATCGACAGGCTATTTCTTCCGAACGTGGATGTAAAATCGATCGATCTGATAAAAACAACGGTCGACCGTTACCCCGCCAACTGCTTCCCGATGTTGGGGCTGCATCCCTGCAGCGTTCAAAACGATTATCGTGAGCAACTCGAGCGTATCAAAGATCGGCTAAAGGAGTTTAAGATCTACGCAATCGGAGAGATCGGGCTCGATCTTTATTGGGACAAAAGCACCCTTGCATTGCAGCAAGACGCCTTTAGAATTCAGGTGGGATGGGCCAAAGAGCTCGATTTGCCGATTGTTATTCATTGCCGTGAGGCTTTTGAAGAGTTGTTCCAGCTACTGGAAGAGCTGAACGATGATCGTTTGAGGGGAATATTTCATTGTTTTACAGGCTCCTTGAGCCAGGCACGGCAAGCAATACAATATGGTTTTTATCTAGGTATTGGCGGAGTGGTCACTTATAAAAATAGCGGCCTCGATGCGGTGGTACGTGAAATCGACCTGGAACACATCGTTTTGGAAACCGACGCTCCCTATTTATCTCCGGTACCCTTCCGCGGCAAAGCCAATGAGAGTAGCTATCTTCGGTTCGTCGCCGAAAAAGTCGCCGATCTTCACCATACTTCTGTGGAGGAGCTGGCCCGGATTACCACCCGAAATTCTGTTAAAGTTTTCGGTGTCTAATCTTTTATTTAACTTCAAGACCTGCATTAATCTGTTTTTCGAATGAACAATATACTTGTAATATATACCGGTGGCACGATTGGAATGGTGATGGACGAGAAAACGGATTCGTTTGTTCCTTTTGACTTCGACCTGATTAGCAGGAATGTTCCCGAGCTGAACCGGTTAAACTATCAATTGACCGTATGTTCGTTCAATCCGATCATTGATTCTTCCAATATGACGCCCGACATCTGGGTGCAGATGGCCGAGATGATCCATAAAAATTACGATGAGTACGACGGGTTTGTTATTCTGCATGGATCCGACACGATGGCATTTTCTGCATCGGCCTTAAGCTTTATGCTGGAAGGGCTTCAAAAGCCGGTTATCTTTTCCGGATCGCAGCTACCTATCGGAGAGATCCGCACCGACGCCCGTGAGAATCTGATAACTGCGCTCGAAATTGCATCTGCCAAGAAGAACGGCAGATCGCTGGTTCACGAGGTCGGGATCTATTTCGATAGCCAGTTATACCGGGGAAACCGGTCGTTTAAATATAACTCAGCAAAATTCGAAGCCTTCCGTTCGCCCAATTATCCAGTTTTGGTCGAGGCCGGCGTACATTTAAAATACAACGAAGGTGCCCTGGTTGATAACAGCGGGAAAGACTTGGTGGTTCATACCCAGCTGGATAACTCTATCTCTGTATTGAAGCTTTACCCTGGTATCAACAAGCGGGTGGTGCAAAGCGTCCTTGAGTCCGACGCCCGTTCGGTAATCATGGAAACTTTCGGATCCGGGAACACAACCACCGACGTATATTTTCTCGACCTACTTCGGGACGCTATTCGAAACGGTAAAAACATTCTGAATATTTCCCAATGTCAGGTAGGTTCGGTTGAGCTGGGGCGCTATGAAACCAGTAAATGGCTGGCCGACATGGGAGTGCTCAGCGGATTTGATATCACATTCGAGGCGGCAGTCACCAAGCTTATGTATTTACAGGGGCGATTTGAAAGCCAGGATGAAGTCGCGAAGTGGACAGAGG
>DAIRDA010000245.1:0-3467 GCA_036796375.1 Albibacterium sp.
TCAGCGCATTTCCGCCCGTTGTTGTTTCCGGATTTCCAAACATCACACCGATTTTCTCGCGTAGCTGATTAATAAAGATACAGCAGCAATTCGTTTTCGAGATGGTACCGGTTAGTTTACGCAAAGCCTGCGACATCAAACGTGCCTGAAGACCCATTTTGGAATCGCCCATTTCGCCTTCAATCTCCGCTTTGGGAACCAAGGCAGCAACCGAGTCAATAACAATCACGTCGATCGCTCCGGAGCGTATCAAATTATCTGCAATTTCCAGTGCCTGCTCACCGTTGTCGGGCTGGGCGATCAGTAAATTCTCAATATCAACCCCAAGCTTGCTCGCATAATACTTATCGAATGCATGTTCGGCATCAATAAAAGCCGCCACGCCCCCCTTTTTCTGTGCCTCCGCGATAATATGGGTGGCCAGGGTCGTTTTACCTGACGATTCAGGACCATATATTTCAACAACACGTCCTTTCGGAACACCTCCAATACCCAACGCAATGTCCAGTCCAAGCGAACCGGTAGAGATAGCATCAATAGGCTCGACAACTGAATCACCCAATTTCATGACCGTTCCTTTACCGTATGACTTCTCAAGTTTGTCTAAAGTAAGCTGGAGGGCTTTTAATTTTTCGGCGTTTTCACTCATAATTCAGATCTATTATACGTTAATTTTAGTTACTAATAATTTTAGCTAATATACAAAAATAATTTAAAACTCAAAACCCTTACTAATATTTTTATACTAGGGCAAGGGTTTTGTTTTTTTCGAAGTACCTGCAGAAGAACTGCAAAGGACAAATTTCACATTTAGGCTTTCGGGCGACACAGACATATCGCCCATGAAGGATCAGCCAATGGTGGGCAATGTATATTTTATCCTCCGGAAGATTTTTCACCAAATCCTTTTCAACCGCGAGAACTGTTTTCCCGTTGGTCAGGCCGATCCTCCTTGAAACCCTGAACACATGCGTATCGACTGCCATCGCGGGTAAATTGTACACCACCGATACAATAACGTTGGCCGTTTTCCGCCCGACACCCGGCAGCCTGATCAGTTCAGCCACCGTAGCCGGAACTTTTCCTCCGAACTCGGCGACCAGCGTCCGGGCCATACCCACCAGGTGTTTCGCCTTATTATTGGGATAGCTTACTGAGCGAATATAATCAAAAACGATATCCGGGCTCACCTCTGCCAGCGACTCCGGTGTCGAAAATCGTTCAAAAAGAGCGGGTGTAACCTGGTTGATGCGCTTATCGGTGCATTGTGCAGAAAGAATAACGGCTACGAGAAGCTGAAAGGGATTGTTATAGTGAAGCTCCGTCTCCGCATGCGGCTGGTGTTCTGAAAAATATTGTACGAAAGCCTTGTACCTGTCCTTTTTAAGCATTTACAAAGATAGCCATAAGCAGGGCTTAAAAGCAACTAGAGACTTTTCGAAAAATGAAGGATCTTTTCAATACTGTCAGGCGAGGGATAAATTAATTGCTGATCCAGCAAATATTTCAGTTTCATTTCGCAGGCAGCCTCGATGTCCTTTTTTAACGAGATCTGCAGCATATCCGAGGTCGGATCTCCAGCTTGATCGGCAGTACAGTTATCAGATGGTGAGGTAAATATTTCTTCCATAGGTTGGGGTTATATAGTAAAGAATATATATAACGCCCCTATGGAAGAGATAGTATAAAAAGATATAAATTGTGTCTATTTGCGGGATTTCTCCTTATCCTTTTTAGCAGCCAGTTCAAGCGCATTATAGGCATTTACAATACCTCCGGTCACACTAATATCACTTAGCAGCACCCTCCGGTTGGTCCCTCTGTCTCGGATCCGAACTTTGTCTTCCGGCTTTACCACCGACTCCATCAGAATCTGCTTCACTTCCACCGCGGTAAGGTCCGGATACTGCGAGCGGATTAATGCTGCCACGCCACTTACCACAGGGGCTGCCATACTGGTACCACTCTGCTCCTTATACGTCGATCCAGGCATTGTCGAATAGATGTCGGATCCTGGTGCAAATAAGTCGACCGTCTGCTTTCCATAATTCGAAAAAGAAGAGAGCAAGTCGCCTTCCCAGGTCGTCGAACCTACTTCGATCCATGCATCGCCCACCCCCAGGTTGATGCCCAGACTATCCACATAGCGCGGATTCGGATAGTTGGCGGCCTCGTCGGTATTCTGGCTGTCGTTCCCGGCGGCATGAATCAGCAAAACATCTTTCTCCATGGCGTATTGAACCGCCTGATCCACCACCTGCTTGTCTTTTACATAAGCCTTCCCGAAACTCATATTGATAATCTTAGCACCGTTGTCAGCCGCATAGCGGATCGCGTTGGCCACGTCCTTATCGCGCTCATCGCCATCAGGGACCACGCGCACGCCCATGATCGCTACATGATTCGCGACACCCTGCATGCCCAGGCCATTATCTCTTACCGCTCCGATGATGCCCGCAACATGTGTACCGTGGCCTGCATCCGGACCTTCCACGTCCGGGTTCCCATAGTCCGACTCGCGACTGTTCGCATAATCGTCCCCGACAATCCCCCTTGAATCGTAGGCCATATTCAGGTGGTAGTTCACCTGATTATTGTAATAGTCATATCCCTCCTTGAAATCCTTATAAAAGTCCTGAAACGTCATACCATCTTTCATGGCCGACTTCACGATGCGCAGGGCAGCCGACTCTTGCTTATTTCGGGCATTGTACTGATCTATCTGATTGCGGGTAGGACTGTCGGTACCGAATGCAACGATCATGCTGTCCAGTACCTTTTTTAAACCTCCGTAGTTCATTGCACCCATCTGGGCGCGCTGCAGCTTATTCATATAATCAGTGGTCATCTTCTGATACAAACTAAACTCCCGCTTTTCCTGCTCAGAAAGGGGCGTCGAAGGCAATACTGAAATATAGCGCGGCTGCAGTTCCTTTAGCAAACGTACCACCTCCAGATTGTCGAACTGAACATTCTCGCCGCTATCGTTCCCCAGAAAGTTCCAGCCGTGGATATCGTCAATATAGCCATTCCCGTCGTCATCAATTCCGTTCCCGGGTATCTCGTCCTGGTTAACCCACATCACCGTCTTCAGGTCTTCATGATCAGCCTGAACTCCGCCGTCGAGAACGGCTACAATGACTTTCGTTCCCTTGTCCCTTTTAAGTAGTTTCTTATAAGCCTTCTCCGTGCTTACACCAAATACCCCATCGTCTTTCAGGTCCAGATTCTGCCAATTTGCCTTTCCCGCTTTAAAATCCTGCTGAGCAAACGCTCCGCCGCCCATCAACGCCAGTCCGATAACGGCCGTTATTTTCTTTACATTCATATATGCTAATTGCTTTTATTACATAACAAGTTTTCACCCAAAAGGTGACCTCTAACAAATATAAAAGATAATTTATTAGCAATTTGTTATAAAACGTTAAATGCCCGTCTCTTCAAAAACCGCTATAACGCAAAAAACC
>DAIRDA010000246.1:0-3452 GCA_036796375.1 Albibacterium sp.
AAATAGCTGTTTTTTTATGCCTTATAATACGCTTTCTAAAAGCGATTACTTTTTCAAGTCAGCAGATAGTTTATCTAATATCGCGTTGTTCTTCACTACCTGAGCAGTTTTAGGCAATTCAGAACGGCTTCCGGTTTCGATATTACGGCCCAATTTTAGAAATTGAACATCAAGTCTAGCAGTAGTCTTGTTTTTTCTATCTTTTCTTTTTAAACGTGTAACTCCCATTGTTGTATCTTTTAAATAGTTTAACGAGGTCGGAAGCGGATTCGAACCGCTGTAAAAGGTTTTGCAGACCTCTGCCTAGCCACTCGGCCATCCGACCATATCCCGAAAGGGAATGCAAAAATAGTAAATTTATCTATCTTGCCTAGGCTTTTTTTATTTTTCTGCTTAATTCGGAAGAAATAATGGCCGAAGATAGGGCAACGTTCAACGACTCCGCCCTGCCAAAGCGGGGGATGGTAATTTTTTCGCTCACGAAAGGCATCAACGTCTCGCGGATTCCATGGCCTTCATTGCCCAGCAGTATGAGGCCTTCCTCGCCAAATTCACTTTCATAAATGGATGTGCCTTCCAGCACAGCGGCCATCACTTTAACCGGACAATCCGCCAGCCAGGTTTCCAGATCGCAATACATAATTTTCATACGGGCGAGCGATCCCATACTGGCCTGCACCACTTTGGGATTGTAAGCATCGGCTGTATCGTTTGAGCAAATTAAGGTATCCATTCCAAACCAGTCGGCCGTACGGATAATCGTCCCTAAATTACCCGGATCCTGTACAAAATCGAGTGCCAGTGTGAATTTCTGTTTAAGGTCTGCAGGCGTTAAATGGTGCTCAGGCATTTTAAACAGGGCCAACGCGCCCTGCGGGTTTGACAGGGCACTTATTTTGTTCAATTCCTCAGAAGTTATTTCGTATCCTTTTATATTTCCGAGAAAATTGTCCACTTTTGGTAATATTTCCGGAAGATAAAATAGACTGTGGAGGACGTACTCTTCATTAAAGAATTCCGTTATGGATTTCATACCTTCTACAATAAATAGACGGTGCGCTTTTCTGAACTTTTTTAAATGAAGCGATTTAACTAAACTGATTTGTGATTTTGAGAGCATTACATCCTTCTAAACGTATTTTCTTTACAATTATAGTGCTTTTGCCGCTATTTTTTGCTTCCTGCCGGTCTGTTCGATTATTAAATGACGATCAGGTTCTTGTCACCCGTGTTAAATTAGAAGGCATTGACCCCCGCCATGAAGAGAATGCAGCTGAATATGTTCAGAAAGACATCCGCCCTAATTCGGCAATCAACTTATTTATATACAATTTTGCAAACAGTAAAAATGGAGAGTACCGTACCGACAAGGTAAGAAATGTAGGCGAGGCTCCGCGTTTGCTCGATAGCTCACTTGTTGAGATTTCGAAAACACAGATTCAGCGTTTTTTAGAAACAAAAGGTTATTTCAATGCAGAGGTACGCGACTCCATTTCCATCCGGAAGAAAAAAGCACACGTCACCTTCCTGATCGATCAGGGCGATCCATTCTATATCCGGAACTTCGGCTGGCAGATTGCCGACACAGCTGTCGAGCGCCTTTACTCGGAATGGGCACCAGAACTATCGCGGCTTCGCGCCGGTAAGCAATACGATAGCGACAGCCTCGTTTACGAGCGCGAAAACCTATATAACCTCGCACGGCGAAATGGCTATTTCGCCTTCGTACGGCAATACGTCCGTTTTGAGGTAGACTCCAATATGACCGGAAACCTGGTGGATCTCAAACTTATCATTGAAAACCCCGAGAACCGCGATCACCACCGCCTTTACAGCATCGATAGCAGTTTTGTAGACATCCGCAACAGCGACGGATCTGTCAGCGACGACCCAGATACTGACACCTTGGCCAGTGCTATGTATTTCACCGATCATAGCAAGAAGTTTAAGTCGCAGCCCATAAACCGCTACATCTATCAGCGGCAGGGCACTCTTTTCAACATTGATTCAGAAAACCTCACCTACGATCGCCTCTACGAGCTGAACACCTTTAAAAGTATCAAAACGAACTACGAGCTGTCGGATTCCACTTCTGTTAATATCAACTATGAGTTGATCCCGCTCAAAAGAATGTCGAACCGGATCGAAGGCGAGTATACCTTCAATTCAGGAAGAAGCGGATTTAATGTAGGTAATACCTATACCAACCGAAACCTCTTCGGCGGCTCCGAGCAGTTAGACGTGAAGCTTCAGTATGGAGTTCTTTTCGATTCACAGCTGCCAGGCAACTTATTAGACCGGGTACATAACCGCGACCTTCAATTCGGGGCAACGCTTTCCATTCCCCGACTCATCGTTCCCTTCCGTATCCCGCTGATTGGGAAAAATGGAATGCCAAGGACCGTCTTTTCCACCAGCTGGCAAATCTTCGACCAGATCAATGCCTACTCCAATCGATATTCCACAAATTCCATCTCCTATATTTGGAACGAAACACGTTATAAGGTACATCAATTAACACCCATCTTGCTCGAATACCGTATCGGCCGCCTTGATGAAACCTTCAAAGAGCAGCTCGATCGTCAGGGCTATCGCCTCTATATCGAAAGTAACGACAGGGCCTACATTGGTCTGGGAAGCCAGTATTCTTATACCTACAACAATTTACGCCTCAACACCCTCGACAACTTCCTGTATTTCCGTGGAACACTCGATGTCAGCGGAAACAGTCTCAGTTTGCTGAGTTCCGTACTTGATTTTAATAAGAACGAAAGTGGCGAGAAAATCCTCCTGGGCGTTCCATATTTGCAATATGCAAAGGTTGAAACAGATTTTCGCTGGTACCGGCACCTGGGCGGCGAGCGTCAATTAGTTTTGCGGCTTAATCCAGGCGTGGCTGTGCCGTATGGCAACAACCAGGACATTCTTATTTTTGAGAAGAACTTCTATGCCGGAGGAATGAACGGAATACGCGCGTGGCAGGCCCGAACACTCGGCCCTGGCGGGTACAATCGTTCCGTTCTTCCCGACAGCCTTCGTCTGAATTTACGAAACCTGGATCAGTTAGGTGAAATCAAATTTGAAGCCAATGCCGAGTACCGTTTCAAAATCATGAACAGTTTCTTCGGTGCCAAGCTGAAAGGTGCAACCTTTGTCGATGCGGGCAATGTCTGGCGGATAAACGACGACGGACTGAACCCGAACGGATTATTCAAGTGGAATAATTTCTTCGACCAGATGGCTATCGGTGCTGGATTCGGCTTCCGTTTCGATCTCGACTATTTTGTGTTCCGCCTCGACATTGCAGCAAAGATACGCGACCCTCAGTTCGCCAGTGGCGACCGATGGGTGATATCCGAAATTTTCAACAGCAAAGATTTCAACGAACGGTATTTGGAAACCAACTTTCCCGACAAGTACAACTTTATTCAATACAACTTCGGAATCGGTTT
>DAIRDA010000247.1:0-3440 GCA_036796375.1 Albibacterium sp.
ACGCCGGCGATTTTGGCAATCTGCAAGTAATCGACCGTCTTTCGGCTTTCAAAACACTTCGCGGAGTTTATGGCAATATTGACGGTAAAGAGATTCGAACCCTGTTTCCCGAACAAAACCGTTTTGTATGCGAGGGGGTTGAGGTGCTAATGATTCATATTGGCGGTTATCCCAAGCGCTATCAGCCTGCCGTTCGAAACATCATGCAAACGGATCCGCCGAAATTATTTATCTCAGGCCATTCTCATATATTGAAAGTAATGTACGATCCGCTGTATTCCTGTCTGCACCTCAATCCAGGTGCCGCTGGCAAGCAGGGCTGGCATAAAGTGAGAACCTTATTACGGTTTGAAATTGACGAGGGTAATATTCTGAACATGGAGGTGATCGAGCTCGTCTAAAAGACCTTCATCCGGTCTTTAAAGGTGTAAAAGACGATCTATAAGCTCTCGCGAACGTCGATCAGAAAGGTTTTCAACTTTTCAAGCGAATCGATGATATTCTGATTATCCTGAATGTCTTTTTTATTCGATTTGATATAGTCGCGGGCCCCCTGGAGTGTATAGCCCTTATCTTTGACCAGGCTGAAAATCGTTTTTAAATTAGCAACGTCTTCGGGGCGGAACAAGCGGTTGCCCTTCTTCGTTTTTTTAGGTTTGATAATATCGAATTCCTTTTCGTAAAAGCGAATCTGGGATGCATTGACATTAAACATCTTGGTTACTTCACCCATACTATAATATAGTTTTTCGATCGACTGTTCTTTATATGGCATAAAAAGTAAATAGGTTTAATAGTAAAGCGTTACGCAAATTTACTTTATTATCCAGACTAATCAAAAGATTGATTTTCCTGCGATGCCACCTTCAGCATCTGAGCATATTCCGTGGGTGACAAATCGTTAAAGAAGAAGTTTACCGGATTGACATTCACTCCATTGCGGATTACCTCATAGTGCAGATGCGGTCCGGTAGAGGCGCCCGTGTTACCAACATAACCGATCAGGTCGCCCCGCTTCACGCTCTTTCCTTTCTTTGTTGCAAACTTGCTCAGGTGGGCATAGCGGGTTACATAACCGTATCCGTGGTTGATTTCGATGTGCCGGCCATAACCATGATCAGACGCGGCTGTAATCACCTTTCCGTTTCCGGTGGCATAAACGGGCGTTCCCCGTGGAGCGGAAAAGTCAATTCCATTATGCATCTTCCGTATTTTATAAATAGGGTGGATACGCCTGCCAAATCCTGAAATTCCGCGTTTCATATTTTTACCACTCAGCGGCTGAATGGCCGGAATGCTCGCAAGCATAGCCGATTTAGACTCTGCCAGTTTTCCCAATTCTGAAAACGACTCGGTTTGTACCTTCAGCGATCCGGCAAGTGCATCAAGCTTTGCGGCGCTTTCAATCACGATATCGGAATTACGGTAATTCTTCAGGTTCTCGTAGCGATCAACACCACCAATCCCTGCACGGCGAATTTCGTCTGGAATTGAGTCTGCCTCAAAAATAACCCGGTAAATATTTTCGTCCCGGTCTTGTATGTCCTGCAATACGGCATCCACCTGAGAAAGGCGGTTTTGCATCATGTCGTATTGGAGCGTCATATAATTGAGTTCACGTTTAAGCTCTTTTTCCTTCGGCGATTCAACGAAAGTGAACCCTAGAAAGAGCAGAATGCCCGCAAATACGAAGGCGCAGCTAAGGAAGGCGGTCAACTGCATTACCTTTTTCCAGACGCTGGTTTTTACTTGTTCGTATTTCTGAGAATGTGAATTATAATAGAATTTTGTCTTAGCCATTATTCCCTTTTTTGTGAGACGGTTCTAATGAAGTGGCTGCAAATGTAAGGATTTCGGTTTTCGGGAAATGTTAAAAAGTGTTATTTCAAAGTACATCATCGTGTAAACAGTCCGCAGGTAACTCTTCTCCCCGTTTTTTGCATGTAACTTTTTAGACAGCTATGGGGAAAGACGATAAGTATGCTATTTTTTATCTAATTACGGATAAACGATTAACTTTGCGCTATTAGAACCATTACATGACTAGTAAAGAAATCAGACAAGCTTTCATTGAATTCTTCAGATCAAAGCAACACCAGATTGTTCCTTCGGCACCCATCGTGGTTAAAAACGACCCCACTTTATTGTTTACCAACGCCGGAATGAACCAGTTTAAAGACTATTTTCTGGGTAATAAGGTCCCATCACACAAGCGGGTGGCCGACACACAAAAATGCCTTCGCGTAAGCGGAAAGCACAACGATCTGGAAGAAGTAGGGGTGGATACCTACCACCATACCATGTTTGAAATGCTGGGCAACTGGAGCTTCGGCGATTACTTCAAGAAGGAAGCAATTGAATGGAGCTGGGAGTTGCTCACAGGTGTTTTGAAAATTAACCCTGAGCAGGTCTATGTAACTGTTTTTGAAGGTGACGAATCTGAAGGTTTGGCCTTTGATCAGGAAGCCTACGATGAGTGGTTAAAATGGATCTCGCCCGACCGTATTCTTCGGGGGAATAAGAAAGACAATTTCTGGGAAATGGGTGATACAGGCCCCTGCGGCCCATGCAGCGAAATCCATATCGACTGCCGCCCCGAGACTGAGCGAAACGCCGTCAGCGGAAAAGATTTGGTAAATGCCGACCATCCGCAGGTAATTGAGATATGGAACAACGTGTTCATGCAGTTCAATCGCCTGAAAGACGGTTCGCTCCAAAGCCTCCCTGCCAAACATGTCGACACCGGACTGGGCTTTGAACGGTTGGTGCGCGTGCTCCAGAATAAAAGCAGTAACTACGATACCGATGTATTCTCCGGGACTATTCTGGAAATCGAACGAATCACCAATAAAAAATATGATGGAAGCGATAGCAAGCGAGCCGTTGCTTTCCGTGTTCTGGCCGACCATATCCGCGCGGTAGCTTTTGCCATTGCAGATGGCCAGTTGCCGTCCAATACAGGTGCGGGCTATGTAATCCGACGCATTCTGCGGAGGGCCGTGCGCTATTACTATTCCTACCTTAATTTCGAAGAGGCACTTTTGTTTCGTCTGGTACCGCTTCTGGCAGCTCAGTTCGACGAGGTTTTTCCTGAACTTATTGAGCAGCAGGATTTTGTTGCTAAAGTAATTAAAGAGGAAGAAGAAGCCTTTTTAAGAACCCTTGAAAAAGGTCTTAAAAAGATGGACGAAATCATTCAGGGCGCAGCTTCTGAAGGAATAAGCGGTAAACAAGCCTTTGAACTCTACGATACTTTTGGCTTTCCGTTCGATTTGATCCGCCTAATTGCGGATGAAAATAAGGTTCAGGTTGATGATAAAGGTTTTGCTGCCGAAATGCAGTTGCAAAAGAACCGAAGTCGCGCCGCTACGGCGATTGATACCGACGACTGGGTGATGCTAAGTGAGGTGGAGGGGTCCGAATTTGTCGGATACAACGAC
>DAIRDA010000248.1:0-2040 GCA_036796375.1 Albibacterium sp.
CCCACACGTCGACGGAGTCGTAGCTAACATAAAAGGGCAGATCGCCAAAAATATCGATGCCATGCTCGTTGCAGTAATTTTTCAGTTGCCGCCACTGCGTAAAAAACAGGTATTGCAGCCATTGGGTAAAGCGGATTTCGTCGTGCTGCATTTTGCCAACGTTTTGCAAGGCTTTGGAATCGCGATGTTTCATCGGATCATCCCATTCGTACCAGGGCTTGTTGCCTTGCTCTGCCTTGATCACCGAGTAAAGGGCGAAATCGTTCAGCCAGCCAGCTTCCTTTTCGCAGAAAGCATCGAAGTCATTTGCCAGTTCGCTGTTTTCCAGAAATCGGTTCCAGGCGAGTCTGAACAGAGCGTTCTTGTTTTTTTCCACCTGAGCGTAATCGATCCTTTTGTAAGAAGGCAAACGATGCTCCTTTAATTCACTTTTTGACAGCAGCTTTTGATCAGCCAGAAGCTCAGGACTGATCAGCAGGGGATTACCTCCCATGCTGGAATAGGCGCTGTAGGGGGAATGGGCGTTTGCCTGGGTGGTAGGACTAAGCGGCAGGACCTGCCAGTATTTTTGCTTGGTGCGTTCAAGGAAGTTGGCAAAGGCCTGGGCTTCTGGCCCGAAATCACCTATGCCGTAGCGAGAGGGCAGGGAACTGATATGGAGAAGGATGCCAGCTGAACGCTCTTTTTCAATGGTTTCAGCTTTAAGCACCGCCAGTGGTACCCCCGAAAGGACATCGTTCACCGCCAGACTTTTCTCTGATTTCCCATAGGTGCCACGTAAAAGGTGCCGGTAACGCAGCGGAATCGACGACGGAAGCTCAATATGTGTATCCTCCCAATCGAAGGTCAGCAAATCACTCGCAGAACCAACCAGTTTTGCTGCGTGGAGAGGAACAACCACGATGTAGCAACGCTCTTTAAATTTACGGGCGAAAGCGTATATGTGCTGCCGGAATTTGCCCTTCACCTTCAGCGGGATATAGTCGCCCTGCAAGAATGCATCGGATTCCTTCGATCGCTCCTCCAGCAGGAGATGACTTAACCAAAGCTTTATCCGTCCGGAATAACGGTCGCTCCAAAGTTCGTCGATGCCTGCGCCGGGCAATTCCTCCAGCCAGCCACTCATTTTCTTATAATCTACCGGCCGACGATTGTCGGGATCTACCAGGCTCAGGTCCCATAATTCGCAGCCCTGATAAAGGTCGGGGACGCCGGGAAGCATAAATTTGAGTGCCGCTTGCGAAAGCGAATTCAGAATTCCAAAGTCAGCCAGTTGGCTATGGAACGCTGTGAAACTTTTCCAAAAGGGCCGCGATTTGTCGAGTAAGCCTTTCGCAAAATTGCTTACAGCCCCCTCGAAGGCCTCATCGGGCTCGGCCCAATCGGAATGTAATTTTGCCTCTCTGAACGCTTTTTGCAGATATTCAAGCAAACGTTCCTGATAACGGTTCTCGTCTTCGCCGAGAAAAGGATAGGACCCGATCAGCGTTTGATATATAAAGTATTCTTCGTTGGCATCCGGGAAATTATTTTCCTTTAATTCCTGGTTTAAACCGCGCCATTCTTCTACTCGCTGAAACCAGTCTTCCGAAAGGTCACTCAATACGTTCAGCCGTGCCCTGACGTCTTCTCCGCGTTTCGTGTCGTGTGTAGAGGTAGCATTTAAGGCGAGCGGCCAATCACGCTGACGCACCTCCATCTGCTGATGGAAGTTTTCTATGGAGGTTCCAAAGGCGCTTACGGCATCGCCTACTTCATTATGCGCAATAAAGCGTGCGTTGACATACATAAGGGTATCTTCCACGCCTTTTGCCATCAGCGGACCTGAAAGCTGCATGCACCGGTTGAAGAAGTGCTCCTCGTTGAGAAGCGCCTTTTTCAACGTTTGATATGCGATAGTTAATTCCGTATTTTGGGATGCAAGATGGTCGATAAGCACTTCCGCCTGGCTGGTGGTGCTTCGGTAGTAACGGTAAACCGGACAGTGAACCAGAAAATTACTGAGGGCAATTTTAAGTTGATCTTCGCTCGCTTGTTCAT
>DAIRDA010000248.1:2140-3403 GCA_036796375.1 Albibacterium sp.
GTTGCCCTGCTCTTGGTATTGCACGAGTAAATGACAGAGATTTTGCAGTTCCCCAGCCATATGACCTTCCAGGATCATTTTCTTCTTGGCGCGCACCTGCTCTTCGTGAGATGTGTGGTTGTCGGTGAGCGATCGGTAGAACTTGCTGAACGCCTTCTCGGCACTCCTGTTGGTAAACAGATTATTGATCTGCGCCAGGAATTCGTATCCGCTTGTTCCCTGGATGGGCCAGTCGGCTACGAGTTCTTCTTCTCTTTCCAATATCTTTTCCACCACCACATAGGTTTGTGGTCCGGCAAGCTCGCGTAGCTGCTTCAGGTAAGCTTCCGGTTCGTACAGGCCGTCGACATGATCGACGCGAAGCCCCTGGAAAATATCTTCTTTCAGTAATTTGCGAATCAGTTGATGATATTGCTCGAAAACCTCCGGGCGTTGAATATTCAGGCAGATGAGTCCGTTAACCGTAAAAAAACGGCGAAAATTAATGGTATGGCTGGTATCTTTCCAATAGCAAAGGCGATATTCCTGTTCTTCCAAGACGGCTTTTAATAAATCTTCCTGTTGGTTGACCTGCGCAATGGCGTCATTGATGGCTTTTCGGTATTCGCTTTTCTCATAGATCAGTTTGAATTGCATTTCAAGCTCGTTCACCGCAAGCGTGTAGCGTTTTGGATCTTCAATGGCCAGCGCTTGATCGATCTGTTCGAGCAGCCGTTCCAGTGCTTCATCATTGGGCATATTCCCAGTTGCAAAGATCCGTCTGTACGATCGTAAATGAAGCGGGAGAATCAATTCAAAGTATTTGATTCCCAGCTTCCCATCGTTAAATCTGACCTTTAGCTCCCTGGCTTTCAAAACCTCCGCCAGGTGACGGCCCAGAAAAGGCACCATGATGGGGCCCTGGAACAGTTTGGCATCGGCCAGGTGCTGATCGAAAAAATGGCGGTATTCCGACTGAAGCCCTTTCTCCAGCACGTCCATTAACCAGGCATTGCTCTGGTGAAATGCCATGTGGTTAGGCACAATATCCTGCAGCCAAAACATCCCGTTTTCCTTTAGTTTGGCGGCGATTTTCTTTAAATCCGTAATGGACCCGATTTCGGGATTGATTTTATGAGGATCGGTAATGTCGTAGCCGTGGGTGCTTCCCGGACTTGCTTTGAAGATGGGAGAAGCATAAATAGTAGACACGCCAAGTTTCTGCAGATAGGGTACGATTTTTTTCAGCCGCGACAGGGTGAAGTCTTTATGAAACTGGATGCG
>DAIRDA010000249.1:0-3402 GCA_036796375.1 Albibacterium sp.
CGAACAAGAAATACGGAACAAGTGATTAATAGCGTCGACTCCATCGTAGGTATCTACCTGAGATAAAATGCTATCAAGCTGCTCACCGGTTATGCAGGTGCCCAGGGAGGAAACAAACTCTTGTTTGAACGCCTCGTCCAGCTCCTGATCGCCGTAGAACACAAATTCGACACGGTTGCATGTACCGATATAAAATAATTCGGAAGCCTGAAAAGTATCTCTCAACACCGTTAGCCTTTGCTCAAGTTCCTCATCACAGATGACCAGGTTGCCCAGGTCCTTCAGGTCCACATTTTTGTGCGTAAATGCAATTACTTTAAGATTTTTCAAGGTAATAGAATCGTGCTTATTTGATACAAAAGTACGGAATAAGGTTGCCGTGCATTGTCAATCCTTTGTAAAACACCAACATTTAGAATGTTTATAAATAACTGAGGGCTTAAAAGCCCTCATTATCAACCCATTTACCATCACTTCGGATGATGTCAATGAGTTCGTCAAGCGCGCTTTCGGTGTTTACATTTTTCTTGACAACCTGTTTACCACGGTAAAGGGTAATCTTGCCCGGACCGGCGCCCACATAGCCATAATCGGCATCTGCCATTTCACCGGGGCCGTTCACAATGCATCCCATGATGCCAATCTTCAGACCCTTTAAATGGTTGGTGCGGCTCCGGATTAATTGGGTGGTCTCCTGCAGGTCGAAAAGGGTTCTTCCGCAGCTTGGACAGGAGATATATTCCGTTTTAGAAATTCTGGAGCGCGTAGCCTGCAAAATTCCAAACGAAGTGGACACAATACGGTCCAGCTCGAAAGAAGGCGCGTCGATCCACAGCCCATCGCCGTAACCGTCGGTGAGCAGTGCTCCGAGATCCGTGCCGGCAGATATCTGCAATTTCGCTACAGGTTCCTCAGCGCTTCGAATATCACCCAAGGGCCCTCCAAAATCGGCAGGCTCGTAGCTTCTTTTAATGATCACCGGAATCTCGAGACCCATATCAACCATTTTACTGAAAAACATACGTTGATCGGCCATTCCATGCTCTTCTTCTGTTTCCAGGATAAATACCAGGCTGTTGTCAAGCTCAAGCGATTCAAAAGCAGTGCTGTACAGGTCGTCGTGCCGAAGCGCTACCAGGTTCAGACCCGGATCGCGAAGGCTCGCCCGGTTATATTCATCGAGTGAAAAGAGCGGATGGATGTTGGTTTTGTCTTTTAGCTCCAGCCAGGTCGGATAATCGTACACCTGTTTCAGGTTGGCGGGCATCGTAAAGGAAGGCAACTCGCCGGCCAGGTAAACAAAGTCGACCGACTGATCGCCCATATGATATTTATCGAGCAGGGCGTCGTAACGGTAGCCTGCCCCCATCAGAATATATGGATCTTTCAAATTTTCACGGGAAATATCAAGCAGCACCCTGGGCACCATGCTTCCGCCGATAAAATTGTTGACTTCGGCGGTTTCCCTCCGGGAATAGGCTTGCACCGGTCGTCTGGCAGCCCCCACGGATTGGAAAGCCTCCGGTGAAATGGCCGACTCGGCCCGTTTCACATAGCGGTTTACCAAGGCCTTTGCAACCGGAATTTCAAGTTCGGGCTCTTCCGTCAGCGAAACGCGTATGGTGTCGCCCAGGCCGTCTTCCAGCAAGGTACCGATCCCAACGGCCGATTTGATACGCCCGTCTTCCCCATCGCCCGCCTCAGTGACACCCAGGTGCAAGGGATAATTCATCCCCTCCTCGTTCATCTTTTGCACAAGCAATCGATAAGCCTGAATCATCACCTGCGGATTGCTCGACTTCATCGAAATGACCAGGTTATAATATTTCATATCCTCGCACATCCGGATAAACTCCATGGCCGATTCTACCATCCCTTCCGGCGTATCACCGTAATGGCTCATAATGCGGTCGGATAAAGACCCGTGGTTGGTCCCGATACGCATGGCGGTTCCGTATTCTTTGCAAATACTCACCAGCGGTGCGAATTTTTTATAGATGCGTTCTAATTCAAATTTATATTCGTCGGCTGTGTAACTCAGTTCACTGAATCGCTTCTTGTCGGCATAATTACCCGGGTTAATTCGAACTTTCTCCACAATCCGCGCAGCCACCTCAGCAGCATTGGGCGTGAAGTGGATGTCCGCTACCAGCGGAACACTATATCCCCTCAATCGCAATTGCTTTTTGATTTCCGCCAGGTTGTTCGCCTCCTTGATACTCGGCGCTGTAATCCGTACATATTCACATCCCGCATCCACCATCCGGATGGTTTGCTCTACCGAACCAAAGGTATCCATGGTATCGACGGTTGTCATGCTCTGAATACGAATTGGGTTGCCTGCACCCAAAGGCACGTCGCCGACAGTCACCTCCCGGGTTAACAGGCGTGAATAGTGCGACAAGGAATTACAATAACCTCCTGAAAGAATTTTCTCTGCTGTTGAAGACATAATCGATTTTGTCCGGCAAAGTTACGAAAAATGGCGGACACGGTAGCAGTTCATCGCGGTCTTTCCCAATTGTTTAACCAACTGATAATTGGCTACTGCGCCAACAGCAGCACCGATAACCGGAATCAGCTGCGCCATTTTTGCCAGGTCGATATAATCGCGATACTCCTGCTGAAACGTTCGCCAGTCGAACTCCTCTACCTCTGCCGGAAGGGCGTCGGCATAGCTCTTCCATTGCTCGATAATGCCCACAATTTCATTTCGTCGTTGCTGACTCGAGAATGTCAGCTGGAAAACATAAAGAATAAACAAGCGCTCTTTGTAATCCCGCACATCGAATCCATAGATCGATGCAATTTCAAAAAGCAATTTAATTTTGATGGTCAGAAAAGCCGGAAAATCGACAAAACCCATCAATATCCCGCCCGCGCCGGTAACTGCCCCTTCCACCGATGCTGTTTTTTGATAGAACTCAATCTGCTTTTTGACGTATGCCTCCCGAAGCTGCAAAGAAGAATCCTGTCGGGGCCTGGCGGTGATATATTTGGTGCTGAAAAGCACTGCATTCACCATTTTTTCGATCGTATAGGTAATCACCCGGTGAGCTTTTTCCGGTATCAGATTGTTCAGCCGAACCTGTACATTCTTCGCCAGCCGGTTGCCTAACGATGCTTTTTTATTCATTTGTAAGCGCCAGAGCTTTAACTCCGACTGTACCCGTTCCTCATAGGCATTCATTCCCGAAGATAAATAAAATTTAAACCATCAGGTGGTCACTCCATCAAACATTTATTAACTTACCCAAAAAAGGACGTGAACTTTCTATCGCATTATTATTTCACTCAGGACGAGCCCAATCCCTACTATACCCTGGGGTCGCTGCTTCCTGACCTTTTCCGAAACCACCGCGCCAACTGGAAGTTCAATCCGGAAAAACAACCCGAACTCTT
>DAIRDA010000250.1:0-3366 GCA_036796375.1 Albibacterium sp.
GGATACGGTGGCAACCTTCAACGGAGGCGTTTTTGGCAACATTTTGAATTCCTATGTCTCCACCACAGAGAAGGGAGAACAGATCACGGTTGTCGGGAACTTTCAACAATACGGATCCTTCTTTTATGAAAGGGCCACACGCGATCATAAACCGATGGACATAAGCTCGGTGCGGCAAGTAATTCGGTTGAGCCCCGACGGGCAACTGGATTCTGCCTATAATTTTAATGAAGCAACGAAAAAGTTCAATACGGGCGGAAACGGCGATATTCTCGGGTCGGTGCTGATGGCAGACAATAAGCTCGTTCTGGTCGGGAATTTCACTTCCTTCCACGGCAAGACTGCGAACCGGATTGTGCGTCTGGACGCTAATGGACAGGTCGATCCGACGTTTAATGCAGGGTCCGGGGCAAATGAATTTATCAGTTCCATCCAGTACGACGCAACGTCCGATAAGTTTATGCTTGTAGGTCGGTTCACCACCTTCAACGGCCAGCCGGCTAACCGCGTTGTGCGGTTGAATAGCGACGGATCCGTTGATAACAGTTTCAAAATACTTGAATTTGCCGGTGGGGAGCCCAATTTTGCCTACCAGATGAAAAATGGGAAGGTCATCGTTTCAGGAACCTTCGAAAAATATAACAACGTGATTCGCCGCGGCTTCCTGGTGCTGAATAATGATGGCAGCGTTACACAAAAATATAACAATGTGGGCCGCTTTGAAGGCAGCATCAGCAAGGTGGTGGAAACTACCTCCGCTTTAGGAAATCCTGCAGTCATTCTGATGGGCTATATCCGCACCTTCAATGATCAGCAGACCGGCAACATTGTAAGGGTAGAGATCAAAGATTAGTGATAAATAAAATGAAGATCATGACGAACGATAAAATGCGCGCCTTCTTTCCAAAAGTCTGGCGCCTGACAGTACTCCTCTTTGCAGGCCTGCTAGTTTCCTGCAATACCGATTTTCCTAACCTCCTGAAACCCGAATACCCGAACGACCTTGATGGCAAAGTCTACAAGAAGTCGCAGGTATTGCTGGTGATTGTAGATGGTTTGAAAGGCGATGTCCTGATGGATATGTCCGCCGGCAGCATCCCTTCCTTAACGCAAATGTCGCGAAACTCAATCTATTCATACGGCTCGCTTGCTGATGCGGAAGATACCCCGCTGGGCAATGCAGAAGGATGGGCGACCCTCCTGACCGGGGTCACCAGCAGCAAGCACGGAATAAAAGGCAGCAATTTTGCCGGTGCGAAGCTGGAGGAGTATCCAACGATCTTCTCGCGCCTGAAGTCGGCTATGCCTGAGGCGCGGACAACCGCCTTCGGGACCTCGGAAGACTTTATTTCGAACCTGGCCGAAGAAGCGACTGAAAAGCGAAGCCTTCCGTCCGATCAGGAAACGGCCCTGGCCGTCGCTGAAGACCTCACCGCGGAAGACTCCGACATTGTGGTCGCTCAGTTTTCAGGCGTGGAGCAGGCCGGCTCGGCAGGAGGTTACGACAGCGAAAACGGGGCCTATCGGGACGCCATTTCCAAAATCGATGCGCATCTGGGAACCTTGAAGCGGGCTATTGAAGCAAGGCCCGATTACGCACGTGAAAACTGGCTGATCGTGGTAACCAGTGGGAAAGGCGGCGAGAACGAGGCCAATCCGGTTGCGTACAACGACCCCAGCAGAAATACCTTTACCTTTCTATACAGCCCTAAATTCGCTTCCCGTTTTGTGCCGAAACCCGATTCCGACAATATACCCTATGTCGGTTTCTCACCGCGATACACAGGCAGCAGTGGCGATAATAACCGGGCGGTTTTGGACGATGCCGAGGGTCTTTACAATTTCGGAACCAACGACTTCACCATTCAATTCAATATAAAAGGCAGTGGCGAAAACCGTACCTGGCCTACCTTCCTCTCGCGCGGCCCCGGTCAGCACGATTCAGCACCGGGGTGGCTCTTTTATATTTCCAACCAAAACTGGTCGATGATGGTCAGCGGCGGCGGAAGCTATCAGAATTTCGGTTCAAATGCGATTGCCAATGATGGCGAATGGCATACAATCACCGTGAAGTTTTACAAAGAAGGAACCTCCAGAAAGCTGAAAATGTTTACAGACGGCGTTGAAAACGGCATTGTCGACATTACCTCGCGTGGCAGCCTGAACTCATCGCAACCGATTATTATCGGACGGAAAGCCGCAGGCGACCCGGCTAACCCCGACCTTCAGATTACCAACCTGCAGATTTACAACACAGCGCTTTCCGATGAAGTGGTTGCCAGTACGGCCTGCAATACGCTAATTACTGAGGCGCATCCCAACTTCGAAAATTTGGTGGGATACTGGCCTTCGGATGAAGGGCAGGGCAATGTCCTGAAAAATAAAGCAAAGGCAGGAGAGGGAAGCGATTTCCGTCTACAGGGTGCCTATCAATGGAATAGCTTCGTAGACGTAGCCGATAATCTTTGCCCGCCGGTGAACAATGCCTTCTATCAGGTTGTCCCCAATTCGGTCGACCTCACCTTTCAGATGTATATGTGGTTAGGAATTTCCGTGCCGCAAAGCTGGAAGCTTGACGGAAAGGCCTGGACGCCGAGTTATACCAGTATCAGACCCTAATATTGGATTTTTAAAAATTTATTTTAGAAACGATGAGTACCAGAAAACTATTGCTAATGCTTGTAAGCATCCTTTTTGCCGCCTCCGGCTGCGATAAGGAATACGGTTACGATTTTAAGGATGGAGTAGACAGTGGCGGCGAAAAAGGTGATATCACGGTAGACACCTCCATGTCGATGATCGATCGGAGCTTATATCACAAAGCACGGATTTTTCCGGGCATGGTATCCCCGCTCGAGCCAAGATTGACCGATCACGAGGTAACCTTGCATCTGAACTATACACCTACTGACCACCTTCGGGTCAATGTTCCCCCACAGGGGATTCACAGCGTGGGCCTCTTTGCACCCGCTGGCGAACTTATCAAGGTGGTTGTGCCTGCCGGGGTGGAAGGGCTTACCCTCCAGATCGGAGCTCACACCGATAATCTGACAGGAAAGGGATCGCTTCGCCGCGACCCGGTCGTATATACGGTGAAGGCGCTGTTCCCTGGAGTTAATTACCTTCGGAATCTGTATGGAGGCTTGATCTGGATCCGCAGCCGTCAGCCCATACAACAGCCGGTTACCTTGAATTTTACAGGCGCCGTCAAGACGCCGGATTTTATTCTTGGCGAGTCGAACGATGCCGAATGGCTGGAGCGGCTCCGCGCGTCGTCTGTTCCCTGGCTTGAGCTACGCTCGCGTCACACAATCTACACCATGGAGCGTGAAATATTACTGCGATTAATCTCCAGGGGCGTTTTAC
>DAIRDA010000251.1:0-3354 GCA_036796375.1 Albibacterium sp.
GAATCGTATGCCGGACTCAGCTACCGTTTTGAATTGCAGGAAGGAGAAACCTATACAATCGAAAAGCTGGCCGGCCTCATGAATATCGATCGGTTGAAGGAGGGCCAGGAACAGCTATGGGAAGAAGTATTATCGAGCATCCGTAGTGAACGGTTCGAAACGCTGCTCACTGCTCATATAGCGGAATGGGCCAACACCTGGTCGCAAGCCGATATCCGCATCGAAGGGGATGTAGCGGCTCAACAGGCAATTCGCTTCAATATTTTGCAATTAAACCAAACCTATACCGGACGGGACGCTTCCTTGAATATCGGCCCCAAGGGCTTCACCGGCGAAAAGTATGGGGGATCGACCTACTGGGATACGGAAGCGTATTGCATACCTTTTTACCTGGGCACTGCGCCTGCTTCGGTGGCGCGCAACCTGCTGCTTTACCGCTACCGTCACCTTGCCAAGGCCATCCAGAATGCAGAGAAGTTGGGTTTCGGGAAGGGGGCAGCCTTATATCCGATGGTGACCATGAATGGCGAAGAGTGCCACAATGAATGGGAGATTACTTTTGAAGAAATTCACCGTAACGGAGCCATCGCCTATGCCATCTTCAACTATGTACGCTACACAGGCGACGAAAAATATATAAAAGACTACGGTTTGGAGGTACTGATCGCGATCAGCCGTTTTTGGGCGCAGCGTGTGAATTGGAGCTCCGATAAACAAAAATATGTGATACTGGGTGTTACCGGCCCCAACGAATATGAGAACAACGTCGATAATAACTGGTATACCAATCGGATTGCTGCATGGTGTATGGACTATACCAGAGAAATGTTTAACTTGGTTCAATTGCAATGGCCGGAGCGCCATGCTGAAATTATAAACCAAACTGCCTTCGATTCGGCGACTGAGCTTGGCAAATGGCAGGAAATAGCAGAACACATGTATTATCCGTACGACCAAAAGCAGGGTATCTTTTTGCAGCAGGACGGCTATCTCGACAAAGAGCAGCTTTTGGTGCCTGACCTGGATCCGCAGCAGCGGCCCCTGAACCAACACTGGAGCTGGGACCGTATTTTGCGTTCACCCTTTATCAAACAAGCCGATGTGCTGCAGGGTCTGTATTTTTTGGACGATGAATACGACAGATCTGCCCTGGAGCGTAATTATAATTACTATGAGCCCAGAACCGTCCATGAAAGCTCGCTTTCTCCCTGCGTACACTCCATTCTGGCAGCCCGGCTGGGTGATGTAGAGCGGGCCTACGAACATTATGTGCGTACGGCGAGGCTCGATCTGGATAACTATAACCACGATACGGACGATGGGTTGCACATTACCTCGATGGCCGGAACCTGGATGAGTATTGTAGAAGGGTTTGCAGGTATGAAAGTTCGGAGCGGGCGACTTCACTTGTCGCCTTTGCTGCCCCGGCAGTGGACTTCCTATTCTTTTTTTATGCATTTCCGGGATGCGGCGCTGGAAATAAACGTATCGCAGAACGAAATAAGGGTCAGGAATCATTCTTCAGCAGCGGTAGAGCTCAGGCTCTACGAAATCGACTATCGTATGACGGGAGAGGGGAGTATAACACATGAACGAAAGAATTTGCTTACTCATTAGGCGATGTGATTAATTCTATAATTGAAGATGACCTACCCAGCGCAAAAACCACGGCTTTCTTTCTGGCAAATATGGAACATGAGTTTCGGTTTTCTGGGCATACAGTTTGGCTTCGCCCTGCAGAACAGCAATGCATCACGGATTCTGCAGACATTTGGCGCAGATGTGGAGCATCTTTCCTTGTTCTGGCTGGCTGCACCCATTACCGGTATGTTGGTTCAGCCCTTGATCGGGCATTATAGCGACCGCACCTGGACCCGCCTGGGAAGAAGGCGTCCTTTTTTCCTCGCCGGGGCCGTTCTGGCGGCATTAGCCTTGGTTCTGCTTCCAAATTCCGACGTACTGATGACGACGGTGCTTCCGCCGCTCTGGATTGGTGCCGGAATGCTTATGATTATGGATGCATCGTTCAATGTAGCGATGGAACCTTTCCGGGCGCTGGTCGCCGACAATCTGCCCGACGAGCAACGTAGCCTCGGGTTCTCACTGCAAACCTTCCTGATTGGAGTAGGGGCCGTGCTCGGTTCCTGGCTACCCTATTTGCTTTCCGAGCATTTTGGAATTTCCAAGACGGCCGGACCAGGGGAGGTGCCTGATAATGTTATTTTCTCTTTTTATGCGGGAGCCTTCGTGTTGCTTCTATCGTTGATGTGGACGGTGATCCGTACGCGTGAATACAGTCCCGAAGAACTACGAAGATACGATCCGCCTGCGAACGACCCATCGGAGGCTGGCGGCAAGGGACTCTCCGACATTCTGGTAAACTTTGTGCAGATGCCAAAGACCATGAAGCAACTCGGGCTGGTCCAGTTTTTTTCCTGGCTGGCGCTTTTCCTGATGTGGGTTTTTATGACTCCAGCCATTGCCCAGCATATTTACCGTCTTGAGCCGGGCGATACCACCTCGGCCGATTATGCGGATGCGGCGAATTGGGTGGGAATTCTTTTCGGTACCTACAATGCAGTTTCGGCCTTATACGCCCTGTGTCTGCCGCTTTTGTCAAAACGCCTCGGTCGCAAAGCCACCCATGCCTTTTCACTGGCTGCCGGCGGGGCGGGTCTGGCATCGTTTTATTTTATCAGCGATCCGGATTGGCTGCTGCTTTCTATGACTGGCGTCGGGTTTGCCTGGGGTAGCATTCTGGCAATGCCCTATGCATTGCTTGCAAGTTCAATTGCCTCTAATAAAATGGGGGTTTCGATGGGCATTTTTAATTTCTTTATCACATTTCCGCAGATTATCGGTGGTTTTTTTGGGGGGTTCATGGTGAAGATCCTATTCGACGGACAGGCGATTTTTGCGATCGTGATGGCGGGAGTGTTTATGGCGGTGGGAGCACTTGCGGTGCTGAGGGTTAAAGAAAGCCACGTCAGGAAAGTTAGTATGTAAAATAAAAAACTCGTTATGAAATATCTCCGCCTCTATCCCTTTATCGTATTTTTTGTTCTTCTGTGTTCCTCCTGTAAAAAGGACGCCCCTGCCGATCAGCCCGAAGAGGGTGGTGGTGCAAAGGAGCTTCCGGCAAGCGCAGCCGACGGAACTACCTTCCGTAATGGAGGCAAATCCGTGATTTTCAACCTGACGGCGCCAGGAAAGCAACGTGTGCACCTGATTGGCGACTTCAACGATTGGAAAGCAGATGATAAGGCGCGGATGACCCAAACACCCGACGGAAAGCGCTGGTGGATTCAGCTCGACGGGATAGACCCTTCCAAAGAGTACCGTTATCAGTACCTG
>DAIRDA010000252.1:0-3338 GCA_036796375.1 Albibacterium sp.
TAGTCTCTTGACTAACTGGCGCAACGGCCACCGAATCATCCGGCGCTACGGCAGATTCCGTCTTTTGCGTATCAGCTGGCGAGGGTATCCCAGCCGATTCGCCTGCAGGTTTTGGTCCCCCCGGTGCATCCAGCGTAGAGGGCGTTGCTTTCTCACCCCGATTTTTCTCCGGACTGCTATACCACATCCAGGCAAATAATGCCGCAGCCGCAAGTAAGGCAACGATCAGCCAAACCCATGAACGGCTAGTCGACGCTTTTGCGGGTGCGTCCCTCGGTACCAGAATATCCGCCACTAAGACATCTTCTTCTACTGGTGAATCCTGCGCCGATATCTCCTGAGTCGCCGGATGCCTTAAGTGTTGCATCTCTTCAACCTCCTCGTAATCCGGATAATCGTTCCAAGCCAGGCCGGCTGCATTGAATTCAATATGTTGTCCGTTTTGCTTAAGTCGGCCCAGTCCCTCCAGAAAAACTTCATCGCCGTTCCTCAGTTCCGCTTTCAAATCATTGATTTCTGCTTCAATAAACTGACGACGCTTCAGACTGTCATTTTTAGTAGCAATAAGTTTAAAAATGGAAAATTCAGCAAGCTGCTCCTCGCTAAGGATCAGGTTTCTGAAAGGAGGCACAAAACATTCTTTCAGCGCATCAAAAAACGCGGGTACCCGTTCTTTCCTGAACGTTCCTATCTCTGGAAGATAGACCGATTGTCCATTTTCCAGAGCTTCCCTCATATATTGCGCTAAATTGCTCATTTACTGCCAGCGGCAAAGTTATTTATTTAAAATGAATAATTTAATCCTCCGAAAATATTAAAACCCAGACGCGGGTAGTACAAGTATTTCTCGTATTCAGTATTCAGGAGGTTATTTGCCTGAACAAATACCCCAAACTGGTTATTCACCCGGTATTCTGCGCCTGCACTGAAATCGGCAAAGGCCGACACTTTTGACACCACAGGCTGAGCGAGCGAATAATCGCCCGTCATTACCGGAGTGAAGTAGTCGTATGTCTGCGCCGATGTTTCACCCGAAAACAACACTTCAGCGTTCAAAAACACCTTTTCGCTGATATTTATACGGGCGTTAGACGCAATCTGCACGGCCGGTCTGAACCATGCTTCTTGCTCGGTCGAGAGTTTATAATCCGTTAAATTCAGGCGTCCTCCAAGATTAACGGTCTCCGATACCCGGATGTTAATTTCTCCTTCCAGACCAGATACACTGGTCGTTTCATCAAGCCCTGCATCGTAAATCACGTCGAATCGTGACGGTCGGTTCGGACTGTTAATGAAGAAAGCCAGGTCTTCAACTTTTTTGTAATACAACTTGGCCCGATATCCGAAAGTCGCTCCCACATTACCCTTCACGCCCCCATAAATATGCATCCGCTCAACAGTATTGTTAATCTGGATATTTTCATTCAAATACGGGTTCTCCTGAGCAAGCGTACGAAGAGAAGTTTTGTTAACATCCCCTTTCAGCCCTCCGAAAATGGTTGCGTATTCAGGAACAATATCGAGTTCGATGTCTGCAAAAGGGAAGAGGTTTGTGCGACTTGAATCGCCCGACTCCGCTACGAAATTACCTCCCAGCGTCAAACGGTAATTCGTTCCCTGAAAACGGACATAAGGATTTAACCGGATAATATTATTGGAATGGTCGAAGTCGGTCGCCTTAATGCCTGTCAAATCGGCCGAAATATTGGCTCCCAGATTGAATGCCTGAACCGCTTTGTTTACATAGCCGCTGATGGCAAAGGAGTTTTCCTTGGCGTTATAAGCATCCCCGAAACTATAGGCATCAGCTTTCAGCGAATAGCTAAGCGAGGTATCGTTCGGGTCAAAATTTTTCAATAGTTCACCTGTCAGGAAGATATTGTTAAACGCCTGCTTTTCAAAGTCGGTCGGAATGTTATCCGTTTCCGGAATCAGGCCATAGAAATTTGTTCCATAACGGCTATATCCGAGTTCGCCGGTTAACGTAAATTTTTCAAGGATGCTTCTTCCAAACACGCCAAACTGCTGCTCCGAATAGCGCTGGCTTTTATAGTCGCCTTTCTGACTCAGGTGCTTTGCATAAAATCCCCGCTGATAGTATTCGTCCGTTCCCGAGTTAATATACAGTTCGCCTAAAATTGAGTTGAAGTTCCCGATCCCCAGCTTTGCATAGTTGTTTGTCATAATATCGGGTCGGGTCGAAGTCAACTCCTGGATGTTTAACCTTCCCATCCCTGATGGATTGTTCAGGCGCTTATCAAGCACATTATAACGTAGCTTTGGTTGAAACTTTCTGGTATCGCTCAGGTCCGGACTGCGTCTGATTTTTACAGCGTCGGCAAGCACTGGCCGGTAGTCTCGAACTACCTCAACCTCTTCAATCGCGGTTGCTGCCTGTTTTGTAGTATCAATCTGCGCAGAGGCTGATAAAGAAAAGGCACACAAACCCGTTAAAAATGTATATTTAAGCATTGAATTCTTCAATATCATGGCTTATTTCTTATTGTTAATTTTGTCTAAACGTTTCTTGGCTTCAGGAAGAATGTCATCCTGCTTGTTCTCGTAATTTTCGATGATGCTTTCAAGCGTGCTCTTTGCCTGAAATTCATCTTTGAGTGCCAGGTAAGTGTCGGCCAGCAGGATAAAACTTTTCGCAACCCAATAGTCGTGCGAAGGCATGTTTTTGATCAGATCGAAGGCTGTTTCCTGAGCGGCTTTAATACCCTTCTCATCAAACTGAAGCTGGCCATAATTGTACTTGGCTTCTGCACCCACTACCGTCTGGCTCGCATCAGCGGCCGCTTTGAAATCCTTCTTCGCAGCCGCTTTGTCATTTTTGGCCAGGTTGGCCTTGCCCGAATAGAGGTGCGCTTTAGCAATTTCCTCCTGCGAGGATTTTTCATAGCTCTTAACAAAGCCAGCGTACTTCAGCGTCTCATCCATGTCGCCCATCATGTAATAGCTCAGCATCAAATTATTGACGGCAAAGCCATAGTTTGAGCGGTACTCTGCCGTCAACTCGAGCTTTTTCAATGATGCAATCGCTTCGTTATATTGTTTCAGCTGCAAATGTAACTGAGATACGCTAATGAGGGTGCGTTCTGTGTACGGACTTGTCCAGTCGTTTAGAATAATATTATAGTCGTGTAGAGCTTCTTTTGGTTTTCCAGTCCGCCATAAACTTTCTGCCCGGATAAAACGTGCATATTTTTCCTGAATTGGTTTTGGAAACTTGTCGAAATATGCGTTGATCGCTTCTACTGCCGCTCCATACTCTCCGCGGGCAAAGAAGCCGTTTGCAGCCTGAAAGGTAATATTATCCTGTTCGGCGGTGCTCA
>DAIRDA010000253.1:0-3330 GCA_036796375.1 Albibacterium sp.
CCTCCGTAAATGAAAAGGCCTCAAAGCTTTCACGCGGATCACGCCCCGGCTTGGCAAGCTCCGCCAGGATATCGTTCAGGGTATGCAGACCAACTTCCTCGCTGATATAATCCGAAGGGCGAATCTTCTTTCTAATTTCCTGATCCTTCAATAATTCGGGCACCGAGCTTTGCAAGTCACGAGCCATCTTCTCTACCAAAGGATAACGTTCTGGATGTACCGCGCTGCTGTCAAGCGGGTTATCGGCGTTGCTTATCCGCAAGAATCCGGCAGCCTGCTCATAGGCCTTATCGCCCAGGCGGGGAACTTTCTTCAACTCAGCCCTGGAACGGAAGGGACCGTTCTCGTTCCGATAATTAATGATATTCTGAGCCAGCACCGGTCCGAGCCCCGATACATACGAAAGAATCTGCCGCGAAGCCGTATTCAGCGATACGCCTACCGCGTTCACACAGCTTGCCACCGTTTCATCAAGCGAGGCCTGCAGCTTGGTTTGGTCGACATCGTGCTGGTATTGCCCTACGCCGATCGATTTCGGATCTATCTTGACCAATTCAGCCAGCGGATCCATCAGTCGCCTACCGATCGAAACGGCCCCGCGAACGGTAATATCGTGGTCCGGAAATTCCTCCCGTGCAACGGGCGATGCCGAATAAATAGACGCCCCGCTTTCGTTCACCATCACCACCAGCATCGTAGACGGAACGAAGCTCTTGATAAAGGCTTCGGTTTCGCGGCCGGCCGTTCCATTCCCGATGGCGATGGCCTCAATTTTATATTGCTCAATCAGGTTCTTAACGATCCGTTCCGATTCCTGACGTTTACCTTCACCAGTATGAGGATATATTGTATTGTTTATAAGCAGCTTACCTTGTTCATCTAAACAAACCACCTTACATCCGGTCCGAAAACCCGGATCGATTGAAAGAAGGCGTTTTTGCCCCATGGGTGCTGCCAGCAGCAGCTGCCGCGCATTCTCTGAAAATACGCGGATCGCTTCTTCATCTGCCTTCTGGCGGGTAAGCACACGCATCTCCGTCTCAATAGACGGTTTAATCAATCGCTTATAGCTGTCCTCCAAGGCCTTTGCCACCTCGGCTGAGCTTTCACCCTTTCCTTTCAGAAATTCTTCCTTTAATATAGGCAAGGCATCCTCTTCATTTACAGTCAACTCCAGTCGCAGGAAACCTTCCTTTTCGCCACGGCGCATGGCAAGCAGGCGATGCGAAGCCACCGTCTTGACCGGTTCGGTCCAGTCGAAATAATCTTTAAACTTCTGCGCCGCCTCTTCGCTTCCCGGAATCAGCGTAGATTTAAAGTTCCCCTTCTCCATAAAGAGGGTCCGAATCTTCGCACGTATTCCCGCATTCTCCGAGAAGAGCTCTGCCAGAATATCCCGTGCCCCGGCCAAAGCCTCTTCCACGGTCGAAATCTCTTCGTTCAGGTAGTCGGCCGCAGCCATCAGCGGGTCTGTTTTGCCTTGCTCCAGCAGCAGGTCGGCCAGGCCCTGCAATCCCTTGTCGCGTGCAATGCTTGCCCGCGTACGGCGCTTGGGCTTGTAAGGAAGATACAAATCTTCCAGAATGGAAATCGTTTCCGCTTCGCTAATCTGCTGATTAAGCGCGGGCGTCAGTTTTCCCTGTTCCTCAATCGATTTCAAAATTGCCTCCTTGCGCTTGTCGAGTTCCTGCAAGCGTTTAGACAGATCGCGGATATCTGCCAGCTGCACCTCGTCGAGCCCGCTGGTCATCTCTTTACGATAACGCGCGATAAAAGGAATGGTTGCCCCCTCATCCAATAACGCCAGGGTATTGCTTACCTGCGAAGTGTTAAGGCCTAATAAATCAGAAATTTTTGATGCGTAGTTCATTTGAAACAAGGATGGCTTAATTTAAAACACAGAAAAGCCGAAATCGCTTCCGGCTTTTATATCAAGTTGACTATAAATAAATGGTACGTTAATTATTTTTTGCTGCCGCAGCTTCTCCTACTGCCGGACGGTTTTCACTTTCCGAATCCGCGTCGGTTCCCGGCGCTGTATAATCATAGTTCGGGCGGTAATACTGATCGGAATGTGAAATATCGCCCGATTGAATTTCTTCATCTGTCAGCTGATCAAGCTTACGCTCTTCCACAGGCTCCACAACGGAATTCTCAGCAATGGCTTTAGGTGCCACCGGCTTCTCAGTCTCTTTTTCAAAATCGTTTATCTGATCGCTGATATCCCGCTTAATCGTTTCAGAAGCATCTTTAAACTCCCGAATTCCTCTTCCCAATCCGCGCGCAAGCTCAGGCAATTTCTTTCCGCCAAACAGAAACAAAGCAACGATGAAAATAAAGATCATCTCCTGGCCGCCAATATTTAAAAACAACAGTGTTGAGTGCATCATCATGAATTCTGTTAATCCTTTATTTTTCAAAGTTATTATTTTTTAAGAACAATGATGAAGGAAACAAGAAATCATTCATCAGGGAATCGGCAAAAACTGTTATATCTTTGCGGAATAATTCATGCGTTTTGAAAAATTTCTTTGCTCAATACAAGCCCTACTATCGTTCCAACCTGCAACTCGCTGGCCCGATCATGATCTCACAACTCGGCCACACCATGGTACATACCGCTGATAGTGTGATTGTTGGTCATTTTGCCGGCACCATTCCTTTAGCTGCCGTGTCGCTGGTCAACAGCGTGTTTATGGTGGTGATGGTGATCGGCCTGGGCCTTGCTTTCGGACTTACCCCACTCGTTGCCCAGGAAAACGGTCGCAATCATAAAGAAGAATGCGCCAAGCTCCTATCGAACAGCATTGTACTGAACGTAATTGCCGGAATCGTGCTCTTTGTACTTGTATATTTCGGTTCCATGGCCATGCTTAACCATCTCGATCAAGACCCTGCCGTGGTGAAAGAAGCCAAACCCTTCCTGCTTATCCTGAGTCTTTCCATCCTCCCGATCATGGTGTTCAGCGCCTTTAAGCAATTTGCTGAAGGGCTTGGATTCACCAAACAAGCCATGCGGATTACGATCTGGGGAAACGTACTGAATATTATTCTGGCCATCATCTTTGTGAAAGGAATGTTCGGCATAGAACCCATGGGTGTGAGCGGGGTGGGTTATGCAACGCTGATCGACCGCTGCCTGATGGCCCTGGTCATGGCAATCTATATCTTTAAGTCAAAAGATTTCCGACCTTATATCCAGCATTTTGTGATGCGCCAGGTCGACCGTATCCGCTGTTTGCAGATATTGAAAATCGGTTCGCCCGTAGCCATGCAGTATGTGTTTGAAATAGGCGCCTTTGCCGCTGCCGCCATTCTGGCCGGACAGTT
>DAIRDA010000254.1:0-3299 GCA_036796375.1 Albibacterium sp.
GTAGAAGGATTCAAACAATGGCTGCAAGCAGGCAAATCCGGCCTGATCGCACAAGCCGAAGAGCCCTATTGGGAAGGAAAGGAAAACGGGCGAAGTCCGGAAAGCACGATAAACACCCTGATCGTTCATATGAACCGATACGCCAAAACCTATTCACGCTCCGCCATTTCCGACTCCGACTTCTCTACACAGGAAGATTTTATTTACCTGATTACATTGAAATCGTTTGGAGCAATGGGTAAAATGGAACTTATCAAGCGAAATATACAGGACAAACCCGCTGGTATGAAGGTGATTGATCGGCTGCTTGAAAAGCGCTGGATCGAACAACAGGCTTCGGAAACCGACCGGCGAAGCAAAATTATTAAGATTACCGATCTGGGACTCGAGGCGCTCGACAGGCAAATGGGCAAGATCCGGAAAGCAACCCAAATCGTTACGGGGAACCTGACTCAAAAAGAAAAACTGGACCTGATAAGAATTTTACAGAAGCTAGACGACTTCCATAAGCCCTTATACCAAAAAAACCTCGACGCTGTCACATTATTGGACACTGCGTACGACAAATTCCTGGAGAATAGGCCTAAATAAAGTACAGTCACTGAATCGTCAGTGGACTTGTTCAGAAATTCATTTGCTTAAACTGGCCATTTTGGTATAATATTATACTAATAAATAGATATATGGGATAGTATTAGTCGAAACTGGCCGTGTATTTGGAGTATACGGTGTAAATATATACTACCTAATTCAACACAAAATGAAAAAGAATTTATTTAAAGGTTTAATGATGGCCTTTATGGCCGTGGCATTCACTTCTTGCAGCAAAGACGATGATGTAATGCCCAACACCGATCAGACAATCGTCGAGATTGTGAGTGAAAACAACAACTTTTCAATGCTTCGGACTGCCGTGGTTCGTGCGGGACTGGCGGCAACGCTTAACGGGTCAGGGCCGTTTACCGTGTTCGCACCTACCAACGACGCTTTCAAAGCAGCCGGATTTGCCACCGAGGCAAGCATCAACGAAGTACCGGTAGAAACGCTGAAGGCGATTCTCCTGTACCACGTGCTGCCCTCCAAGGTAAACGCTTCTTCGATCCCTACCGCAACCAACACAGCCGTTGAAACGGCAGGCGGTGAAGACATCTTCGTCACCAAGGGTGAAGCCGGTGTATTTGTTAACGGTGCAAAAGTAACGCAGGCCGACGTAATGGCCAGCAACGGCGTTATTCACGTAATCGACAAGGTGATTATGCCGCCAATGGGCAATATCGTAGAAACACTGGTGGGCAAAAGTGAATTCAGCTTTTTGGTTGCCGCCGTATTACGAGCCAGCGAAGGCAGTACCAACGTACGTGCCGTATTGGAAAGCGACGGACCTTTTACCGTCTTCGCACCTACCAACCAGGCGTTTATGAATGCTGGATTTGCCAACGTACAAGCCGTACGTGCTGCCAGTCCCGCTGCGCTCACTTCCATCCTGACCTACCACGTCGTGCAGGCCCGTGTATTTTCGAGCGGACTTAGCAACGGTCTGAGTGTGGATGCACTGATGGGCGGACCGTTAATGTTCAATGTAACAGGCGGCGCAACGGTAAAAGGTACATCCAACACCAGCGCGTCTAAAATCACCGGTGCCGACATGGTTACCGACAATGGCGTCATCCACGTAATCGATCAGGTGCTCCTGCCCTAACTAAATGTTTAATCGTAATCATTCATTTTCTTAAAAGGAATGCCGCTAAGGCAAAAAAGGAGTGCAGCAATGCGCTCCTTTTTTGTTGCATTTGCCCCTCTCCTCCGGTTCATAGCCGGCGAGAAAGCTTATGATCGCATCCTCCTCCGGGCAGCAGGCATCGGAGGATTAGTTCACCTCCAGCCGGTTTCTCTCCGGAAGCGTCGGGAAACGTGCATGCGGCTCGCGCTGATACCAGTAAGCCACCGTAATAATATCCGAATTTTGCGGCAGGTAACGGTGATTACTCCTCCAGCCCAGATCCTGAATCGTTACACGCAAATCTTTTTCGAAGCGGATTGGATCAAGCACATGCCAGCGGTACATCCCGAAGCGTTGTTGCGAATTGTATAAACCGTCGGGCCTGATCACCTGATGCAAGCCGGCATAGGGCGTTGAGTATTCCTGATACTGACGGGTTTCTTTATTCTCAAAGTTGTACGATCCCAGAAAATAATCCTCGGTGCCCGTCCCTACAATGGTAGCGAAATCCTTATCACCGTCCATAAAGAACTTAATTTCCCCTTCTCCCCACCAGCCGTTATTATTCACACCAACGGCCATAAAGGTGCCTACGTAGTGTCCCTTACCCTTAATTCCGTCGATAATTACATGATCCGAATTCGTATTCTTGTCCGACCGTCGGTACTGCGCATGGAAATAGGCTTCATCTTCCCCAACTTCCGTCAGCGTATAGTCGATCTGATAATAAAGACTCATCGTTTCATCGGGATTTATATTCTCAACCGTGATCCTGCATTTTTTACGGAAGGGCATTTTCCAGAAACTGTTGAAGGCACTACCCGGGTTGACCGTCATCGGGATGGAATTCAGGGGTGCAAAACGATTCCAGGCCATGCCAAAGAACGGCCCTACAGGCACTTCCACCGAGGGCTCGGTTTCATCATCCCAGTAAAAGCGCAGAATGGAATATTGCCAGTTTCCGGTAGGCGTCATCCAGATATGCTGAATAGCCCCCGATCCCTCAATCTCGGCAATCGTAATGGTTTCTCCCGGTTCGATAAGGATATAAGGATTCACTTTCCACCCGATTCCCAGTTCCCTGGCTTGCATCGCATTGTTGGCCACATTCCGTTGCCCTTTCTGTTTCACAGGATCAGCCATCCCTCCTTTCCCTTTGGCACCGGTGAAATTTTCGGGACTAATAGAACGGGTTTGCGCATCCGACAGGCGGGACAGGCTTCCCATGTTCATGTCCAGACCATTAAATTTTTCCTGGGCGGATACAGCGCCGAACATTGCCAGAGATAGTAATAGCAGAGTAATTTTCTTCATGTTGGTAATTTGGTTTATTGGCAGAATTGGCTAAAACGATTAATTTAATTTATAGCTAATCCCCCATAAATCCAAATATTTTATCGGAACTATTTATGATTGCTTATATTCAATCATCCGTCCACACAGGATTCAATGAAACTCAACACTAAAAGCTATGAATACTAAACTAGTTATGACCGCGAGCGCTGTAATCCTTGCGATTGCAGCTGTACTGTTGACCTTTCTACCGGATGTCATTCTAGAGAACATCCAACTCAATCCC
>DAIRDA010000255.1:0-3298 GCA_036796375.1 Albibacterium sp.
CCAAGCGCCGTAGGCACCGAGATACACGAGATCATCATGAGCTACGCGGAGGTTGAATTTATCAAAGCGGAAGTTGCCTTGCAAAAGGGCGATATGGCCGCCGCCAAAACCGCCTACGAACGGGCAGTTACCGCAGCAGTTACACAATGGAAAAATGGAGCAATGCCGGCCAGCTATTTTGAAAACCCTGCCGCGTCATTCAACGGAACACTTGAACAAATCATGAATCAAAAATACCTGGGACTGTTTTTTAACGACTATCAGCAATGGTTTGAATACCGTCGCACGGGCTATCCGGACTTACCGACCACGCCGCATATGCTACACGACGGCGTGATGCCCAGCCGTTTTATGTATCACAGCGATGTGCGTCAGTTCAATCCTGAAAACTACCAGGTGGCCGCAGAACGGATCGGGGGCGACAACGTCATGACGAAAGTGTGGTGGGAGAAATAGAAACCATCATAACTAGCTGATTTGTCGTAAATTAAGCAAAAAATAATTTTAAAATAGCGATCTAAAAAATGTAGCTTTATGTTATGAGAGCCGCATTGTACCATCGCTATGGAGGACCGGAAGTTGTCTCGATAGCCGAAATCCCTACACCCGTTCCGAAAGACGGGGAAGTGTTGGTAAAGATATACTGCAGCACAGTCAACCGCACAGATACCGGCTTTCGGAGCGCTCAATATTTTATATCCCGTCTTTTTACAGGCCTGTTACGACCGAAACGACCTCTCCTGGGAACAGAATTCGCAGGAGAGGTGGTGGGCATGGGACGAGGGGTTACCCTATTCCGACGGGGCGATCGGGTCTTCGGATACGATGAGTACGCTTTCGGAGGAAATGCAGAATTTAAAACGATCGATGAATCGGCCTCCATCACGACCATCCCCGAGGGAATCGATTATCTCCATGCTGCTGCCCTGACCGAAGGCAGTCACTATGCCTTAAACACCATCCGGGCAGCACGCGTAAAGCAGGGCGACACCGTTATGGTTTACGGGGCAACCGGGGCAATCGGTTCAGCCGCTGTTCAACTGCTAAAGCATCTCGGCACTTATGTCGTTGCAGTAGCCAACACGGTGAATGTTGAGCTGGTGAAATCGCTCGGCGCAGATCAAGTTATCGACTATCAAACAGAAGATTTTAAACAATCGCCCCATCGTTTCGATTTCATCCTGGATGCAGTAGGTAAGACATCCTTTCCCGCCTGCCAATCCATCCTGAAGGATCAGGGAATTTATATCTCTACTGAGCTCGGGAAAAATGGACAAAACATCTGGCTTGCACTGGCCGGCAAGTTCGGTACCGGAAAAAAAGTATTATTCCCCATTCCGAAAATGGGCAAGGAGCAAATCAACTATATCCGAAACCTGGCCGCTATCGGCGCATTCCGGCCGGTAATTGACCGGCAATACCTGCTGGACGATATTGTTGAAGCCCATCGTTATGCGCAATCGGGTCAGAAAACAGGGAATGTGATCGTGCGTCTGATCGACGGCTAAGGTCAGTTAGCGTCTAAAGATTCATTACCTTTGCGGCCGTTTGGCACATTCGCCAATCATGAGCACACTACGAAAAATGACCATACAAGAAAAAATTGAAGCCTCACAAACGCGCATTTTCAAAGCCGTTTTTCCAAACACAACCAATCATTACGATACTCTTTTTGGTGGAATGGCCATGCATATGATGGACGAAGTAGCGTTCATCACCGCAACCCGTTTCAGCCGCCAAAAAATGGTAACGGTAAGCAGTGACCGGATTGATTTCACCAAACCCATTCCCGCCGGAACCATCGTCGAGCTTGTTGGCACGGTTGTCCACATCGGAAATACCAGTCTGAAAGTGCAGGTCGAAATCTTCGTCGAACAAATGTATAGCGAAGAACGCGAGAAAGCGGTAACCGGACAGTTCTCCTTCGTAGCGATTGACGAAGAAAAGAAACCGGTAGCGATCCGAAAAGATTAAATCCGAAACATTCGTCGGCGGAGCGTTGATAAATTAATCGGTTGGATAGTTATTCTTATCTTTAATAACCCTAACCAACCGAACCATGAAAACCATATTATCCATCGTGGTCTGGATGTCGCTCCTTCTAAACGTATACTATTACGCGGTAATAATGTACGTTGGCCTGGCCTTCGATAGCTATACAGACCGGACAGATCAATTCCCAGCTTTTTTCGGGCATACGCCAGCAACAAATACGCTCTTGTTCCTGGCACTGTTCACCCTGCTTTCGATCATCATCGTTGGTGTGAAAGATATCTTTACCCACCGGGGGCGAGTAGTGTTCTCGGTAGCACAAACCATCGCCTTTGCATTTTACCTGTGGCAGTTGATGTGAGCTTTCGGGCGGCCTCCTCATTGCAAAAGATGTTAACTGTGATGTATTGCAGAGTAACTTCCCATTAGTTTTCATTTACCTTTTATCCGACCAGCTTCGGACCAGCTACAGACCAGCTACAGACCAGCTACACATTTTTGCGGTAGAATGTGTAGATCGTCCGAGGCTTTTGCGATACTGGTTGATTGCTGATCCGGAGAGGTTATAATCCGGTATAAGTAAATGTTAATGCATATGCTTTAGGTGGTGAGCCGCGTAAGCAGTGAACTGTTTCTGGACGCCATCCATAAGGGAATTGCATGATTGATTGAAAGGCAGTCAGGGGCCAAAATAGCTTTCATTATCGGTGTGCTTACTGTTTTCAACGACGGACGCTATAAAAACGAACCAAACGACAGCGAATAATGCAATTACCACTAATAGAAAGGTTTTGGGCTTCAGCAATCGTTTCATTTGCTTCATTTCTCTAGTGTGTACTATTGGTGTGTAAAGTGGTATGGGGATGCAGGGGCTCTCTTAGCCAGATGAGCCAACGGTAAGAACAAGTTATGTATTTTTTTCTAGTACTACAATTCCGTTAAGCGTTGCTAAGCGCAACATCCATTTTCTTGTAAAATTGCGTATCTTGACTCTATAGCCTCCCATAATGAGAAAGGAAACATTGCTGCTTTTAAATCTTTTCTTCTTGTCTACTCATTTTTTGGTAGCACAATCTGTCGATCGACCGAAAAACATTGCTCAGAATATAGTTGATATCCGCGTTTCAATTGCCGATACAAGCAATAATTCTTTTTTCTTAAAGCGAAATGACTTGAAAGAGATATCGAGGGTTTTTCAGAACGACGAACTCCACTCCGTAGCATTTCGCTATCAAGACCAAGATAGTGAGTTTTGGAATATTGAATACTACGACATGAATTTTGAGGGCGATGTATTCGTATTTAA
>DAIRDA010000256.1:0-3255 GCA_036796375.1 Albibacterium sp.
GCTGCCCATTTATTCGCCCGCCCGACATCGCTCTGCGCCGGCGGTAGATTATCGTATGCAAATTGGAAATCGGCTTCGATCATTGGCCAGATGTCTTTATCGTTGGGCTGATTGAAGTCCGTCGTGGTCTCATCAATCCAGGGAACCATATTAAAGAGCTTTTTCAACTCGAAATAATAATGGCCACGAAGAAAGCGAGCCTGGCCGGCAAGATTCTTCTGATCGGCTTCGGGAATGCCTTCTGTACGGGCCAACAACGCCAAAACTGAATTGGCGGTTGTAACTCCATCGTACAAAGAACTCCAGCGATTATTGAAGAATCCGTTACTACCATCGGCAATAAACTTGGCAATCGGATCGATGGCCGGTTGATCGCCCCCGTCACTACCTTTATGCGCATCTCCCCCGGCTACACTTCCGTAGATCCAGTTATCGGGGGAACTCTCCCATGGGTTACCCACACCGACCACCCCGTCGAGTACGCCGTAGGAACCGATAAGCAATTTCTCAACCCCCGCCCGATTAGCGAGTACCTCATCCCCCAATGCTCCTTGGGCTGGCTCCTGTAGGAAATCTTTTGTACAGGAAGTTATTGAACCTACCAGCAGTACTCCTGCCAGCATTCCTATATAGGTTATCTTTTTCATATCTTTTTCTTATAACATTAAAACGTAAGATTCACTCCAAACAGGAACTGTCGTTGACTCGGATAGGTCCCTTCGTCAATCCCGAAAGTTGTGGTACCGCCCGACACTTCCGGATCGAGGCCGGAATAATTGGTAATGGTAAAAAGGTTAGCTGCCTGAACGTAAATGCGGAGTCGATCAACTTTGATTCCTTCCAGCAAGGTAGGCGAAAAGGTGTAACCCAATTGCGCATTCTTAGCCCTTAAATACGAGCCTTTCTCAACAAAGTAGGAGTTCGGAACGTTCGCCGATGAGAAAGATCCTGCAGTTTCCTGAATCGGTGCTTTTGCATTCAGATTATCAGGTCTCCAAGAATCGTAGAGTGCGGTATGGCTCTTAGCACCACCAAAGGAGCTGTAGAAGTCGTGCCACCATTTTACGTTATTCCATAGGTCGTTTCCTACTACCCCATAAAGAAAGATACCGAAATCGAATTGTTTATAATTAGCCCCAATATTTAGACCGTAACTAAAATCAGGGTTGGGGTTACCCAGAAAAACACGGTCGTCCGGAGTCACTTTGCCATCCCCGTCGGTATCCGCATAGCGGAAACGTCCGACAGCTACGTCGTTCTGGTAGCCCTCACCTGCAGCATCAATTTCAGCTTGTGAATTCCAGAAACCCTCAATTTGATAACCATAGAATTGTCCGACCGAGTGGCCTAACTGATTCCGAACAATGGTGCTTCCGTTGAATCGTCTTCCTTCTTGATCGAAATAATTGGCCGATTGCGAAACCTTTACAATTTCATTGTTGTAGGTCGTTAAAGTACCTGTTAAATCTACTTTAAAATCGGAAGTAACATCGAAAAATGTCGAGAGGGCAACGTCGAATCCAGAGTTCTTCATCCCTGCTACGTTCACAAAAGGAACAGTCGCTTGTCCGGCGGTTCCTGACAGGGCAGGATTATATAACAAGCGGTCGATATCCTTGCGGTAATAATCTGCCGTCACTGTAAATTTTCCTCCGAAAAGGGTAGCATCAAAGCCTATATTTGCATTTATATTCTTTTCCCACACTGCATCCGGGTTACCCACGCGGTTACGCTTAAACCCTTCGACAATGGTATTTCCGGTGCCACCGATATCATAGAAGGTTTGCTGACGATTACTACCATAGGTGGTAAAGGCATTTGCAGGGTCCACATTTAACTGATTTCCCATTACTCCATAACCAGCGCGGAATTTCAAGTCGTTGAGCCATTCAAGTCCGCTCATAAAGGATTCTTCAGACACACGCCATCCGGCACTTACTGCTGGGAACCATCCGAACTGTTCATTAAGAAAGCGGGAGGATCCATCGCGGCGAATAGTGGCGCCGAAGAGATAGCGATCGTTGAAAATGTAATCTGCCCGTCCGAAGTATGAAAACAAAGCATCAGCGTAGCGACCACTAAAATTTGTCTGCGTACCGGAGCCGGTTCCTAGATTGGTAAAGTTTGGATCGAACGAAAAGTAACCAAAAGTCTGTCCCCCCACATCCCCTCCTGTATTTCGATAGCCTTCTGTTCCGGCAATTATAGTCAGATCGTGGATTTCATTGAATACCTGCTTGTATTGCAGCGTATTGGTCCAGGTCCAATTATATCCGTGGGTGGAACTTTCAGAATATGAATTGGTTCCCGTATTTTCAGCATTCTCGTAAGTAGGATAATTGAAAGACCTAAAATTACCGGACCAAAGTTCACCTCCGAAACTTGTTCTGAACATAAGGTTGTCGATAATATCTACTTCACCAAAAACATTCCCAAAGAGCCTTCTGGAGAGCCCTTTATTATTTTCCCGACGCTCCTGAATGGCAACCGGGTTTTGGGCGTTACCGATACCCCCAAAAGAACCCGCGTAATTCCCCATAATATCGCGAACTGGAATAATGGGCTGCTGACGCAAGGCCATACCGATAGCACTCCCCTCTGTCCGGGCATCAACCCTCGGATTATCCATTAACGAAAAAGAAATGTTTTCACCCACCCGAATTCGATCGTTCACTTCGAATCGTGTGTTGGAACGCAGTGTATATCGCTTCAGATACGTATTAATGAGGGTTCCCTGTTGGTTGAGATAATTTAACGAAAAAAGATATTGAGCGGCATCGCTGCTTCCGCTTACCTGTAGATTATGGCTGGTGGTGGGTGCATTCGAAAAGATTTCGTGAAACCAGTCGGTGCCTTCTTTATTCGCTTTCGATATCCGATAGAAGGCGTCGGCATCAGATGGACTTGTATAGAATGGATTTACGTTATATAAATCTGGATTTACGCCGGGATCACCCTCCATTAAACCTTTAGGCGCAATATAATCGGGCAGAACCGGCCTGGCTCCACTTCCATACAAATCATCGCTTGGAGCGACGTCTGGATTAGTATTTGTTTTCGCCATCCATTGTAAGTCGGCCATTTCTTGTGGTGAAAGAATGTCCCATACATTGCCTTGCTGTACGGTTTGAACTCCATAGTACGAATCGTAGTTGACCCTTATCTTACCTTTTCCGGATTTTGTAGTTATGGTAATCACACCGTTGGCCGCACGGGAGCCGTAGATAGAAGCAGCACCGGCATCTTTCAACACCT
>DAIRDA010000257.1:0-3250 GCA_036796375.1 Albibacterium sp.
CTCATTCCCCGCACGAATACGTAAATGATAAAGGCTATCCACAAACCCGTATTGCCGAATGATCTGCTTAACCCTTCGGCGGCGATAATGAAAATCAGGACGGAGAAAAGGCTCGCATTTCGCATTTCCTTGCTTTGCGTGGCGCCGATAAATACACCGTCCAGCTGAAAGGCATAAAACGAGATCAAAATATAGAGGCAGGCCAGGGGCAGAACGCTATAAGCGTAGCTCCGTACCATGGTATCCGTGGTCAGTCCGTTAATAGCCAGTTCGCCGGCGAAGAAAAAGAGCAGGGCTAGAATGAGGGCTGTTCCGCCGGCTAATTGATTGGCAAGCTTCAGTTCCGTGCTGAATTTTCGCTCATCGCGCGCACCAATGGCTTTGCCGGCCATCATTTCTACTACGTAGGCATATCCGTCGAGGAAGAAGGCAGAAAGTGAAACGAACTGCAGCAGGATGTGATTGGCGGCCAGAATGCCATCACCAAAGCCCGCCCCACGATTTGTGAACCAGGCAAAGCCAGATAGCAAGGCCAATGTGCGGATCATGATATTCCCGTTCACCAGCATCATTTCAATGAACTTTTGTTTCTCAAGCAAAACCTTCCAGTTGAACTTATCACCGACATCAACTAGCAGATAATTCAGCGTTTTGCGAACCATCCACAAGCCCATGAAAAAGGACAACCATTCGGCGAGGACAGTCCCCAGAGCTATGCCCTTCACTCCAAAATCCAGCACAATCACGAAAAAAAGGTTAAGAAGAATATTCAGGCCGTTGAGGAACAACTGTAGCATCAGGAGCTTGCGGGTCTCACCCAAACCCACAAGCACGCCTAATATTGCGTACGTGCCCAGGGTAGCCGGCGCTCCCCAGATACGGGTAAAGAAATAATCGCCTACCAAGGCTTTAATCGATTCGCTGGTATTCAGCAAATAAAGGGACGACAGCAGGATAACCTGCTGAAGAAGCATCAGCATAATGCCAATTCCGAGGCCCAGTAGCAATGCGCGAAGGCCGGTATCCCGAACCTCACCCATTTTGCCTGCCCCGAAAGCCTGCGCAGTAAAGCCAGTCGTCCCCATCCGAAGAAAGCCAAAACCCCAATACACAAAGCTAAACACGAGCGCACCGAGGGCAATCGCCCCAATTTCCTGTGCTCCTCCGGCATGACCGATGGCAGCAGTATCGGCCAGCCCCAGTAAGGGAGCACTGGCATTCGCCAGAATAATCGGGAAAGCTTTTTTAGCGATCGATTGATGGGTTTCCATTCGTTGATTTATTTGGCTGCTACGAGAGGCAGGTCGTTCGTTGCCTCAACCTTCGAATAGCGAAGAAGTTGTCCCGACTTTGCTAAATATTCGATTTCAAGGATATTTCCTTTAAGCCAGTTGTAGTACTCTTTACTATCTAACATAAATTTTTCCGTAAGGCCCTTTGGACGATGTTCTATCAAAAGTTCAATCTTTTTGGTTCCCTTCCAACGCTTATTTGTGATAAAAGTGCGGAGATGTGTTTCTTGCCCTGTCTGATGTCTTGCTTTAATCGCACGACGGCTAGATAGTACAACAAACAAAGTAATAAGCCGAATGCCCAGCAGCAAAGTTCGATTGCAGACCAATAATCCATACGTTCGATTAATGTTCTTTGCGTAATTTTTGCCGGAAAATAAGGAAGAATTGGAAGCATTGCCAAGTAAATTAGACAGAGCAAAAAGAAGTTTCGCCTGGTCTTTGGCAGAACGAAACCCCTTAGGTGGGAGATTTCATCGTCCGATAACGAGACTTCCTTCAAATCAACTACTGAGTCGGTATCTTGATTAGGTGCTTTCGAACTTGACATGTTAGGTGCTTTTCGTATTGCTTCCACGTATACATTCGTCTCGTACCGACACACCCTTCGCCTCCAACTCCTCGATAAGCCTGTGCCACGTCCGCGTCCTTAGCGTTGCTGCCGGATAAAGCTTAGATTTAAAGTTTTTCGTGATGATCCGCATACAATAGGGGTGCTTGTCCGGCATTTCAATAACCACCTCCTCTATGTCTGATAGTCGATAATAATTTTTTCGCCATAGGAGGTTGTGATTTTTAACCAACAGAATATTTTTAGTCAGGCAGAAGTAATTCATGAACCATGAGTGGAAAAGGAACCATATCGTCAGTATCGTAAGTAGGACTAGCAACATACCAATCGAATTCTGAAAATTCCCATCCAAATAAGCCATAATGAATGCTACCAAGCCTCCCCAGAGTGCTATTGCGCTAATAGTCGTAAACTGATTGCCTTTAAATACGTCCTTTCGTTCAGAGTCAATAAGACTCTGTTCAAACCTCGTTATCGGCTGGAAAATATATTCAACCTTATTTATACACCGATGTAAAAATGATTTTATTTCCCAACTGTTTGCGTACATATCATCGATGAAGGTTTTCACTGTTCCGTCCCTGAAAGTTATCGTCGACCCTTCCATCGGGACTGAAATAATGTAGTGAAACGGAACCTTTGCAGTGAGGTCGAAATGAATAATATCGTTCAAATGAAACGTTTGAGTTCCGAACCGTATGGAGAGTTCATCAACTGTTATCTCAGGCGAATTTTTCCAATAGGAGTATGGCAGCGAAATCGCAACGCCGTAAAGAATCACAGCAAAAAGTGCTTGAAAACCTTTTTTTCTGGTAAGTTGGTCGGTTTTATAGAGCTCAATGCTTTCCAAAAGAATAAGCGATCCGAGACAAAGGGTAAAGGCAGTAAAGAATAATAATATGAAGTAGAACTTGAAAAGATGTCTTCTTGTGGATATTGTTTCCATCCGTCTCCAGGTTTTGGATAGCTTGTAGTTTTATAATCGGTTATTAGCGTAAAGATATGGAATGCAACAATTCATGCAAAGCGCAATTTTCTTTGGATTTAGAGCTGTTATATTTCTTATATTGGTTTACCAATATCAAAACCTATGAACTCTTTCCTGAAACACGTCACCTACGGTTGTCTTATGCTTATTCTTCGTCATGGGCGATAACCGGGGAAATTCATACGATTCCCGCTTCTGGGGATTTGTCAAACAGGAAGAGATACTTGGAAGGGTAAAGCTCGACTAGCACCTTTGACTGAAGCAAATTAAACTACTCGATATCAATAATATCACCCGGCTTGCAGTCCAGCGCCTTGCAAATGGCTTCCAGCGTGTCAAATCGTACGCCTTTTGCTTTGCCGGTTTTCAGGATCGAAAGATTAACGATCGTAAGTCCTA
>DAIRDA010000258.1:0-3240 GCA_036796375.1 Albibacterium sp.
TAAACATTTTTTGTTAAATTTGTTATTTACATAAGAAGAAGGACAGAAGCTTTTATGGGTTTTTTAAAGTTTTTATTAATAACAATATTGATTTTATGGTTGCTGCGCATCGTCATGGCCACGCTTTTCCCATGGATCTTGCGGCGCTTCGCGCGTAAAATGCAGGAAGAAGCCATGAAGGGATTTCAGCAGGGACAGGGAGCGCAATTCCGTCAAACCCAGCACGATCGCCCTAAAAAGGCCGAGGGCAAAATCCGAATCGACTACATTCCTCCGCAGGAGCCGAATGAGAAAGGCCCCAACAAGGCTGGCGAATTCGTAGACTTCGAGGAAGTGAAATAACACAAATCTTACAAAATCCCATTCTCTTCATAAAAATTGGATTCTATTCTATATTTTTGAATTTTTAGATTTAGAAATCATAGAATGAAAAACTGGTTTACCCGCAACGCCATCCACTTTGCCATCATTGGAATTTTTATAGCCATCAGCTTTATTTATTTCACCCCTGCCTGGCAAGGAAAAACCCTGATGCAATACGACGTCGTTCAGGCCAAGGCAATGCAGCGGGAAATCATGGAGTTTAAAGACCAGGACGGCAAGGGCCCTCTGTGGACCAATGCCATGTTCGGGGGAATGCCTTCTTATCAGATATGGGTTTCCTATCCAAAAAATATCGGTACCCATATCATGGGCTTTTTCAGGGCCGTATTCCCCAATCCAATCGATACCATTCTTTTTTATTTTATCGGAGCCTATCTCTTGTTTAACGTGATGCGGGTAAAGCCATGGATTGCTGCACTGGGAGCCATCGCCTTTACCTTTTCCTCGTATAACTTCATCTATATCGAGGCCGGTCATGCCAGCAAGGCCTACGCCATTGCCTTCTTTGCGCCGGTAATTGCCGGTGTGTTTCTTACCCTGCGGGGAAGATATCTGTGGGGCGCAGCACTCACCGCCTTATTTCTGGCGCTTGAAATACGGGTGAACCATATTCAGATGACTTACTACCTTTTTATTGCCATGCTTATCCTGATGGGGATTGAATTATACCATGCCAATAAAGAAAAGCAGCTTGCCCGCTTTGGAAAGGCTATCGGATCCATCGCTGCTGCCTGCATGCTGGCCCTGGCCGTCAATGCGGGTCTTCTGTGGACCACCTACGAATACAGCCAGGAATCGATCCGCGGAAAATCCAACCTGCTAAGCGAGGCCAAGCCGTCGCAAAACGAGGGGGTCGACCGCGAATATGCCTATCAGTGGAGTCAGGGCGTCATGGAAAATCTGACCTTCCTGATTCCGAACGCCTATGGGGGCGGTTCGGGTCCGAATCTGGACGAAAACTCGGCCGTAGCAAAAGTGCTCGTGGCCCAGGGTGTGCCGCAAGACCAGGCCGTAGGTTTTGCCCAGCAGATGCCCACGTATTGGGGCGATAAGCCATTCACCTCCGGGCCCTGGTATTTTGGCGCCATTGTCATCTTCCTTTTTGTTCTCGGGCTCTTTATTGTTAACAACCGCTTGAAATGGTGGCTGCTGAGCGCGACCTTGCTCAGCCTGTTTTTAAGCTTTGGCCGCCACCTGCCTTTTATATCCGACTTGTTTTTTAATTATTTTCCGCTCTACAACAAATTCCGTGCGGTCGAGTCGACGCTGGTGCTTGCATCGCTGTTTATACCGATCCTGGCTGTTTTAGCATTAAATGAGATTGTTAACCGCCGTTCGGAGATCCCGAGGCTCGATAAGAAAGTGCTCTATAGCGCCTATATCGTGGGCGGAATTTCACTGCTGATTGCCCTGCTGCCGGGTATACTGCTTGATTTCCGGGGCAGTAATCATCAAACCTTTATACAGCAATTAACTGGTCAGCTGGGCGATAGCGGATTCGCCCAGATGATTGGCAACGCCCTGATTGAAGACCGCGAATCGATGGCCAGAGCCGATGCCTGGCGGTCGGTCATTTTTATTCTGCTCGCTACCGGACTGCTGTGGCTGTGGGTGAAAGATAAACTGAAAGTGAACACCGCCGTTATCGTGCTGGCAACCCTTATTTTAATTGATATGTGGGTGGTCAACCGCCGCTATCTGAATAAGGACAATTTTGTAGAAGAAAGTTCCATTGCGGCTCAGTTCCCTGAAAGGGAGGTTGATCAGCTGATAGGGCGCGATCCGGCACAAAATTACCGCGTACTCGACCTGAGTATTCCAACGTTCAACAGCGCCAGCTCGAGCTATTATCACAATACCATCGGGGGGTATCATGCTGCCAAGTTGATGCGCTATCAGGAATTGATCGAACGTCAGTTCAATAACGCCATCAACGAGGATGTGCTGGATATGCTGAACACAAAATATCTGATAACGGCCAATGCGGAGGGCTCGCAACGCATCCAAAACCGGAGCACCACTGCGGGGAATGCCTGGTTTGTGAACCGGGTACTGTTTGTCGATAACGCCGAGCAGGAGATGAATGCCATTGATAGCTTCGATCCGAAAGAGGTGGCCATTGTGCATTCCGAATTCAAATCCTTAATCGATTCTTCCCGCGTGGGTACTGCCCGCAATGCAAGCATAGAGCTGGTCGACTACCGCCCTGATCACCTTGTCTACGAATATTCAGCCCCGCAGGATGCCCTGGCGGTATTCTCCGAAATCTATTACGATAAAGGCTGGAAGGCCTTTATAGACGGTCAGGAAATTCCTTATTTCCGCGCCGATTACGTTCTTCGTGCCGCTCAACTTCCGGGTGGGAACCACAAGTTGGAATTCAAATTCGAACCTCAATCCTACTATATGGGCGAGAATATTTCACTCGTCGCTTCCATTCTGTTGCTTGCCGCATTTGGTTTTGCCATTTGGCGGGAACGTAAAGCAAGTATTTAATACGCATTCAGAAATATCGGCTGGGAAAAGCAGAGCAATACCGCTCTGCTTTTTTTTTGCGCTGTTCAGGGGGCGATTGCGGTTATGGTGCGCACCTGCTCGGGAATCGTTTATAATTGCCTGTCTAAGAATAGGCGCCAGCGTCACATAAAAAGGACATTGAACAGACTCATAGGTCTGTTTGGTGTCTGTTTGGTGTCTGTTTGGTGTGAGTTCAGCCTTTGATTGTCTGAACGGAATGTCTTATCCGGCTATAGGATAGATCGTTGCCATGAGGCAGTCAATTGAAACCGTTGAGAAGGACAGGGCTCCCTTAGAATTGTTACGGGCAAATGAGGCTGGTTTTTCAAACTTTTGCGG
>DAIRDA010000259.1:0-3233 GCA_036796375.1 Albibacterium sp.
TGACGATCAGATATTACGACTGGACAACTTCCCGGAAGTTCTTATTGACGTTGGTGAAATATTTAGGGGCAAAATTCGTTTCCGCAGTAAGCCACTTTTTTCGGTAAGACCTTGGCCCCTCTCTATCTGTATTAGCGCCAAATGACTTCGATGCGATAAGGATTCCAGGGGAATCCTATCTGGTTAATTGACCATGGAAGAGAATTCAAAAGCATATCGACTGCTTTTTCTTCCACAGTTACAAACCACCCGTTCTCACTCCTTTGTAATTGTCCCGCACGCATTAAAAACGATATTCTAAATGACTCGACAGAAGATCCACTTATCGCTCTCCAATTCGCTTTGGCTCCGTCAAGCAAACCTTCCGCTAATTTAAGCTCACTATCTGTCAACTCAATGTACTTGGTCAACGGCAAAGAATCATCATAATTGACCAATAACTGATTTAAGAAAAGATCTTTTTCAGAATACTCCCTGTCATTGTCTTGCGTGACTAAATATTGGATAAGAAAAATCGCACGTTCCCGTGCATTGTCATTGACAAAATCCTGTCCTGTTTCATTCAAGTATCCAGCCCTACTGAACAGCTAACCAGCTCACCCCTTTCCCTCAGCTGTTCGATCCACCCCCTCCTCCTTCTTCTTGGCACTCAATGAATACACCGCCGCTAGCAGGTCGTTCAGTGCCTCATAGAATTCGTTCAGATCATCCCTGTTCTCCAACGGGCGGTACACCTCCTGGGTGGCATAAAGGTGTAGTTGATGAAGAAGCGTAGTCGATACGAGCGGACTGAAACGTGAGGCAAAATCATGCATCACTGCTTCGGCGCCCAATTCCCTATTCGCGAGAATAAAACGCAACCCATCGAGCTCCGTTGCCGTTTCAGGCGTATCGTTAAGGGGCTCACTTTCACCGGTCTTCTTCATAATTTCATTTTGGTTTATGAATTTCAAGAGGCTTCGAAGATAGCCAGTAGTCGTCAAAAGAGCAAGCGCGATTACAAAATTGTCTCCAAACTTATAATTCCTTTTGTCTCCCATGGAAAAGAAGGAATTATTGTCGGACATTATTGCCGCGCAATTAAAATCGCTGATGCTCCAGGCCGATTTAACCATAGAAGGTCTCTCCGAGGCAGCTGGATTATCGACACATACCATAGCCAAGATATTAAAGGGTCAAACCCGCGTTTCACCCACCACCGTCGAAAAGCTGACCGGGCTCTTCGGCATAAGCGCCTCTGCGTTGATGTCATCCGATCCGATCGAATTGGCGAAGCAGGGCCATTCCGATACTTTGGAAGAATTCTTCGAGAGCAACGAGGCCAACCTGAAATACTTTCTCTCCAGAGCAAAGGATAATGTAGTTGCCCACTTTATCAAAACCGTTTTAGTGAACGATTCTTTCCTGAACAAGGGAAGAAGGGTGCGGGAAATAACCGAGTATATCCGTACCCATCCTCCCTATCAGAAAAACTTCAATCCAAAGGTGATTGCCAAGGTGCTCGACCGCCTGGTGAAGGCGGGCAAGCTTCAAAAAGAAGACAAAACGGGTAAAGGTTCCGTGTACTATTACCGACGGTAACTTACTCGCTAAGCGTCGGCCCATTTATCTTGCGGACCTTCACATCCATTTTATACTCAACGTTCTCAAGCATATCCAGCAAAAGCGCTCTGCATTTCTCCAGGTTACCTGCGTCGATGCCGCCTAGCTGGTTCTGTACTGTCTTCAGTGAAAAAAAGCTCCCATCGGTTGTACGGAAAAGCTTCGTAAGGCTCGTGTGGAATTTCCGCGGTCCTCCGGTTTTATTTAGAAGCCCCGACTGAACCATCAAGCCAATAAAGGGAATGAACACATTGCCCGGCACCCCGATATCAATCGGCCGGATATATCCTTCGTTTATGTTCAAGAGACTGAAGCGGCGGTCGAGTTCAGCGAGTATATCTTCCGCCAGGCTGTTGCCGTTTCGGTTGTAGGCCATGTCTTTCCTCGGCGGAACCCCGCACTGAATTCGTATGCGGCGCAACGTCTGTTCTACATCGTCTTTATTAAGCGAAACCACATGGGCGATCTCGGCCATGTAGAATGCATACACGCTTTCGTGATTGAAATTATAACGCAGCAACAACACAAATAATGCAATTTCTACGTCCACATCGCTTTCATCATTCCCGCTGGGCCTTTCCGAAGCAAACTGCTCCAGAATTTGGTCAAGTACCGTATTTAAATACTTAAGCTTTTTACCCGATGCCTTTAGTATCTCGGGCCGCCCAAAAAGCTTCAATAAAAAATTACTCAGCTTCGGCCATTTTTCCAGGCGCTTAATTACCTGGGCCGCTTTTATTTTTAAATCGTCTGTTGGAGGGCTATCGACTTCCCCCTTGCTTAAAACATTAATAATGGTTTCCAAAAGTTAACAAATGAATTTTAATCGTGAATTAGAATAGGTTTGTTTATGTGCAGATGCTAAAAAGCGGCAAAGATAAGGAACCCCGCCAAATGCGCGGTTCCTGAAAATCAAAAAATTAAAGCCTTATTATCCTCTGCGGTAGTTCCGTTCAAGCAGCGCCCGGATGTCGTTCTGGTGGAACAGGGTTCTGAACCCGATTTTGCTATAGGGCAAGGTTCCGTCGTTCATATAACGATGAAGCGTACTGCTGCTGATGCCCAGCATCTCCTTTACATAAGTCGCCGGAAACCAACCATCGAGCAGGGTTGCATGGGGCAGAAACTTCTTCAGTTCTTTCTGTATTTCCCGATTACTTTTTATAAGCTCATCCAATAATCTTTTTATATCTGAATAAGCATGAGGGCTTGAATTAAATGAGGTACTATTATTATTCATATACAATGGAGAATTAATGATTAATACAAAAGTTAGCTGATCCATAAAAAAGAACGCAATACCTGCGGAGGACTTCTGTTCATAATATGCTGGTTTTTGGTTTTGGTTATAATCGGAAGCGAAAGTATAAGAACCATGCATAATTGTCAAGGGAATTTTTGAGGGATGAACGGGATACGCCGAACGGGATCCGGAATAACTGACCAATAAACCGCTTACATGCTTAGTGTTTGCGATTAGCCAAACAGAGACAAAACAGATACCAAACAGAGACCAAACAGGGGTCAAACAGATCCACAGACCTGTTCAATATCTTTTTTGACTTACTTTGGTATTTTTTTGCTGTGCCGACAATACGACCAAGAGTAGACCTTGTTATCATAGTCCCTAT
>DAIRDA010000260.1:0-3204 GCA_036796375.1 Albibacterium sp.
TCGCGCCGGATGGTATCTTCCGAAACCTTAAGCTTTTCGCTCATATCGGCAGATAAGACCCGATTATGCAAGTTGATTTGTCGGAGTATGTACGCTTGGCGCTCTTCTTTTAGCATAGGTTAGTGAATTAGTTGGCTAAATATCGTTAAAAGGTTTAGAAAAATGCATAAAGATTCATTTGCTTTAAACGAAAGGATGTTTTCGGAACGAGAAAAGCGCTTGTAACAACGCGGTAGTTGCATTTTGATGCGCATTGTTACAAACGTTAAGGCTTAAAAGGGCCGTTTTTATGCTGTATTTAACACTTTGTAACAAAAACGTGCAAAAGTTGGCAAGATGTGAAAATTCTTTTTTATGTTTGATGAGGATAGCACTCTTTCCCAGGAGGTTATTAAAAAATGTAAACTAACCAAATATGAAGAAAATTTTACTCTTGTTGGTTGCGCTGGTGTTCCTTTCATCCAGCATGCTTAATGCCCAACAGCGCTCGGTTACTGGAAGAGTAGTCGAGGCCGGAACCAATCAACCTTTACCGGGGGTGACCGTATCGGTTAAAGGAGGCGGACAAAACCAGTCCACACAAACAAACAACAATGGCCAGTTCGTTATTTCTGCTCCGGTGGGTGCAACGCTGGTTTTTAACTTCATCGGTATGACGGCAACCGAACGGGCTGTTCCGGCGAGCGGCAACGTCGACGTTACGTTGGAGTCGAGTACCGAAGCCCTGTCTGAAGTAGTCGTAACCGGTGCAATGGGCGTAATGGCCAAGCGGAAGTCGTTCGGATCGTCTGTACAATCGGTTTCTGCCGAAAATGTGGCTGAAACCCAGCGTGAAAACTTTGTAAACGCATTGCAGGGTCGGGTGGCCGGACTGGATGTGATTTCTACTTCCGGTGTACCGGGTGCTTCTAGTTCGATTTTTCTACGGGGAATCAGTTCCATCAGCGGAAGCAATCAGCCGCTGATTGTTATTGACGGATTGCCGGCCGATAATTCGACTATGCATACGAATCTGCTGGCAACCAGCGGAAGCACGGCTACGTCTTTCGAAAACCGCGGTGTCGATTTTACCAATCGTATTTCGGATTTTAATCCGGAAGATATTGCCAGCATTACGGTTCTGAAAGGACCAGAGGCAGCGGCTCTTTATGGGATTGAAGCGGCCAACGGCGCAATCGTCATCACCACCAAGCGAGGGAAGGCGGGAACGGCTACCATGTCGTACAATAATAGTTTCCGGGTGGATCAGGTAACGAATGTTCCTGAAGTTCAACGTGTTTATGGACTGGGATCCGGCGGAATTGCCGGTACTGCATCTGTAAATTACTGGGGACCGAAATATGAGGAAGGAACTAAATTCTACGATAACGTGGATGGTTTTTTCGAAACTGCGCTCACGCAGAAACACAATCTCTCTTTTGAGGGGGGATCGGAAATGGCCACCTGGCGGATATCCGGTGCCTATACCGACCAAAAAGGGGTGGTGCCGAATTCTCTCTACGATCGAATCAACCTTACCGGCTCGAATCGTTCAAGGATAAACGACTGGCTTTCGGTCGATGTTGCCCTAAACTACAGTTTAACCAACAACGAACAGCCATTCAAAGGCGCTGGCGGCCCCTTGCTTGGTTTGCTGCTTTGGCCGCAGACGGACGATGCAAAAGTTTACCTTAACCCGGATGGAACGCGTAGAAAGTATTTTGATCTGGCTGCAGAGATCGATAATCCATATTTTAACGTAGAGAAAAATGGTATCTCATCCAAAACCAACCGGATTTATGCAACGAGTGGAATTACACTTACACCGCTTCCCTGGTTATCTTTCGACTCCAAACTCGGCTTCGATGTTTCATCCGGAGAGAATCAGGTTTTGAGGCATCCTGAAAGTAATTATGGATACACTCGCGGTGGATTGCTGGATGTATTGATTAACAATACCCGCAACATTAACCTTCAGTCGTTCTTTACGGTAGATAAAGAAATCGGAAAGTTCAATGCGAACCTGATGGTAGGCCATGCTTTAAGCGATCGGAGCGGATGGGCGGTTGCAACTTCCGGTGAGAAATTCATGGATCCTAACTTCGTTTCTATCAATAACTCGCCTCAGGCTTCGCGTCAATCAAGAACGACCCAGACTGATTATCGTCTGGTAAGTGCGTTCGGCCAATTGCAAATGGATTGGGAAGAAATCGTATACTTAACCATAACCGGTAGAAATGACTGGAGCTCGACACTTCCTTACGATCTGAATTCTTTCTTCTACCCGTCGATTTCGACTGCCATTAACTTCACCGATATTCCGGCTTTGGAAGGCATGAAGAATGTTTTGAGCTATGGTAAGTTACGTGCCAGTATTGCACAAGTGGGTCGTGATGCGCGCCCTTACAAAATCTATCCGGCGCTGGAATACAAAGACGTTACAACAGGGGGGTATGGATATGGATTCACCGCTCCTAATCCGACCTTGAAACCTGAAATGGCCACTTCCTGGGAAATTGGTACCGAACTCTTTTTCCTCGATGATCGATTCGGCGTTGAGTTCTCCTACTATAAGAAGGAAACAAAAGACCAGATCGTAAACGATGTGCGTGCCAGCTATGGTACAGGATTTATCCTGACCGATATGAATGGAGGGCATACAAGGAACCAGGGTGTCGAAGTATCGTTAACGCTTAAACCGATTGTAAGACCTGATTTTAACTGGACGTCGCGAATTAACTTCGCACGATCGCGCTCTGAGCTGGTATCATTACCGGCAGATTTGCCGGAGAGTTATAACTCAGACACCTGGCTGTATGGAAACGTGCGAAATGGTACACGTCCGGGCCAGCCCATTACTTCATTCACGGGCTTCTTCTACTTGAGAAATGATCAGGGCGATATCCTGATTAGTCCGACAAGTGGATTGCCATTACGTGCGAGTGCTTTTATCGGAAATGGAACCAACCGCTGGCCGAAATGGACGGCAGGCTTCTCAAACGAACTGCGTTACAAGAATTTCAGTATGAATTTCCTGGTTGATTTTCGTTACGGGGGCGATGTGCTGAACGCAACAGAGCACTATTTAACGGCGAGAGGTTTGAGCATGAGAACACTTGACCGTGATCAGCCACGCATTGTTGAAGGAGTATTACAGGATGGGCTTGAAAATACGGCGAACCCAACGCGTAATACCATGGTGCTGACGCCGCAGTATTCGAATGC
>DAIRDA010000261.1:0-3195 GCA_036796375.1 Albibacterium sp.
TCGTTTTCCTTACCATAAATGGGTTCTACATCGAGCAGTCTGGTTTTTTGAGAGGCCTCGTAGGCCGTAATTCCGCCCTGAAAAAATTGCGTCGCCCCCTCAGCAAGCGAAAAAGCCGTTTGCAGGCAGCCGGAGGTAACGCTTTCGGCGACCGACAAGGTCGCGCTCTGTTCGAATAGAATTCCGGCAATTTTATCTAATATCTCCTGATTGTAGACAGACTTGCCTGCTTTTTCTTTATCCATTGATGATTTCTCCTCCGTTAGGGTGAATAATCTGCCCGGTCATATAGCTTGAATCGGACGAAGCTAAAAACACATAAGATGGCGCAATTTCATTCGGCTGACCAGGACGACCCATGGGAACGTCTTTACCGAATTCTCCTACCTCTTCTTTGGTAAAACTTGCCGGGATTAAGGGCGTCCAGATGGGACCCGGCGCAACGCCATTGACTCGGATACCTTTCTTGGCCAGATTGGCCGCCAGCGAGCGCGTAAACGCAACGATAGCACCTTTTGATGAAGCATAGTCAATAAGGTGGCCACTACCCCGATAAGCTGTCACCGAGGACGTGTTGATAATCGCAGCGCCCTCCTTTAAAAATGGCAGAGCGGCCCGGGTCAGATAAAAATAGGAGAAAATATTGGTCCGGAAGGTTTGCTCCAGCTGCTCATTGCTGATATCCATAAGCGACTCCTGCGGGAAATGCATCGCAGCATTATTGACAAGAATATCAATCCTACCGAACTTTTCTATGGTCATTGATACGATCCGTTCACAATGCTTATCATCGCTGATATCGCCCGGCACCAAAATACAGTCGCCTCCCGCCTCGCGAACCAGGCGTTCGGTTTCTAATGCATCCTTCTCTTCATTCAGATACGATATACATACGGAAGCTCCTTCCCGAGCAAAAGCGACCGCAACCGCCCGTCCGATACCGCTGTCGCCTCCCGTGATAATCGCTACTTTTGATTGTAATTTCTTTTTACCAGCAGGTGCCGCTTCGCTTTCGGGCAGTGGATCCATCTTATACTCGTCGCCAGGCTGGTTTGCTTGCACCTGTGCTTTCGGTGCAGTACTATCGTGTTCCTTCATATATACGGCGTGTTTGTTTAGGCATTTAAACATCAGAAGTCAAGACCTTGTTTTCCTGATTCTTCTATATTGTCGTCCACTGAAAACAAAAAGCCGTATTTATTTCTTTTACAAGCACAATAAATATCAAACCATGAAAAATTTAATCCTTTCGCTTTTGATTCTACTTCATTTTCCGCTGATGGCGGTTACCTGCAACCGGCCGATGGTAGAACTGGATGATCCCCCACTTCACGACATTAAACTACCGCCAGGTTTCCAGATCAGCATCTTCGCCAAAGTAGACAATGCCCGCTCCCTGGCGCTTGGCACTAACGGAACCGTCTTCGTTGGCAACCGTGAGGGAAAAAAAGTAACTGCCCTGGTCGATAAGAACGGCGACGGCATCGCAGAAAAGCAATTTGTGATTGCCGATGGCATGACTACACCCAACGGAGTGGCCTTCAAAGATGGCGACTTATATGTGGCTGAGGTCAGCAAGATCTGGAAATTTACAGATATTGAGAACAGGCTCGAGAATCCGGGCGAACCAGCACTGATCTACGATCAGCTTCCCACCGATAAGCATCATGGCTGGAAATACATTGCTTTCGGACCCGACGGGAAACTATATATTCCGATCGGTGCCCCCTGCAATATCTGCGACAATACGGAGAAAGATCCACGCTATGCTTCCATCACCCGAATGAATGCAGACGGAACAGGGTTTGAAATTTTCGCTCATGGAATCCGAAACTCAGTAGGCTTCGCCTGGCACCCTACAAACGGTGAATTATGGTTTACCGAGAACGGACGGGATATGATGGGTGATGATATCCCCCACGATGAGCTTAATCACGCCCCGAAAGCGGGCATGCATTTCGGCTATCCCTTTATCCATGCCGATGATGTTATCGATCCGGAGTTCGGAGAAGGAAAGAATCCAGCCGATTATACACGGCCCAAACAAAAGCTAAATCCGCATGGTGCCGCCCTGGGCATGAAATTCTATACCGGCAATCAGTTTCCGGAACAATATAAAAATCAGGTTTTCATTGCCGAACACGGTTCATGGAACCGGAGCACGCCCATTGGCTACCGCGTTAGTCTGGTGCGTTTGGAAGGCAATAAGGCGGTAGCCTATGAAGATTTCGCCTCCGGTTGGCTAAAAGATGGTGAGGCCTGGGGAAGGCCGGTCGACGTACTGCAGCTTCCCGACGGCTCGCTGCTCGTATCGGACGATCATGCCGGCTTGGTTTACCGTATCAGCTACAAAAAATAATAAATAGAAAAAGGGCCTGAAACCAGGCCCTTTCTTCATTATTAATGTAAACTCGCAACTTAGAATGAGTAGCGTAAGCCTAACTGCATTTTCCAGGTAGAGCTGAACGAAGTAACGTCTCTGAAAGGCGAAGTAGCCAATTCATCCGACACGGTCATCATTCTGAAAGTAGGATCCGTAGCGCTTCTTGTAACCGGCGTCAACAGACGCTGTCCGTCACTAAGCGTTTGTTGAATTCCCCAGTCGCTCTTCAGCAAGTTACCTACGTTCAGAATATCCAAACTGATTTCCAAACGATGGTTACGACCCGCTACCGGAGCCATTATCTCCTGAGCAATGCGAACGTCGAAACGGTTCAACCAAGGCATCAGGAAGTCGTTACGCTTCAGGTACTGACCTCTGTATTGCTCAAGGTCGTTGTTCGCAACAAATGCGTCGAAAGCAGTCGCCTGCTCCGCAGCGGTGAATAAAACCTCTGAACCCGATACGATATCAACGAAGGTTAAATCAGCCGTGTTAGCAGGAAGGAAAATCAAATCTGCATTCGTTCCATCGCCATTGAAATCGGCGCTGTACTGATACGAATAGCGTCCCTGGTGCGATCCGTCGTAGAACAACGAGAAGGTTGTCGCTAAATTGTTCAGGTACGACACACTGTACGACATATTCGCCGTCACACGGTGAGGAACTGCATAGGCAGAATTGTACAGATACTGATCGTTCGGATTGTTGATGGAAGGACTTCCAACCCAAGCGGAAGATGCGTTTGAACCCGGGTTACCGGAGACTTCTTCGGCTTTTGAGTAGGTATAGTAAACTCCACCCGTAAATCCACC
>DAIRDA010000262.1:0-3162 GCA_036796375.1 Albibacterium sp.
CCATCTCATAGGCTAGTCCCTGCCGGGCGAGCGCAGCTGTAAGCGAGAAAATATTTCCTGCGCCGTAATCGACAATACCGATAGGGGCCGGTGTCTGTATTGATTCAGTCATGCTATAACAAACCTTTAGTGCTTGGCAATTGCATATTTTCAGGATCGCGGCGGATAGCCATTTTGATGGCTTTTGCAAAGGCTTTGAAGATCGATTCGATCATATGGTGCTCGTTGTCGCCTTCTACCTTAATGTTCAGGTTACAGCGGGCGGCATCGGAAAACGACTTAAAAAAGTGGAAGAAAAGCTCTGTGGGCATGTCACCTACTTTTTCACGTTTAAAGGATGCGTCCCAGACAATCCAGCTTCGGCCCCCAAAATCGATGGCTACCTGAGCCAGTGAATCGTCCATGGGTAACAGGAAGCCGTAACGCGACAGGCCACGCTTATCGCCGATAGCTTTGGTAAACGCTTCCCCAAGAGCAATAGCAGTATCTTCAATGGTATGGTGTTCATCGATATGGAGATCACCTTTGGTGATAATTTTTAAATCGACACCCCCGTGCCGTGCTAGCTGGTCGAGCATATGATCAAAAAAAGCTAGTCCTGTATTCATTTCCGACCTTCCCGATCCGTCCAAATTCAATTCAATGTGGATGTCGGTCTCATTTGTTTTCCGGGTATGAACAACTTTGCGTCCACCTAGTTTCAGAAATTCATACACTGATTTCCAAGAACTTGTTTCGAGCGCTACTACAGTGGGTTCGAACTGCAGATTTTCCTCGCTCCCCAGTTCGGGATTGTTGTTTAACCAAATGGCCCGGGCCTTTAGGTTCTGCGCAAGCAACACATCATTGACCCGGTCGCCAATCACATACGATCCTTCCAAATCATATTTACTGGTGTCGAAATACTCTGAAAGGAGTGCAGTGCCGGGTTTTCTGGTAGCTGCATTCTCATGCGCAAATGTGCGGTCGATATGCTGGGCAATAAAATCGATCTTTTCGCCGCGAAGGGTGTCGAGAATGAAATTATGAACGGGATGGAAGGTGTCTTCGGGATAGGAATCGGTGCCTAAACCATCCTGGTTGCTGACCAAAACAAGTTGATAGTCGAGCTCCTGTGCAATCCGTGACAGGTAGTGGATGGCACCGGGATAGAATTTTAGCTTTTCGAAGCTGTCAATTTGTTGATCCTCGGGTTCCAGGATCAGGGTTCCGTCACGATCTATAAAGAGTAATTTTATCAGGTTTGTGGTGTTTTCTAAATTCATGATGCAAAGGTTTTCAAAACGGTAATCAGACGCTCATTTTCGAGTGGGGTACCCACGGTGATGCGTAAGCTCCCATCACAGAGGGCGACTCGTGAACGGTCGCGCACGATGATTTCCTGCTGTAGAAGATATTTGTATACCGCCGGGGCATCGTCGACCCTTACCAGAATGAAGTTAGCATCGGAAGGGTAAACAGTCTGGACAAATTTCAATGACTTTAGCTCTGTCGCCAGGAGGTTGCGCTGTGCAATGCTTTCAACGATCCATTGATTGATCTGCTCAACGTTCTTCAAAGCTTCGAGCGCCAGGGTTTGCGAAGCCTGGTTGATGTTATAGGGAGGTTTGATTTTGTTGAGTACCTCGATGATTTCCTCACTTGCAAATGCCATCCCGATACGCAGTGCAGCGAGTCCCCATGCTTTGGAAAGTGTTTGCATAACGACCAGATTCCCGTATTCGGTGAGTTCCTGTATAAAACTCTTCTGACGCGAAAAATTGATGTAAGCTTCATCGACGATTACCAGACCTCCGAAGTTCGTCAGGATGGTTTCGATGTCTTCCCGATAGATCGAGTTTCCGGTAGGGTTATTAGGAGAGCAGATGAAAATAAGTTTCGTATTGGCATCGATATTTTCTGCGATGGCCTCCATGTCGAGTTGATAATCGGGCAATAGATTAACCTTTCGGATGGCGACGTCGTTGATATTGGCCGATACCTCGTACATGCCATACGTTGGAGGCAGGATGAGGATATTGTCTACCTGCGGGCGGCAGAAAGCCCGTATAAGCAGATCGATCGCCTCGTCGCTTCCGTTGCCCAAAAAGGTATTTGGAACGGGTACGCCCTTAATTTTACTGATGGCTTCCTTCAACGGAACTTGCAGCGGATCCGGATATCGGTTAAAATCGGTATCAAGGGGCGATCCGTAGGGGTTTTCATTCGCATCAAGAAATACAGATGCCTGTCCCTGGAACTCGTCGCGGGCGCTGGAATAGGGCACCAGTTGTTTGATATTATCCCGGAGAAGGTTTTGGATATTAAACGGGTTCATGGTTGGATGGTTCGTTGGAGTTCAGTGAATTTAAACGGAGCGTGACAGCGTGCTTATGACCCTGTAAGCCCTCAATTTCAGCGAGTGTTTCAATAACGGGCCCCAGGTTGAGAATGCCCTGTTCATTGATCTGCTGAAACGTAATTTTCTTGACAAAGGAATCGACTGACACACCGGAGTACGCCTTTGCATACGCACTGGTCGGCAGCGTATGATTCGTTCCGGAGGCATAATCGCCTGCACTTTCCGGTGTAAGATGCCCCAGGAAAACAGAGCCGGCATTGACGATATGGGAGATATAGGGCGCTGGATTGTCAACAGAAATGATCAGGTGTTCAGGCGCATACTGATTACTGAAGCTCATCAACTCGGCTATCTGCCGGAATTCGATTGCGTACGACTTCGAGAGCGCCTTTCGGGCAATTTCAGCTCTGGGGAGCTCTTCCAGTTGTATTTCGATTTCGGCTTGGACTTGAGCAATTAAACCGGGATGGGTGCTGAGTAAGACCGCCTGACTGTCAGGCCCGTGCTCGGCCTGAGCGATAAGATCGGCTGCAACAAAAGCAGGCTTGCTGGTTTCATCCGCCACCACAAGCACTTCTGACGGTCCCGCCGGCATATCAATTGCCGCAGTGGTTTGGGTTTGAACAAGCGTTTTCGCCTTGGTTACATACTGGTTTCCCGGACCAAAGATTTTGTCGACCCGCGGCACGCTTTCGGTTCCATAGGCCAGTGCGGCAATGGCTTGAGCCCCTCCGATGGTATGTACTTTCTTGATTTGAAGGAGTTGCGCGCAATAGGCAATGTAGGGATTAAGCTTGCCGTCGGATTGGGGCGGCGTGCAA
>DAIRDA010000263.1:0-3142 GCA_036796375.1 Albibacterium sp.
GCAATAATATCCTCATCCAGGAGTTTATTAAAGAATCAAAAGGTACCGACATCCGTGTTTTTATCGTAGACGGCAAAGTAGTAGGAGCCATGAAGCGTACGGCCAAAGACGGTGAATTCCGTTCCAACCTCCATCGTGGCGGCACTGCTCAACTGATTAAACTCAATAAAGCAGAACGTGATACCGCATTGAAAGCTGCCCGCGAACTCGGACTCACCGTATGCGGGGTAGATATGCTCCCTTCCGATCGTGGCCCCCTGGTTCTGGAAGTAAATTCATCACCCGGACTCGAAGGCATTGAAAAAGCTACCGGCAAGGATGTCGCATCTGCTGTCATTGAATTCTTAGAAAAGCAGTATGCCATCAAGCATCAGAACGTACGACCGTCACGAAAATCGTCGGCGGGCCATAAATTATAATTTAGTAACTTTATCTTTAAAAAAAGAGGTATCAATTGGACTATTTACAAGGATTAAACCCTTCGCAACGAGCTGCAGTAGAACAGATAACAGGCCCCGTGATGATTGTCGCGGGAGCCGGGTCAGGCAAGACCAGAGTCATTACCTATCGTGTTGCGCATCTTATCAAAAACGGTGTTGACCCCTTCAATATTCTGGTGCTTACTTTCACCAACAAGGCGGCCAGGGAAATGCGCGACCGGATTCTGAAGGTCGTAGGGCCGGAGGCGAAAAATATCTGGATGGGAACCTTTCACTCCGTTTTCGCACGAATTCTTCGCGTGGAAGCCCATCATATCGGCTATCCAAGTAATTTTACCATTTACGATACCGACGACTCGAAAAGTCTGATACGCACAATCCTGAAGGAAATGCAATTAGACGATAAGCTCTACAATGCAAACTTTGTATACAACCGCATCTCTTCAGCGAAAAACAACCTGATCTCTTTTGCCGAATATCAGAAAAACAGTCATATTCAGGCCGAAGATCAATCAACCGGCCGCGGCCACATGGGCCAGATCTACGCCACCTATGCGCAACGATGCTTCAAAGCAGGTGCGATGGATTTTGACGACCTTCTGTTCCAGACCAACGTTTTGATGAAAAATCATCCGGAGGTTTTGTATAAATACCAGAATAAATTCAAGTACCTGATGCTCGATGAGTATCAGGATACGAATTTCTCCCAATACCTGATTGTCAAGCGCCTGGCCGCTATCCACGAAAATCTTTGTGTGGTCGGCGACGATGCCCAAAGCATCTACGGTTTCCGTGGTGCCGATATTCAGAATATCTTAAACTTCGAAAAGGACTATCCCGATCTGAAGGTTTTTAAATTAGAGCAAAACTACCGTTCCACACAAAACATCGTGAACGTTGCCAACAGTATCATTGCCAAAAACGAAAAGCAGCTGAAGAAATCTGTCTTTTCAGAAAATGAAGTGGGCGACAAGATCAAAATTTTACGGGCATTCAGCGATAACGAGGAAGGTAAGATCGTAGCCGAGAATATAGCACACAAGCGTGCACTTGCTTCGGTCCCCTACAAGAGTTTCGCCATTTTATACCGTACCAATGCACAATCGCGTGCTATGGAAGAAGCCTTGCGTAAAATAGGAATCCCTTATAAAATTTTTGGAGGAACATCCTTCTACCAACGGAAGGAAATCAAGGATTTGATCGCTTATTTCCGCCTGACGTATAACCCCAGCGACGAGGAAGCCCTGAAACGGGTGATCAACTATCCGCGTCGGGGAATAGGAAATACTTCCGTCGAACGTATCATGGTCGCAGCCAACGAGCACAATATCAGTCTTTTCGAGGTGATCGAAAATGCAGCTCAATACCTGGATAGCCGGACTGCCTCCACGGTAGCGCCCTTCGGCCTGCTAATCAAAAGCTTCCAGGCTGCCGCCAATAACCGGGTCGCCTTCGATACAGCCATGCATATTGCACAGCACAGCGGCTTGCTGAAGGACCTTTACGAAGACAAATCTGTAGAAGGCCTGAGCCGCTATGAGAATATTCAGGAATTGCTGAACGGAATTAAAGAATTCAGTGAACGCGAAGACATCGAAGACCGCGGACTGGAGGTCTTTATGCAAGATATCGCCTTGCTTACCAACGAGGATAACGACAAAGATCCCAATGCCGATACGGTTTCACTCATGACGATTCACTCGTCTAAAGGACTGGAGTTCCCCTATGTGCACGTGGTGGGTTTAGAGGAAAACCTCTTCCCTTCGCAACGCTCCCTCGGATCGCGCAGCGAACTGGAAGAAGAACGTCGCTTATTTTACGTAGCTTTAACCCGCGCGGAAAAGAATATCTATATTTCCTATGCCACTTCCAGGTATCAGTGGGGTAATCTGAATAATTGCGAGCCCAGTCGGTTCATCGATGAGCTCGACCCTCAGTACCTCGATATCGATTTCAAACCGCAGCAACAAGAGAGTCAGGAAACATCCTTCGGGAATGAACGCAGTGCCTGGGGACAGAAAACCGAATCGTTTTCAAAACCAAAACCCAAGATTCTTCCCAAAACAACCTCCATGCTTCCCAAAGCGCACGTACCCACTCCGGGATTTGCGCCTTCCGACACAAAAAATCTGCAGGTCGGCATGGAAGTTGAGCATGAACGCTTCGGTTTCGGGAAGGTTGTCAATATGGAAGGTAAAAGTCCTGACCTGAAGGCCACTGTCTTTTTCAAAGAACTTGGGCAGAAGCAGCTCTTGCTTAAATACGCCAAACTAAGAATTGTAGAATAAAAAATCCAATATGGAATTTGATTATAATAGTACCCGTAGTCACCTTATCCTTGCTGAATACGGCCGCAATGTGCAGAACATGGTAGACTTCATCTGCACGCTGGAAACCAAAGAAGAACGGAACGCCCACGCGCAGGTAGTAATCGACCTGATGGGCTTCCTGAACCCGCACCTGCGGGACGTGTCCGATTTTAAACACAAATTGTGGGACCACCTGCATATCATCTCCGATTTCAAGATTGATGTAGATTCACCCTACCCTATTCCCGATAAAGAATCGGTGCGGTCTAAACCGGAAATTCTGGCCTATCCGCAGCACCGTATACGCTTCAAGCACTATGGTAAAACGGTGGAGAAGTTGATTGAAGCCACCAAGAACATGGAGAACGAGGAACGGCAGAAGCAAATGATTCT
>DAIRDA010000264.1:0-3142 GCA_036796375.1 Albibacterium sp.
TCAACCACCGTCACCTCGCCCTTGCGGCCTGTAATTTCTACCGGCACAATTTCGTTTTTAAATTTGCCTTCGCTTAAAGCCTTTTGTGCACGCTTATACGATTCAATGGCATAGGCGTCCTGATCTTCGCGACTGATATGGCAATCGCCGGCGCAAAGTTCGGCTGCCGAACCCATATGGAAATCGTTGTACACGTCCCACAATCCATCCTTTATCAAACCATCCGTCAGCTGCCCATGTCCCAGCTTATAGCCGGTCCGCGCTTTATCCAGATAGAAAGGCACATTGCTCATGCTTTCGGTTCCACCCGCCACCACAATGTCGCGTTGCCCCAGGGCAATGCTTTGCGCTGCCAGCATAACGGCTTTTGTGCCCGAAGCACATACTTTGTTGATGGTGGTTGCCGGAATATCCGGAAGGCCCGCAAACTTGGCAGCCTGCGTAGCGGGCGCCTGCCCCAGGTTGGCCGATAGCACATTGCCCAGGTAAAGCTCCTCTACCTGATCCTTGCTGATCTTCGCCCGGCTCACTGCCTCGGCAATCGCTTTCGCTCCCAATTCGGTAGCCGTCAGGGAAGATAATTTCCCGCCAAAGCTCCCGATAGGGGTTCTTACGGCAGCCAGGATGTACACTTCATTCATTGGCATAGTGTATTCTTTAGTGGAAGCGCAAGTTAAGAAAAAAGTATTATTTTCTTCGAAAATGGTGGATTCTCTTTAGAAATCTTAATTTTGACTTAAAACAAGATATCGTGAGTTCCTCCAGACCGAATATGCAAAAAAACATCTTTACGCGCAATCCGCAATTGTTCAGATACGGATTGATGATTTTGTGTATGGCTGTCATCACCTTCTTTCTTCCCAAACACCCCCGCTTCCGTTTTGAGTTCGAAAAGGGTAAAATCTGGATGCACGACGATCTGGTATCGCCATATAATTTTGCGATCATCAAGACCCAGGAAGAGATCAATCGCGACAAGGAAGAGATTCTTCAGTCGATCGACCCCATCTATAATCTTCAGACCCAAACCGCCGCCAATCAGATCTCGCGTATGCAGGCCGATTTGTCGACCAAATGGAAAAATACCACCTTCGACCCCGAACTCGAAACCCTCTACAGCGACATCGCCACAGCCCTGCTGAATAAAGTCTACGAAGACGGCGTGATGTCGCCCACCAAGAAATTCCAGACCGAAGGCGAGCATTATAACTTTATGCTGCTCACCGACAACCTTTCCACCAAACGGAACACCGCCGATGTGTTCACGCAGGAAAGCGCGCAGGCCTACATCGAAGAAATGGTCAATGCCAACGAGAAGGTCGAAGAAAAAGGCTGGCTCAAAAAAGTCATTTCCGATTATATACAGAACAACATACTTTTCAACGAGCAGCTGACCAATAAGCTTGAACAAGACGCCCTGGCCAGTATTTCCACCACCCGAGGCATGGTGCAGAAGGGCGAACTGATTATCGCCCAGGGTTCCACCATCAATAACGAAGCCTATCAGAAAATTGAATCGTTGAGGCGTGCCTACGAAGAAGAAGCCCGTATCGGGGGCGATATTAAGATCGTAATCCTCGGCCAACTCTTCCTGGTAGGGCTCATCATCCTGCTCCTGATGGTATTCCTCTACCTATTCCGGCGGGATATATTCGAGAACAACCGCTTGCTCACCCTCATACTAGTGGTAGTCACCTCCATGCTCGTATTGCTCTCCTGGGCGGTCGACATCGAACTCGCCAACCTCTATTTCATACCCTTCTGTATTGTGCCCATCATTATCCGTGTCCTCTTCGATACGCGGATGGCGCTCAATATCCACCTGCTGATGGTATTGCTGGCCGCCTACTTCGTGCCCAACAGTTTTGAATTCGTGTTCCTGCAGCTCACCGCCGGTATGGTCGCCATCTACAGCATCAAAACCCTTGTGAAGCGCGAGCAGTTTCTGCTATCCTCGCTATTCATCCTGGCCACCTACATCATCGCCTACCTGGGCATGGTGCTGATCCGGAACGGTACCGTAGACGATCTGCGCTGGGCGGACTTCGTACCCTTCGTGGTCAGCGTATTGCTCACCTTGCTGGCATACCCGCTCATTTACGCCTTCGAGCGCTTCTTCGGAATTACCTCCGACGTAACCCTCATGGAGCTCACCAACACCAACTCCAAGCTATTGCGCGAACTTTCGTACAAGGCCCCAGGTACCTTCCAGCACTCGCTGCAGGTAGCCAACCTTGCCGAGGCCGCCATCTACCAGATAGGAGGGAACACCCTGCTCACACGCGCCGGTGCGCTCTACCACGATATCGGGAAGATCATGAACCCGCAATACTTTATCGAAAACCAAACCAAGGGCTACAATCCACACGACGGGCTCACCTTCGAGCAAAGCGCGCAAATCATCATCTCGCACGTATCCAAAGGCATCGAGATGGCCCGGAAGGCCAACCTGCCCGAAGAAATCATCGACTTCATCAAATCCCATCACGGAACCACGCGTGTCGACTATTTCTACCAGTCGTACATCAAAAGCTTCCCCGAAAAGTTTGTGGATGAAGACCTATTCCGCTACCCCGGACCCATCCCGTTCTCGAAAGAGACCGCCGTATTAATGATGGCCGACTCCGTCGAAGCAGCATCCAGAAGTTTGAAGGAGCCTGACGCTAAGGGAATAAGCAACCTGGTCGACAAAATTATCGACTATAAGATCGCTCAAAACCAGCTCAAAAATGCCAACATCACCCTGCAGGAAATCGAGACCATCCGCGAAATGTTCAAGACCATGCTCATGAGCATATACCACGTCAGGGTAGACTACGACCTCAAAAAAGAGAAAAAAGCCGAACTTCCCGACGCATAAAAATTATAATCAGTATAAGTTCAAATTATTTTTGCAAAGTAGTTCTATTTGCTATATTTGCATTCCAAAATAACGGAGAGGTGCCTGAGTGGCCGAAAGGAACAGTTTGCTAAACTGTCGTACTGGAAACGGTACCGAGGGTTCGAATCCCTCTCTCTCCGCGGATTGAAAAAAGCGACTTGAAAGAGTCGCTTTTTTCGTTTAAGATACCTTTAGTTGGTTACTTCATTAATTTCCAATAGACCATCTCTTGATCTTCCCCAACTTTGTCAAACTTGAGCA
>DAIRDA010000265.1:0-3084 GCA_036796375.1 Albibacterium sp.
GCTCGTTACCCTTACCATAGAAGTTCCCGAACGTATTTATGTCAGCAAAAACAAGGCAGCCGATTTTAAAGAATGGCTGGTGAACCAATAAGCAATAACGGAACAAATATTTTCTTTCGTCTTTACGCTGATGATCTTCGTTTTGGCTCCGATCTCCAAAAAACCATGAACACTTTTTCGGTTCTTCGTGTTAATTCGTTGTGAACCAACTACATGTTAACAATCGATAAACGAAATAAGGTCATGAAAAAAGCAATTTATCTTTCCATTTTATTATTAGCCGTTATCAGCACAAGTGCTGTAGCGCAAGAACAGGATATTTTCCCCCGTGGAGAAAAGGCGGAAAACATTAATCATACCGGAGATGTATGGCTGAGTGAACTAAATAAAGCCGATAGTGCCATCAATTCTCAGATATCCCTTGCCGTTTTTGGCCCAAACGCTAAACTCAATTGGCATAGTCATTCGGCCGGACAAATCTTGCTGATTACTCAGGGCACAGGTTACTATCAGGAAAAAGGAAAGCCGGTGCAGGTGGTGCATACGGGGGATGTGGTAAAATGTTTACCCGATGTAGAGCACTGGCATGGCTCCACACCTACAAGTGGTGTCACCTACATCGCTGTTTCGCCAAAAAGTAAAACAACATGGTTGCACCCGGTGACCGAGGAAGAATATCAAAATATAAAACCGTCAAAATGATGAAAATCTCAACCGTTCTTTTTACGATTGTTTCTGCCATTCTTATAGCCGGATGTCAGACCAGTCAAAAAAGCAATGAAAAAGGGTATATTACGGTTCAGGAACAGGGAAGTTTTGCCGTTGGAGGAACCGTCGTTACCACCTCTGGAACCTTTGACCCCATAGCGCACGGCGCATTCAGGCCAGGAAACCAAAATCCGGACGGCCAGACATTGCACGGCGATCATGCCTTCGTTGTTTATCAAAAGCCCATCGATGCGAACAGACTGCCGCTTGTCTTCTGGCATGGCTATGGTCAATCCATGAAGACCTGGCAAACCACCCCCGACGGCCGGGAAGGCTTCCAAACCCTTTTCCTGAGACGTGGATTCAGCGTATATAATCTGGATCAGCCGCGGCGGGGTAAAGCGGGACGTAGTACAAAACCAATTTCCATTGCAGCATCAACGGATGATCAACTCTGGTTCGGAATTTTCCGTTTGGGACTGGGAACCGAATTCTATCCGGGCGTGCAGTTTTCAAAAGACCCTGAGGCACTCAACCAATTTTTCAGACAAATCACACCTGATACCGGACCTATTGACATCGAAGCAAACACCAACGCCGTTTCTCAATTATTCAATCAAATTGGGGAAGGTATTTTGGTTACCCATTCCCAAAGTGGTGGTATGGGTTGGTTAACGGCGTTAAAAAGCCCAAATATCAAGGCCATCGTTTCGTATGAGCCGATGAGCAATTTTTTGTTCCCTCAAGGGGAAGTTCCGGAAGCTATCCCCTATCTGGGCGGTTCATTGAAAGCCATGGAAGTTCCCTTATCTGAATTTAAAAAGTTAACTGCGATACCCATCGTGATGTATTATGGAGATTATATTCCAGAACAGGCGGTAGAGAACCCGGGGCAGGAACAATGGCGGGCCGCTTATGAAATGGCAAAGAAATGGAAGGACGCGGTTAATAAACATGGCGGTGATGTGACGCTTATCCATCTTCCCGAAATCGGAATCAAGGGAAATACCCACTTCCCGATGTCGGATTTAAACAATGTAAAGATAGCCGATCTGATGTCTGAATGGTTAAAGGAAAAGGATTTGGATAATTAGATTATTTAACCAGAAAGCATGTATTCTACTGTAAAACCTATAAAAATATTCCCTATGAAAGCATTAACCCTTGTACTTCTTTTAATCGTAATGGGTGCACAATCATCCTTTGCCCAAAACATTACTGTTGAGCAGGAAATAATCCACCTTTCCAAAGAAAAGTGGCAGTGGATGTCTGACAAAAACACGGATACCCTGGACAAGCTATTCGACGAAAAATCTGTGTTTGTCCACATGGGAGGATCATGGGGAAAGGAACAGGAAATCAAGGTCATCAAAAGTGGAGGGATATGGTATAAGAAAGCAGACATCCATGAAGTGACTGTAAATATCATTGACAACACAGCCATTCTATTAAACAGGATTGATCTGCTGGCCGTTGTGGGCGGGAACGAGGTGACCAATCCATTTATGGTGACCGAAGTTTACGTCAAACGAGATGGATCCTGGAAGCTTGGTTCGTTATCGTTTACCAAGTTGCTTGGCCCTTCTGGCAAATAGCAGTTAAAGACACGTTGAACATGAAGAAGATATTAACGGGTTTAGCCATCCTAATCAGTGTTGGCTTGCATGCTCAGCAAACGGTTAGCAATGCCACTTCTATCGAGGGACCAACGGTTCGTACCGTCTCAGGAACTGTCCGCGGTGCGATAAACGGAGAAGTCGAAAGTTTCAAAGGCATTCCTTATGCGGCTGCCCCCATAGGCGAATACCGTTGGAGACCACCACAGCCCCCCGCAATATGGGAAGGCGTACGTGATGCGACCGAATTCTGTGCAGACTGTGCACAAGCAGGCTGGCCACGGAGCGACAGTACCATTGCGAAAAACTCCTCTGAAGATTGCCTGTTCCTCAACCTCTGGCGGCCTGCCAATGCAAACCGGAACACCAAACTACCGGTAATGGTATGGATTTATGGGGGAGCCTTCGTAGGAGGGAGTGGTTCCCGCCCTGAAACTTCAGGAGAGCAGTTTGCTAAACAGGGCGTCATCCTGATAACCTTTAACTATCGCCTTGGGAGACTTGGTCATTTTGCCTTCCCGGCACTTAGTGAAGAACATCCCGAAGAGCCGAAGGGCAGTTACGCCTTTATGGACCAGATTGCCGCGCTTCAGTGGGTGCAGGAAAACATTGCAGCGTTCGGAGGAGATCCGGCCAATGTTACTATTTTTGGAGAGTCCGCTGGTGGAGTTTCGGTACATTCCTTGTTAACCATACCCACCGCGAGAGGTCTCTTCCACAAAGCAATTATTGAGTCAGGCGGTGGACGAGATGGTGTTCT
>DAIRDA010000266.1:0-1318 GCA_036796375.1 Albibacterium sp.
AATTACTCCGGTCCCGATCCTGAATTGGTTACCGCGCTGGGCCGCGACTCGTCCAAAGGCTATCCTAACAAAAGAAGCTATACCCTTGGTTTACAAGTTCAATTTTAAGCATTTGTTCACATGAAATCTAGAAATACAGTCCTCCTGACCCTTCTAATCGCCAGCTTTACCCTGGCATCTACCGGCTGCAAGAAATTCCTGAACGTGACCCCCGTCGACAACTTGTCGGGGAACAACTACTGGAAATCGGAAGGCGATGTGGAAGCCTACACCGCCGGCATATACAGTCGCTTCCGCGAGGCAACCATGACCAATATGTTTTTCCCTGCCACGGGCGATATGCGCGGCGCACCGGTGAAGCCCAATGTCGGTGGTCGTGAATACATCACCGAGCTGCGTCAGAACAATCTGAAAGCCTATTTGAACCGCGACGGCAGCTTCTTCGGCTTCCAGCGTCCTACGCAATGGAACGACTTTTACAACATGGTGCAGTCGGCCAATATTTTATACGAACAAATGGATCGCCTGGAGCCTGGCGTCCTCAGTGAAGCCAACAGGGTAAAGTATCGGGCCGAAGCCGTATTTCTTCGCAATCTCGCCTATTTCTTTATGGTGCGTTTATACGGCGATATACCCTACTATACCAATGCCTATAACAGCGAGCCTTTGCCAAGGATGAATCAGGTCGAAGTACTCGATCGTGCCATCGCCGATCTGCAGGCCGTAAAAAATGATCTGCCCTGGACCTTCGACGACCCCTCGATTGTGGCCATCCGCGCCATGAGGGGCAGTGCCATCATCCTATTAATGCATATGAATATGTGGGCTGCAGGTTTCTCTGAAACGAAAGAACCCTATTACCAGGCTACTGCCGAACTCGGGGAGGAGATTTTGAATAATCCTGGCGCCTACGAATTGCTTCCATTGAACCGTACCAAAGAAATTTTCAAGGGCAGAACCAAAGAAGGGCTTTTTGAAATACTTCAAAGCCTGAACTACGGCGAGCGCTTTAGTATTGTAGCTCAATTTTCCGACTATGTACTGCACTATCCGAATAAAATTACCCCGCAGTCTTATATTTCTTTTGACACCAAATACATGGACGAACTTTATCCACTGACAGCGGTCGATCAGCGGAAAGAATTTTGGTTCGATGAAGATATGTACAAAACCGATGGCAGCATGCAGCTACTTAAGTTCGTGAATATTTTTGCTGAGGAAGGGGAAGATCAGAACCCCGACGACAACCAGATTGTGTTCCGATATGCCGATGCCATTTTGCTGCATGCCGAAGCGCTTGCCGAATTAGGCCGCGACG
>DAIRDA010000266.1:1418-3082 GCA_036796375.1 Albibacterium sp.
ACGAGTCGGCAATGACCAATAACCCCTACATGGTTCTGAACAATTACTGGAGATAAAAGCCAACAAAAATGAAAAAGATAATACAAAAGAATTCAGGAACGTCCTTGTTTGTCGTATTGGTGCTGTGTCTTATTCTGGCTTCGTGCAAGAAAGAAGACTATTATATCGACTCAGGTGTACACGACGGAACATACGAGGGCTCTGTCTATCAATACCTGAAAAGCAAGCCTGCTTACTTCGATACGCTCAGCCAGGTAATCGACGTGGCTGGTATGCAGGACGTATTCGAAAATGAAGAAATTACGTTTTTCGCTCCGCCCAGCTCCTCCATTTATAAAGCCGTTAAAAGCCTAAACCAATACCTGCGGAACGACGGAAAGGATACGGTCAGCTCCCTTTCCCAAATCAAACCGGAAGTCTGGCGCGAGCTACTGTCGCTATATATATTTGAGGGAAAATATATGCTGAAAGATTTTGCTCAGCTCGACACGCTCGACCTGGACGCCTATGCCGGGCAGGGTTTCGTATCTTCCGCAGGCAGGCCCATGAACATCGGCGTCATCTACAACGATGCCGGGAATGTGAAGTACTCCGGGTACCGTCAGTTATGGTTATCCTATATCAACGACTTCAGCAGCCCCAAAACTTCCCTGATCAATATTCCGGTGGCTTCCTCCAATATCGAGCCGCGGAACGGTGCCATCCACGTATTGCAATACCGGAACCACCTCTTTGGATTTACCTCCAGTAATTTCATTCTGGCGGCGACCAGTAAAGGCATCACCCCGCTCGAAAGCGAACAAGATTAGTTATTCACATTAAATACCTAGATAATGAATAAAGTTTACCCTGACATCCTGATAAAACCGACTTTGCTGCTCGGCTTTTGTTTGCTTCTCGTATTCGGTGCATGTCAAAAGAAAGAAATTTTGGGTGAAGATCCCTATGCCGGTGGGAAAGAAGCCCTTGGAGTACGATTTATCGGCGATTTTCCCGATCCTGAAAGTGGAGCACCCGGCAGTGAAGTAACCTTTAAAATTCGCGGCTTAAAAAGCTGGGAGAACAAGTTCGACTTCTTCATCAACGACGAGCTTGCAGAAGTGGTCGACCTGACCGATAGTACTGTACGGGTAATCGTTCCGGAAGAAGCCAGTTCGGGTGGGGCGTCTGTCCGTCTGGATGGCCAGGTCTTTTTCGGTCCGCGGGTAAATATCGAAGGAAACGTATCCATCGACGAAAACTACAAAGTGGTCAACGGAACAAACGGTCCCATCGCCGATGCCATCCCGTTTCAGTCCGGACTTGTGCTGGTAGGTGCTTTTACCGACTTCGAAGGGAAAGCAACCACCGCCGCCCGTATCAACCGAATGGTCTCTATTTCCAGCCTTGGTGAGTACCAGGCCAATATAAATGCGCGGAAAGGTTCGAATGGCTTTCTTTCTTCCATCAACCGCCTGTCGGACGGGAAGTATATCGTCAGCGGATTGTTTACCGCTTATAACGACATTGAAGGAATTAACAGCATCACCCGCCTGAACGCCGATTTTTCGGTCGACTCTACCATCATGGATGTGATTAACCTGACACCGGAAAATCCTTTAAACGCCCTGGATACGGTGGCAACCTTCAACGGAGGCGTTTTTGGCAACATTTTGAATTCCTAT
>DAIRDA010000267.1:0-3075 GCA_036796375.1 Albibacterium sp.
GCCTGTGGAACTTCCTGGCATGCTGCCCTGGTGGGCGAATACCTAATCGAGGAGTATGCACGCATTCCGGTGGAGGTGGAATACGCTTCCGAATTCCGGTACCGGAACCCTATTATATCCGATACGGATATCGTCATAGCCATTTCGCAATCTGGTGAAACCGCCGATACCATGGCAGCGCTTGAAATTGCCAAAGAGCGGGGGGCCACCATCTTCGGCATTTGCAATGTGGCCGGCTCATCAATCACCCGTTTAACCGATGCAGGGGTCTACACACATGCCGGACCAGAAATTGGCGTGGCGTCCACCAAGGCCTTTACGGCACAGGTCACCATCCTCACACTGATTGCCTTCTACATCGCTCAGTTGAAAGAGCAGATGGACGCAGCAACCTTAAAAGAACTCCTTACAGAACTCGACAGCATCCCCGATCTGATTAAAGAGTGCCTGGCAACCGAAGAAGCAGCCAAATATATCGCCAGCGAAATCAAAGATACCAGCAGTTGTTTATATCTCGGCAGAGGTATCGGTTTCCCGGTAGCACTCGAAGGAGCCCTTAAGTTGAAAGAAATTTCCTATATTCACGCCGAAGGATATCCGGCAGCCGAAATGAAACACGGGCCGATCGCCCTGATCGAAGAAGGCTTCCCGGTGATTGTTATCGCCACGAAAAGCAATTCTTACGAAAAGGTGGTAAGCAATATCCAGGAAGTGAAAGCCCGAAAAGGAATCGTCATCGCTGTTGTAACCAAAGGCGACACGGAGGTAAGGAAAAGTGCCGATTTTGTCATTGAAATACCCGATGCCAACGACGCATTCCTTCCGCTTCTGGCAACTATTCCGCTTCAATTACTATCGTATCATGTGGCGTTGATGAGAGGCTGTAATGTAGATCAGCCACGAAATCTCGCGAAATCTGTAACCGTTGAATAAAATAAAAATGAAGATTAAAGTTGGGTTTGGTTTTGATGTACACCAGTTAAAAGAAAATCATCCCTTTGTACTCGGAGGTGTTCACCTGGAACATCACAAAGGTGCCTTCGGCCATTCCGACGCCGATGTGCTGGTGCACGCCATATGCGATGCTATTCTGGGCGCCGCCAATCTGGAGGATATCGGTTATCACTTTCCCAACACCGATCCGAAATGGAAAGACATCCGCAGCACCATCCTGCTGAAGCATTGCGTCGACCTCATTCACGAAAAAGGATGGGAAATCAATAATATCGACGCCATGCTCTGCATCGAGGCTCCTAAGATCAAACCTTACATTGCAGAAATGAAAGCACACATCAGCGAAGCAAGCGGTGTAAGCACAGAAGATATCTCGATCAAAGCAACGACAAACGAAACCATGGGCTTTATCGGACGCGAGGAAGGCGTGGTGGCCTATGCGGTTTGCCTTCTTCAGAAGAATTCTTAAAGAACTATTTCGTTCTTTTCACCGGATTCTCGGCAGGGATAAAGTCGCTGCAGGCAGAGCACGACGTACAGCCGCTATCTTTTTTACCCGGTTTAATGCTTCGGAAAACCGTCTTCAGTAGAAAAAAGACCGCAGCTCCGAAGAGTGCAAATACAAGTATTAACTGGAAATCCATACTACAAAAGTACTTATAAACAGCCCCTAAACTGTCAGAATTATATAAAATAAAATTGACTTTGTCAAAAAAAACATAATACCGTAACAAATTTTTCCAATCCTATTCCCTATCTTTGCAAAAATTTCGAGTATTATACTACCGATAAAATGCAGAAAATCAGAAATATAGCAATCATTGCCCACGTTGACCACGGTAAGACCACCCTTGTTGACAAAATCCTACACTCTACACAACTTTTTCGCGACAATGAACAAAGCGGTGTATTAATTCTTGATAACAATGACCTGGAGCGTGAGCGAGGAATTACCATTGTTTCTAAAAACGTATCGATTCAGTACAAAGACGTAAAAATCAATATTATTGATACTCCTGGTCACGCCGACTTTGGAGGAGAAGTAGAGCGTGTTTTGAAAATGGCCGACGGGGTTATCCTGTTGGTAGACGCCTTCGAGGGCCCTATGCCACAAACCCGCTTCGTTACTCAGAAAGCATTGGCTTTGGGACTTAAACCCATCGTTGTTGTAAATAAAGTTGACAAGGAAAACTGTCGCCCCGAAGAGGTTTACGAATCGGTGTGGGAACTTTTCTTTAGCCTTGACGCAACCGACGAACAATTAAACTTCCCTGTATTATACGGATCCTCTAAGCAAGGATGGATGTCGACCGACTGGAATAAACCAACGGAAGATTTCGTTCCTCTATTGGATGCGATCCTTGAATATATTCCATCTGCACCTATCAATGAAGGAACCCTTCAGATGCAAATTACTTCGCTGGATTATTCTTCCTTCGTAGGACGTATCGCCATAGGTCGCGTAGCACGGGGCGTTATCAGAGAAAATATGCCAATCGCCCTGATCAAACGCGATGGCAAAATTATAAAATCCCGCATCAAGGAGCTTCATACCTTCGTCGGGCTTGGAAAGTTAAAAGTTGAAGAAGTAAAAGCCGGCGATATCTGCGCAGTAGTGGGTATTGAAGGATTCGATATTGGAGATACCATTGCCGACTTCGAAAATCCGGAGCAGCTTGAACTTATCCATATCGATGAGCCAACCATGAACATGCTCTTCACCATTAACAACTCTCCGTTCTTCGGTAAAGAAGGTAAATTCGTGACTTCACGTCACCTGCACGACCGTCTGCACAAAGAAATGGAGAAAAATCTGGCGCTGAAAGTACTCCCTACAGAATCTGCCGATGCCTTTTTGGTATACGGTCGTGGTATCCTCCATCTTTCCGTTCTTATCGAGACCATGCGTCGCGAAGGCTACGAACTTCAGGTAGGACAGCCGCAGGTAATTGTGAAAGAAATTGACGGCAAAAAATGCGAGCCTATCGAAGTATTAACCGTGGATGTTCCCGCAGAAGTAGCCGGAAAAGTGATCGAACTCGTTACCCAACGTAAAGGAGAACTTCTGGTAATGGAAACCAAAGGAACGCTTCAGCACCTTGAGTTTGAAATCCCTGCCCG
>DAIRDA010000268.1:0-3059 GCA_036796375.1 Albibacterium sp.
TGGGTGTAAAGCAAGACCTGAATACGCTTGACGAGCTACGGTTTCCGAAATTCTACGCGGCGGCAGGTGCGAACGATACCGAGATGCATTGGGAGTGGGGAACCGGATATCGGTTCACGAAGCTGGAAGGTTTTTGGGATACGGATAAAAAGGTGATGTCTATCCACACGGGAAGCACCATACAAGGAACCGAGGGCGATTTCACACAGGGCGTAGATGCCTATCGGGACATTACATTAGACCTTGGCACCCATGCAATTGTTGGTAGAAATGCGCCCAAAATTACGATTGTCGCTGATTTTGATAAGCTGCTGAGCGGAAAAATAAATACCATCGTTCTGGGTTCAGGAAATGCCACGCCCAGTGTACATACAGCCGCCGAAATGCTGAAATTTGTTGACAACCTGGGAGGCGACGGCTCCAGTGATCTTAGCGGGATGTTCTCCATCGGCCGTGTAGAAAACTAATATTCAGCGGTTGATTGTGCGATGAAAAGAGTATTTGGCGGGCTGATTATCTTTTACCTGCTGCTTCTGGCCTGTAATACAGAGGAAGAGATCGCCCCGCCATATCCGCTTAATCCGGAGATTGAACTGGATATTCCGGCGGGCTTTCCTCCGGTAAATCCTTCCGTGGAGAAGAATAAGCCCACCAAGTTCGGTGTCGAACTGGGAGAGAAGCTTTTCAACGAGACCCTGTTCAGTGCCAACAATACGATCTCCTGCGCAAGCTGCCATCAACAGCCAAAAGCATTTGCAGACAACCTTCCCCGGGCCGTTGGAATCAACGACCGGGTGGGTTTGCGGAATACACCTCCCATCCAGAACATGGCCTTCATGAAATTTTATAATTGGGACGGGAACATGCTTCAGCTGGAAAAGCAAGCGCTGGTGCCCATTATCACCCATGAGGAGATGGGATCCTCTATCTCGGAAGTCATTGCTAAACTCAATGGCGTGCCTGAATACAGGGAACTGTTCGAAAAAGCCTTTGGTAAGGGAGGAATTACGCCCGAGCGGATCTACCAGAGCATTTCGCAATATGAGTATACCCTGATTTCTGCCAACAGTAAGTACGATCGCATTCAGCGGGGGGAAGGCGAAACTTTCACAGAGAGCGAAAAGCGGGGTTTACAGCTGTTCGAAATGAAATGTGCGGGTTGCCACAGCACACCCCTTTTTACCGACCAGAGTTTCCGGAATATTGGATTTCCTGTAAACCCCGATACCGAGGAAGCAGGACGCGCCCGCGTCACCGGAGATCCGGCAGATTATAGGAGCTTTCGGGTTCCATCCTTGCGAAACATAGAACACACGGCACCTTACGGGAGTTTCGGTCAGTTTCCGACGCTAATGTCGGTGTTGGATTACTTCGATAAGGGCGTCATCGCAGCTGATAATCTCGATCCGATCCTGAAAGAAAACGGCAACCGGATTCCGCTATCGGATCCGGAAAAGAGAGACATTGTTGCGTTTCTTAAGACGTTAAGTGATAGTAGTTTTGTAGGGAAGTAGCGGACTGGTAGATTGTCTGTTTGTCAAATTCGGGATCCGGTTGAATTTCATTATCTTATTCTCTTAAACGATAAGAATGAAATCAATACGGATTCCCACGCTTCTGGCGACCTTGCTGCTGCTGACCGCCTTCACTTTTGAGGAGACCGTTCCTTCACCCCAAAAACCCAATATTATCATCATATACACCGATGATATGGGTATCGGAGATTTATCGAGTTATAACCAGGGATGGGTACAAACGCCGAATATCGATCGACTTGCAGAGGAAGGATCGCTATTTATGAATTATTATACGGCGTCGCCGGTTTGTTCACCTTCCCGCGCGGCCCTGATGACGGGCATATTTCCATCGGAGATAGGGATCAATACGTACCTCCACAGCCGAAAGGGAAACGCCAATCATGAGCAAGTCGACTTTCTGGACTCTTCGCTGCCGTCGATGGCCAGGCTCTTAAAGGAGGTGGGTTATAAAACCAGCCACATCGGAAAATGGCATTTGGGAGGGGGGCGCGATGTTTCGGATGCTCCGCAGATTACGGAATATGGCTTTGATGAATATGTGACCACCTACGAAGGACCTGACCCGGACGTATTGCTTACGGCAAGCAACTGGATTTGGAGCGAAAAGGATAGCATTAAGCGGTGGGAGCGAACAGGCTATTTTGTCGATAAGACGCTTGACTTTTTGAGGCGGAATCAGGGAAGTCCGGTTTTTGTGAACCTCTGGCCCGACGATATGCACGATCCCTGGATTCCGGATTCGGCCTTCTATGATAAACGGAATAGCTGGACCGGTAAAGCTAATTTTGTAGCGGTGTTAAAAGAATACGACCGGCAGATCGGACGATTGCTGGATGGCTTAGAGCGAATGGGACTGACGGAAAATACCCTGATTATTTTTACGAGCGACAACGGCGCGGCGCCTACGTTTAAGCAAATTCGGACCAATGGACAGCGGGGAGCGAAGAATAGCTTATTTGAAGGGGGCATACGGATGCCCTTCGTTGTGAAATGGCCCGGCCGCATCCCCAAAGGAAGGGTCGATAAGCAAAGCGTTTTGTCGGCTGTTGATTTACTTCCTTCGCTTTGTGCGCTGACGGGAGCTAAACTTCCCCAAGGCATCAACTTCGCCGGTGAAAACATGCTAGGGGCTTTATTGGGAAATGCGCAACAGAGAAGCACGGATCTGATGTGGGATTTTGGCCGAAATACACATTTCAACCGACCGGCCGATCCGTACCATCGGAGTCCGCACCTGGCCATAAGAAGGGGCGATTGGAAACTACTGGTGAATGCCGACGGATCGGAACCGCTCCTATACAATATCCGGATCGATGGGGACGAAACCCGCAATGTGGCCGGGGAGCATCCAGACCTGACGGCTGAACTGAGTGCGAAGCTTATTGATTGGTATCGTGAAATCGGCATACCCTATCTTACAAAAAAATAAACGCCTGTTATGTTCATTAAGATCAAAAAATATCCCTTTTATCAACTCCTGCTTTTCATTCCTTTCCTGTTTGCTTGTTCGGTTCAAAAAGG
>DAIRDA010000269.1:0-3044 GCA_036796375.1 Albibacterium sp.
AATTATAGCTATCTTTAGAATCCTCTCCAACGAATCTTCTCGCCACAGAGCTTCTTCAATCGTTATATGAAAGTCAATTCCCTTACAGTCCCTGAACTTCTCTCCTCTTTGCGTGAGTTTTTTCAGGAAAACACACCTTTGGGTCAAAATCCCGATGAGACTCCCTTTCGCGCTGAACTGTTTAACTCCGACCAAATGGAGGTTCATGCGAAAGTGCTGGCCAACTCTCATTCGGAAAGAAAGGGCAAGGCAGCTGATAAGTTGCTCAGGCGGCTGGATCAAAACGAATCAGTACTTCTTAAAGTCCGCAATCTTCTTGTTGAGCGTATTCATAGTTCGGCTGCTATTACTCCTGCGGGCGAATGGCTGCTCGATAATTTTTACCTGATCGAGGAGCAAGTGATTATTGCACGGAAACACCTGCCCAAAGGTTATAGCGAAGGACTTCCCTACCTTCAAAGCGGCCGGTCGGCTGGCATGCCACGGGTGTACGACATGGTACTGGAAATTATTTCTCACAGCGACGGTCGGGTCGATTCCAAGAGCCTGTGCCGCTTTATTGCCTCTTACCAATCGGAAAAAACGCTAACCCTCGGCGAACTCTGGGCGATTCCCATTATGCTGCGACTCGCTGTGATTGAGAATCTTCGGCGCGTGTCGGAGCGAATTGCATTGGATATGATCGACAATAAGGTTGCGGAATATTGGGCGGATAAAATGATTGCGACGGCCAACGACGACCCTTCAAAACTCATCCTGACCGTTGCGGAGATGGCCAAAACAGATCCGATCTTCAACAGTCCTTTCGTTGCAAGTTTCGTTCGACAGCTACAGGGCAAAGGGCCATCGCTCGCCCTGGTACTCAACTGGCTGGAACAACATTTGTCGCGATCGGGCACGACGAGCAACGACCTGGTATGGCAGGAAAATCAGAAACTTGCCATCGATCAGGTTTCCGTGCGGAACAGCATTGAGACGCTTCGCTACCTTACCTCGACCGATTGGCGTGACTTTGTAGAGGATCTGAGTGCCGTGGAAGCGATTCTCCGGCAGGATCATAGCGGAACCTACCCGCAGATGGACTTTGCCACGCGCGACAGCTATCGGCATGCGGTGGAGTCGATCGCCAAGAAAGGACCCTTTTCCGAATCAGAGGTTGCACACATGGCAGTCGATCTGGCCGCTGAACGGCAGCGACAGGGCAAGCGTACTGACCGTAGCGCATTCGTAGGTTATTACTTAGTCGACCAGGGGAGAGCTGAACTGGAGCGCATAGCGAAAATGAAACATTCGGCGATGCAATCCCTCAGACGGGCTGCCGGACGTGCGCCTGTATTCCTTTATCTATCCTCGATTATGCTATTAACGGGGGCAGGTACGGCAGGCATGTTGCTGCTTGCCTATAATCAAGGCTTTCCCGGCGGGCTTGTTTTAATGGTATTGGGGCTGGCGGCGCTGGCTGGATCAGGGCAACTGGCCATATCGCTGGCAAACTGGATATCTACCTTAATCGTGCGGCCTAAATCGCTTCCACGAATGGATTTCTCAAAGGGCATCCCTGAAGAATTCCGCACCCTGATTACCGTACCGACGATGCTGAGCGGTGAAGCAGATATCGAGGAGTTGATAGAAGCCCTTGAAGTTCGATTTCTGGCCAACCGGGAAAACCATTTGCATTTCAGTTTACTGACCGACCTGCTCGACGCAGATACGGAAACAACTCCCCGGGATGAAGCACTTGTGGCCTTGGTAAGCAAGCGGATAGAGGAGTTAAATGAAAAATACAAACAGGACGGTTTGCCCGACATATTTTTTCTTTTTCATCGCTCCCGTCGCTGGAACCCTATCGATCAGAAATGGATGGGATATGAGCGTAAGAGGGGGAAATTATCTGCATTGAACGCTCTTATCATAGAAGGCGACGAATCTGCTTTCTCGCGGGTGATCGGAAAAACGGATATTTTGCGCCGGGTGAAATATGTGATTACGCTCGATTCTGATACGCAGCTTCCGCGCGAGGCTGCCTGGAAGTTGGTGGCGGCCATGGCTCACCCGCTCAACCATGCGGTATACGATGCCGATAAGAAGCGGGTCACGGCAGGTTATGGCATTCTTCAGCCCCGTATTGCCTCAGATTTACCGAAGACCGTTGTTTCCCTTTACCTGCGAATGCAGGGCGATATGAATGGCATCGATCCCTATACCCGGGCCTCGTCGGATGTCTATCAGGATTTATTCGGCCAGGGCTCTTTTATTGGCAAAGGCATTTACGATGTACGAATTTTTGAAAAAGCGGCCGGAAATATTTTCCCCGAGAACCGTATCCTCAGTCACGATTTGCTGGAAGGATGCTACACGCGGTCGGGCTTACTAAGCGACGTACTCCTTTATGAAAAGAACCCCTCGCGCTACGAAGATGATGTCAAAAGACATCACCGCTGGATACGGGGCGATTGGCAAATCGGGGCCTGGACGATGCCCTGGTTTACCGGGAGCGAGGGAACTTTCAAACGAAATACCCTGTCGACGCTTTCGAGATGGAAGATCGCTGATAACCTCCGCCGGAGCGTACTGCCGCTTTCTTTACTAACCATCTTGCTGATGGGATGGACTATCCTTCCCTTTCCCTGGTTCTGGACGCTGGCAGTAACCTTTATCGTTCTGCTGCCGGTAATGATGAATGCCCTGCTGCAGCTGATACTTCGCCCCGAGGATATGAATTTGAAAGCGCACGCCACGGACGTAGTAACCTCGGTGAGGGATGTATTGCTACGATTTATGTTTGGCCTGGCGGTTTTACCCTACGAAGCATACAGAAACTGCGATGCTATCCTGCGAAGCAATTGGCGGATGATCGTTAGCGGACGGCATTTACTCGAATGGACGCCCTCTGTTCAGGCATCGCGTGGCAGCAGCCATAGCATTTGGTCGAACTATCAAAAGATGTGGGCCGGGCCTTTTCTTGCCTTGCTATGTGTGGGCTGGTTCCTTTTCCTCGAAGACATGACCCTTTTCACTGCCGGACCCATCCTGCTGTTGTGGTT
>DAIRDA010000270.1:0-3040 GCA_036796375.1 Albibacterium sp.
ACATAAGAACCGTCGTTCAGCTCCACCACCGGGGCCGGGAAAGCGATCGTTTCGTTTACAATCTTCCGAAGTTCTTTGGCAGGTATATCGTTTTCAACGAAGGCATGCGCAACTTCGAAGGCGAGTTCTTCGAACGAGAGGCGTTCCAGCCGGTCGATAAGAGAAGAGTCGAGCTGCGGGATTCGCTCGGGCATATAAAGACCCTTGTCGGCCGGCAAACTCTGAAAAACGGCTTCACGAAAGGAAACCACATGCAGCGGGTTATTGGTGCTATAGAATTTCATGCAAAAGAATTTGAATAGGGTGAAAATTAGAGAACGATCGGTCCATTTTTATTGATAGCAGACACATAGGTATGGCATTCAATACCTTTATCGTGCAGATGATCATGTATCTGTTTAGCTATTTTTTCGGCATTAGTCCGGTCGCGCACGAATGAAAACACCGATGGGCCCGAGCCCGAGATACCGAAAGACATCGCTCCGCCTGCCATCGCGAGCGACCGCATTTCGTAAAACTCGGGAATGAGTATGGCGCGCGTGGGTTCGATGATAACATCCTCCATGCTTCGCGCCATCAGTTCGTAGTCTTTCAAAAACAACGAACTGACCAGGCCGGCGATATTCCCCCACTGCTTCACCGCATCCTTCAGCAGCACTTGCTTCCGAATCATCTCCCGTGCGGCCCGTGTCGGGACATCAACGTGCGGAAATACTACCGCACAGAAAAGACCGTCGGGCACAGGCAGGTGAACCACATCAAGAGGATCGGCGCTCCGCACCAACGTAAAGCCGCCTAAGAGGGCCGGTGTGACGTTATCGGCGTGCGGGTGACCACAGGCCAGCTCCTCGCCTTTTAAAGCCAAGGGAAGCATCTCAAGCGGCGTCAGAGGCTCACCCATCAGCTTATTGATAGCGAAGAGCCCTGCCACCGTGCTGGCAGCGCTCGAGCCAAGACCGCTTCCGATGGGCATCTGTTTGTACAGTTCGATGTCGACGCCCGTTCCTGAGCGCCCGATCAGGTCGAGGTAATTCTGCACAGAGGCGCTGACCGTATTCCGGTCGGCTTCCCATGGCAAGCGACCACCGTCGCCTTCGATGTTTTTGATTGTTACTTCCTTGTCGCCGTTTAGCCGCATAATCACTTTATCTCCGGGCTTCTCAAGTGCAAAGCCCAGGACATCATAACCGCAGATGACATTCGCTACGGTAGCCGGAGCAAATACGGTAATTTCGCTTTGTTTCATAGATGGAATATTGATGGTCTAATTTTATTAAGCATTATGGCCTACGTTTACCAGCTCGGCAAAAACTCCGGCCGCAGTAACCTCGGCACCCGCACCAGGCCCTTTCACTACAAGCGGGCGGTTTGCATACCGCTCGGTCACGAAGGAGATTACATTATCACTTTCCGACAGGCTGTAAAAGGGGTGCTCGCTGTCGACCAGCGCCAGGCGGATCGCTACTTTTCCTTCCTGAAGATTTCCGATATAGCGAATGGCCTTATTTTCCCGGGCCGCCTGATCTTTCAAACGTTTGAAATGATTTTCGGAGGCGGCAAGCTCCTGATAAAATTCTTCAACGGAGGAAGCATTGATGCAATTATCCGGCAAAATATTCTCCAGCTCAATATCTTCCGGCTCCAGCTCCAGTCCGGAATCCCGGGCCAGAATCAGAAACTTCCGCATGAAATCGGAGCCGCGCAAATCGTCCCGCGGATCCGGCTCGGTAAAGCCGAGTGCCTGCGCTTCTTTCACCACTTCGAAGAAGGTCTTTTCGCCCTGATAATTATTGAATATGTAGGAGATGGTTCCCGATAGGATCGCTTCAATGCTGATGATACGATCGCCGCTTGTCATCAAATCTTTGAGCGTGCGCACGATCGGCAGGCCCGCCCCTACGTTGGTTTCGTAAAAGAAATCGACTCCGTGCCTTCTGGCGGTATCGCGAAGAGACCGGTAGCGGCGGTACGGGCCCGAGTTTGCCAGCTTGTTGCAGGTGACCAGCGAAATATTTGCCCGGAAGGCGTCTTCATAATACTGCACCGGCGCGTCGCTCGCCGTATTATCGAGCAATACGCAGTTGGGAAGGTTCATGGCCTTCATCGTTTGTATAAATTCTTTTAAATCAGCCGAAACACCGGAGGCATCCAAGGTATCGCTCCAGGTACTCAGGTCGATCCCGTCACCATCGAAATGCATTTTGCGACTGTTACTGATCCCGATCAGCTTTAGCTCGATGTCGTTATTATCTTGCAAAAAACGATGTTGCTTTTGTATTTGCCGGAACAGGGTTGAACTGATATTCCCGGTGCCCAGGCAGAAGACATGCAGGGTTGTCTTCAAGGATGAAAAGAATGCATCGTGCACTGCATTCAGCGCTTTGGAAAGATCCGTTTGCGCAATGATAACGGAAATATTGTATTCAGATGAGCCCTGCGCAATGGCTCGCACGTTGATACCATTCCTGCCCAGGGCATAAAACAGTTTTCCTGACATGCCGGGGGTGTGTTTCATTTTCTCACCCACAATGGCCAGGATAGACAGATCTTCTTCCAGCTCAGGGGCATTGATCTTTTCAGCGGCAATTTCAAGTTCAAATTCATTTTCGATCAGTCGCTTCGCAGCCCTCGCATCTTCCGGATGAACTGCGAAGGAAATGCTATGCTCGGACGACGACTGGGTTATCAGGATGACATTGATCTGGTTTTGGGCTAGCAGGGTAAAGAGCTTGCCGCTAAAGCCGGCGCGGCCAATCATTCCGCTCCCGGTCAGGTTAATCACGCTCACCCGGTTGATCGATGATATCCCTTTTATGGGGAAGGTGGAGAAGCCGCTCTCGCGCTGAATGAGGGTTCCTTCAAATTCGGGATTAAAGGAATTCTTTATAAGAATGGGGATATTTTTCAGAAAGGCAGGCATCATGGTTGGCGGATAGATAACTTTTGCCCCGAAATAGGAAAGCTCCATGGCTTCTGTATATGACAATACCGGGAGTGAAAAGGCTTTCCGGACGATTCGCGGATCGGCCGTAAGCATCCC
>DAIRDA010000271.1:0-1063 GCA_036796375.1 Albibacterium sp.
GGATTGAATTCCATCAGCGGATCAATCGTTTTATAGATATGTTTGATGCTTTGGCCTTTTACGGGCGGCAATAGTTCAAAGGAAAACAAGGTTTTGCCTCCCGATTGTTTGATGTGTTCAGTTATTTTCATTCGTTAACGCTAGGTTTTTGGTTGTGCCATGTGTGTCGGATTCATATGATTTTCAGCTCGTGCAGATTAATAGGAAAGGTTCGGGCTGAGCCAGCGCTCGGTATCGTCCAGTGATTCACCTTTTCTTTTTGCATAGTCCTCTACCTGATCTTTCGCAATTTTTCCAAGCCCGAAATAGCGGGAATTTGGATGTGAGAAGTAGAAACCGCTCACAGCGGCGGTCGGATACATCGCGAAGCTTTCCGTCAGGTGAATGCCGGTGTTTTTCTCTGCCTGCAGGAGATCAAACAAGGTCCGCTTCTCGGTATGGTCCGGACAGGCCGGGTAGCCGGGAGCCGGTCGTATGCCTGCGTATTTTTCTTTTATTAATTCTTCGTTGCTGAATTGTTCTTCGGGTGCGTAGGCCCAGAAATTCTTACGAACCTCTTCGTGCATTTTTTCCGCAAATGCCTCCGCAAGGCGGTCGGCCAGTGCTTTGACCATGATGCTGTTGTAATCGTCGTGGTTCTTTTCGTACTCCGCAACAAGCTCGTCGCATCCAAGACCGGTTGTTACGGCAAATCCTCCCCAGTAGTCGGCCCTTCCGCTTTCTTTCGGTGCGATAAAGTCGGCCAAAGCATAGTGCGGCTCACCCTTTACCTTTTCCGATTGCTGACGGAGCGTATGAATTCTGGTCAGAACGGTTCCACGCGTTTCGTCGGTGTACAGCTCAATATCGTCGCCCACGGTGTTTGCGGGCCAGAAACCGATCACCGCATTGGCTGTTAAGCGTTTTTCGTCAATCAGTTTTCTCAGCATCCGCTGTGCTTCCTCAAACAATACCGTAGCCTGCTCACCCACCACTTTATCCGTCAGAATTCTCGGATAGCTTCCATGCAGCTCCCAGGTATGGAAGAAAGGAGTCCAGTCGATATAGGGTTCAAGGGCTTCCA
>DAIRDA010000271.1:1163-2995 GCA_036796375.1 Albibacterium sp.
TGCACCGTCGGCCCGGAATAATTGGGAGCGATTTTCACCGCAGTATGAATGCGCGAAGTCGTCGCACCGCCAATAATCAGCGGCAAGGTAACCCCCTGTCTTTCCGCCTCTTTGGCGAAGTTCGCCATTTCATCGAGCGAAGGTGTAATCAATCCGCTTAAGCCAATGATATCGGCCTGATGAGTTTTCGCCTCTTCCAATATGCGCTGTGTCGGCACCATCACGCCCAGGTCGATCACCTCGAAATTATTGCACGCAAGTACAACCCCGACAATGTTTTTGCCGATATCGTGTACATCGCCTTTTACCGTGGCCATGATAACCTTTCCGGCATTCTTACGGCTGGTCGTATCCTTGTTTTTGAGCTTTTCCGCCTCGATAAATGGGAGCAGATAAGCCACTGCCTTTTTCATCACTCTGGCCGATTTTACCACCTGCGGAAGAAACATTTTCCCGGCGCCAAACAGATCGCCCACCACGTTCATCCCGTCCATTAGCGGCCCCTCAATTACTTCCAGGGGAGCGGCATAATGAAGACGTGCCTCTTCAACGTCGTGATCAAGGTAATCGATTATACCCTTCACCAGCGCATGCGATAGCCGTTCCTGCACCGTTCCGTTTCGCCACTCTTCCGACCTGACCAGTGTTTTGCCCTTCGTTTTGATCGTTTCGGCAAAATCCACCAGGCGCTCGGTGGCGTCGGGCCGGCGATTAAGCAATACATCCTCTACATACACCAGCAGCTCGGGTTCAATTTCCTCGTAAACTTCCAACATACCGGCATTCACGATTCCCATATCCAGGCCGGCGCGGATCGCATGGTAGAGGAAGGCGGAATGCATCGCCTCCCTGACAACGTTGTTGCCGCGGAAAGAAAAGGAGATATTGCTCACACCACCGCTCACGTGGACCCGCGGCAAATTCTCTTTAATCCAGGCAGTAGCCCGAATAAAGTCGACAGCATAATTGTTATGCTCCTCCATTCCCGTGGCCACCGTCAGAATATTCGGGTCAAAAATTATATCCTGCGGCGGGAAGCCAATGCTTAGCAGAAGGTCGTAGCTTCGCTTGCAGATCTCGATGCGCCGCTCAAAATTGTCGGCCTGTCCGACCTCGTCAAAAGCCATCACTACTACCGCAGCGCCGAAGTCCATAATCTGCTTTGCACGGGAAGTGAACTCTTCCTCGCCCTCTTTCAGGGAAATGGAATTAACAATTCCCTTCCCTTGCAGGCACTGCAGTCCTAGTTCGATCACCGACCAGCGCGATGAATCGATCATAATCGGCAGCTTCGCTATGTCGGGTTCGGAGGCAATCAGGTTGAGAAATTTCACCATGGCCGCTTCCGAATCGAGCATCCCTTCGTCCATATTCACGTCGATGATTTGTGCGCCACCTTCCACCTGTTGGCGGGCGACCGACAAGGCTGCTTCAAAATCGCCGTTGAGTATGAGCTTGGAGAACTTGGGCGATCCGGTTACGTTCGTACGTTCTCCGATATTGACAAAAAGGCTGTCGTCGGTAACCGTCACCGCTTCAAGTCCGCTTAAGCGCAGAAAGGGTTTTGGATCAGCCGGCTTGCGGGGTTTTACATCTGCTGCCTTCTTTGCGATGCTGGCGATGTGCTGAGGGGTGGTTCCGCAGCATCCGCCTACGATGTTCACAAAGCCGCTGGCAATAAAATCTTCGATCAGATGCGCCGTTTCGTGCGCTTCCTCATCGTAGGCACCAAACTCGTTGGGCAGACCTGCATTGGGGTATGCCGATACATAGCAGGCGGCCTTTTCAGCCAGCTCAGCAATATGAGGGCGCATCTCTTTTGCTCCGAGCGC
>DAIRDA010000272.1:0-2993 GCA_036796375.1 Albibacterium sp.
GTGGTTTTGAATCGGAATTGTCAAGATAGGCAATAATTAAAAAAGGGCAAAAATTCTTTTGGAATCTTTGCCCTTTTCGGGTGGATGATGGGGCTCGAACCCACGACCCTCGGTACCACAAACCGATGCTCTAACCAACTGAGCTACAACCACCGTGTTATTGGGTCTGCAAAAATAACTAATTAAACAACATCTCCAAAAATATTTTTGCTTAGAATGGCCTCTTTTTTTATTTAAGCCAATCTTTTGAAGTTTATGCGTTAATTTGCAACGGCTTATGAATTGGAAAATTTCTATTAAAAATTTCAGGCAGTACCTCCTGCTCGAACGATCGCTGGCAGAAAATTCCATTCTATCCTACTCGATGGATATCGAAAAGCTTCAGTCGTTCGCCCTCGGTATCGGGGTAGACAACCCAGCCCGCCTAAAAATGGTCGATATTCAACAGTTTCTGGTGTGGCTAAATGAACTGGGAATGTCGCCGACCAGCATTGCACGGGTGCTTTCGGGGGTGAAGGCTTTCTTCACTTTTCTGGCCATTGAGGGTGAAATAAAGGCGAACCCTGCAGAGCTGATCGAAACGCCTCGCTTATCGAGGAAGTTGCCGGATTTTCTTCACTTGTCGGAGATTGAAGCAATTATCGAGGCCATTGATCTTTCCTCACCGGAAGGGATGCGGAATAAGGCGATTATTGAAACGCTGTATGGCTGCGGCCTTCGGGTGAGCGAATTGACCGATTTGAAAATTTCCAACCTGTTTTTTGAGATCGATTTTATTAAGGTGGTTGGAAAAGGAAGTAAAGAGCGACTGGTGCCCATTGGCGGTCAGGCGATGAAAATGATTACTTTATACTTACAGGAGGTCAGGCCATACCAAAGCATTCATCCGGCCTTCCAGGATTTCGTCTTTCTGAACCGGCGCGGCAAGTCGCTCTCGCGCGTGATGATTTTTACGATTATCAAAGAACTGGTCAAGAAAACGAATATTGTGAAGAATGTCAGCCCTCATACCTTCCGACATTCGTTCGCGACGCATATGATTGAAGGAGGTGCCGACTTACGGGCCGTTCAGGAGATGCTGGGACATGAAAGCATAACCACAACCGAGATTTATGCTCATCTCGATAGGGCTTATTTGAAGAGCGTGATCACCTCATTTCATCCCCGACCTTAATATATCTACAATTTTACTTGTAAATTCATCTATTTTGTTGAATCTTTACACTTAATTTAACAAGAATTGATTAACAACCGGATCCATAAGTCTGTCGCCTTTTTGCTTGTCGTCGCGCTCGCGTTCGTACAGCTGGTGCTTGTTAATCACGGGCCTCACCATTCTGTTAAATATTCTTCTACCGATCAGGAACAGGTTCATGCATTTGCTAAAAAATGCGACGTTTGTGAATATATGTTTACGAAACGGTCGGATGCTGCCCTGCTTAGTCAGGCCCTAAGCATGGAGGTTTTTGAAAAAGCGGTTATTGTTTTCAGCAGTAAAGCGATCGTTCCGCTTCCTTTCACCGCGATCGATCAATTCAGTAATAAGGGTCCTCCCAACCTGGTTTAATTACGTATTTCCCTATTTATCCGACCCGCTAAAGCAGGTCGTGTTTTCCCTCTTATATTTAATTAGACCTTACAATGCGGTACTTAAAAAAGTATTTGTTTATTGCTATTTTATCATTTCCATTCGTACTTAAGGCGCAAGACGCCTGCAACCTGTCGTTCAGCGGCAGAATATTAGACGCCGATACCGATCTGCCTGTTGCGGATATCAGCATCGAGCTGGAGAAGCTCCACCGGACCATTAAGTCGGACGGTCACGGGTTCTTCAAGTTCGACAAACTTTGCCCCGGAACGTATTTCATAACGGTGTCGGGGATAGGATTCGAGCGCAGTTTTTTTGAAGTAAAAGTAAAGCCCAATGCGCCGACCCGCGACTTTCGGATTGAGCACGAAGGCGTTGTGCTGCACGATGTCGAAATCATTGGTCACCAGCCCGCAGTGAGGTCGACCGCATCGGTACAAACGCTCGATGTACGGCAGCTCGAAGAGAATAGCGGAGAAGTATTGGCAAAGATCCTCGACGAGATTCCCGGTGTGTCGATGCTGCAAACGGGTGCCACGATTTCCAAGCCGGTTATCCATGGGATGCACAGTAACCGTGTATTGATGGTTAATAACGGCATTAAACAGGAAGGTCAACAGTGGGGTGCCGAACATGCGCCCGAAATTGACCCTTTCGTGGCCTCGAAGCTTACCGTTATTAAAGGTGCCGAGTCGGTCCGCTACGGTGCGGAGGCCATCGGTGGTGTCATTTTGGTAGAACCTGCTCCGCTTCCCATCCACTCGGCCTTCGGCGGTTCACTGAATCTGGCAGGGAATACAAACGGACGCTCCACAACCGCTTCGGCCCTGCTGGAGGGCAATGTTCAGGCATTCCCCCGCATTTCCTGGAGGGCGCAGGGGACATTGAAACGAGGCGGAAATTTAAAAACAGCTGATTACTACCTGAACAATACAGGAACTACGGAGACGAACTTTTCAGCAGCACTCTCCTATCGCACCGCAGGCTTCTACATCGACGCTTATTACAGCCATTTCAACACCGAGCTCGGAATATTCGAGGGCGCCCATATTGGATCCCTTTCCGATCTGGAATCGGCTATCAGAAACGGTCGCCCCTTCTCAGATGGTTCGTTCAGCTACGATATCGGCGTTCCACGTCAGGAAGTTGTGCACGATTTATTTAAACTGAAAGCGCATCGCGACCTGAGCAATGGCGGACAACTCGACCTTCAGTACGGTTTCCAGCGAAACAGCCGCCAAGAATACGATATCCGTCGCGGCGACCGGAGCGAGATTCCGGCACTTGATCTGGTTTTGAACTCTCATAGCCTTGATTTTTCATACGACCGAATCAACGCACGGAGCTGGCGGACGGTGGTGGGACTGAATGCGACGGCTATTATAAGCAACAGCGTTCCGGGTAC
>DAIRDA010000273.1:0-2941 GCA_036796375.1 Albibacterium sp.
GATAACGGGGAAAGCAAAAACATATCCGGAAGAACCAGCCGGTTGGGCATATAAAGGATTCGTGAATGTTAAAAGGAAGGCAAGATGCGCTAAATAAAGAGACAGTATTTTCATGGTGCAGATAATTCGTTCATACACCATAAAAGTCCAGTAAAAGAATTGCCGTAGCAAGGATCAGCTAGTATCCAACCGAATCGGCCTAGTTTCAGGTACATTAATACCGAAATGAACCGTCCTTTTGAACCTTCACCTGAAAGGGCTTCAGATAATGATCCAGCAAAACAGCCACCTGACGACGGCTAACCAGGCATTCCGGATCGTATTCACCGCTGAAGTTAAACCGGCTCTGCCAGCCTCTTTCCACTTCTGTGTTCAGTTCATTTCCCTTTAATGCAATAAACTTAATAAGATCCAATAGTTCCGTGAGGCTAAGCTCTTCGATCGTTCTATCGCGAAACCAGATTTGGCTTCTGGTATACAAGCTTTCAACCACCGGGCGGATTTCCTGCGAAGAAACGCGGCTATCGGTATCGAAAACAAGGTCTCCCTCCAAGATTTCCCCCTGGAGTATCCCGGTCATCCCAATACGCTGCATCGCCTGATAATGATGATCTTCAAATAGAATATCGGAAAAGGGAATCAACTCCATCTTAAAGGCCAGAAGTTCTCCCTGAAGGGTACGTATATTGATTTTATCAGATCCGGTTTCAAAAAAAGCGCAGTAGGCAGCCGTCGCCCCGAATAGCTGGCCCAGTACGAAAGCTTCCGGAACCTGATCGGCGTAAGAGACGTTAAGCGGTCCGTCCGTGTAGAGAGAAAAAATATTCCTCGCCTGCGGACGGATCAGCGCAGCGGAAGGAACGATCCGGATGCTGGGGTTTTCAAGTACAGCCAAACTGGTTTTGTATCGCACCGAATGGTAAAGGGTGTCCAATGCGATAAAATCGTCTGCCCCTTTTGTCGTGTCTGCAGCCCGGTCGCTTTCCTTTATAAGAGGCAGCAATACCGGCTCCTTACCTGCGTCAACGGCAGCATACACCTTATGGGAACTACCGTCGTTCAGCGTAATCTTCCAGCGTTTGCCCGACTTCTTCACCCGCCGAATACCGCTGTTATAGCGCACTTGCAAATTTTTACTCGAATCAATCATTTTAGCGAGCGTAGTTCTGGCCAACTGAGGATTCAATAGTGAAGCAGCCCGGTTAAGCACCGAATCGTTGGTTTCGGAAGCGCTTTGGGAAGCTCTCAGAAATTCTGTCCAGACCCCCTTTCCAGAAGCAGCCCTCGTTGCAAGTGCATCGCCAACATCCTGCTGCTCCAGTCCTGTTCGCAAGGCCCCATCAGGAATCACCCACAAGGTACTTACGCCTGAAGCCGACGCCTGGATAGCGGCAGCGAATGCCGCCTCGCCCTGCCCGTAAACCAACAATTTCGGTTTAGTCTTTTTTTGTCCGAAAGCCGAAAAGCCAACAGCTGTGAGTAGAAGAATCAGGAAATAGTTACGCATATCGGATTATCATTTTCTAAAAATACAAAAAAAGGGCTGCAATGGTTCTCATTGCAGCCCTTCTGTTTTAAATTAATATTTTATTGTCCGGCGTCCGCTTTGGCTTCAGCTTTCATTTTATCATTTGCAACAATCACAATTTCAACACGTCTGTTTTCAGCACGTCCGGCGTCGCTTTCATTGCTCGAGATAGGTTCTTCAGCACCCATTCCCTTGGTTTTAATCCGTCCGGAAGCGAGACCCTGAGCAACCGCGTAACTTTTAACAGCGGCAGCACGACGTTCCGATAGTCCCTGGTTATACGACGCCCTACCTACGTTATCGGTATGACCCACTACCAAAATATCCGTATCGGCATTTTCATTCATGGTTTTAACCAATTGGCGAATATTTTCTTTCGCGTTGGCTTTTAAATCCGACTTATCAAAATCAAACAAGATACCGGAATCAAATTTAACAATGATACCCTCTCCAGCCTTAATCACTTCCGCGCCTGGTACCGTATTTTCTATTTCAGCCGCCTGCTTATCCATCTTTTTACCGATCAGCCCCCCTGCAACACCTCCTAAGGCACCGCCGATAACAGCTCCTACAGCAGTATTTCCAGCCTTATTACCTATAATCGCACCAATACCAGCTCCCGCTCCGGCACCAATACCTGCACCTTTTTGCGTGTTTGTCAACGAACTACAACCGGTAAAAACCATGGCTGCCGTTGCAATTGCTATCCCGAATACAGCTACTCTTTTTTGAATATTCATAATATTGTATATTTACATTTATAGGGTCAATATTGCAAACACAATGCCAAAGACGTAAATTCGCCCGACATCAAAACACAAATCATGTTAGCAAATACCTCCTTCATTCATACAGAAGCCTTTAAAGAGTTAAGCAGTCATTATCAGTCCATTTCTCGCACCCACCTCAAAGATATGTTTGAAAAAGACCCCGGTCGTTTCAGCAAATTTTCCTTGATTTTTGAGGATATTCTTTTCGACTATTCCAAGAACCGGATCGAAGAGAAAACGATGGACCTGCTTCTTCAACTGGCTCAGGAGTGCAAGGTGAAGGAAGCCATCGAAGCCATGTTTTCAGGCAAGCGGATCAATGAAACTGAAAACCGTGCCGTATTGCATACAGCGCTTCGGTCTACCGATAACCAGCCGCTGATGGTCGACGGCGAAGATATTCGCCCGGGCATCCGGAAAGTGCTCGACCAGATGCAGCAATTTTCAAACCGCATTATTTCCGGTGAATGGAAAGGGTACAGCGGCAAAGAGATTACCGATGTCGTCAATATCGGCATCGGTGGATCCGACCTCGGGCCGGTCATGGTTACCGAAGCACTGAAAGCGTATAAAACCCGGCTCAATGTGCACTTCGTATCCAATGTCGACGGCACACATATCGCCGAAACGCTGCGCAACCTCA
>DAIRDA010000274.1:0-2899 GCA_036796375.1 Albibacterium sp.
CGAAGGCCAGCGCCAAAATTTCCATGCGCCTTGTTCCTAATCAGGATTCACAAAAGATTACGCAGTTGTTTAAAGCTCATTTCGAGTCTATTGCGCCGGCTTACGTGAAGGTGTCAGTTAACCCTCACCACGGTGGTGAGCCGGTGGTGACACCTACCGATAGCGCCGCCTACCAGGCAGCAGCGAAGGCGATTGAGGAGTCGTTCGGGAAAGCGCCTATTCCGACTCGCGGCGGCGGAAGCATTCCGATTGTAGCTCTTTTCGAAAGAGAGCTCGGTATTAAAACCGTGTTGATGGGCTTTGGCCTCGATAGCGACAACCTGCATTCTCCAAACGAGAAATTCGACATCGCTAATTACCTGAAAGGGATCGAAACCATTCCTTTGTTCCATAAATATTTCAGCGAGTTGCACTCGTAAACACTAATTATTCTAAGAGACCAGTCAAAAAGATTTCAGTCAGATTCAGCTGATCGATTCTTATTGACTGGTCTTTTTCGTTACGAAATAGCGGCATGGTGTTTTTGTTTTGGCATCGATTCGGTGGATTTTTCTATCTTTGAGAGAACACAAAAGCAGATACTATGGATAGAGGATTTATTGATCATTTCAGACACGCATTCGATACGCCGTTTGAAAATCCTGTCCTGATCTTCGCCCTTATTTTGTTTATCATTTTACTTTCTCCCATTCTTCTGAGAAAGATTAGAATTCCAGCGATTATAGGATTGATCGTTTCAGGGGTAATTATTGGCCCTCATGCCTTGAACATCCTGGAAAGAAATATCGCTGTTGATCTGTTCTCGACCATCGGTTTGCTTTATATTATGTTTGTAGCAGGTCTTGAACTTGATATGAACGATTTTAGCCGCACGAAGCATAAGAGTTTAACATTTGGGGCTTTTACTTTTCTTGTTCCGATCGTAGTGGCCTATCCGCTTTTTCATTTCGTATTTGATTATGACGCAGCCGCTAGTATCATGATTTCGGTTATGATGGCTACGCATACGCTCGTCGCTTTTCCGGTGGTAACAAGTTATGGAATATCTAAGAACGAAGCAGTTGCTGTAGCGATAGGGGGGACGATTCTCACCGATACCGCTGTGCTGGTTGCTTTGGCCGTTATTGTTGGATTTTCGAACGGTGCCCTGAGTGGACAGTTTTGGTTACAAATGGGTATCTCCTTTACGATTTTCTTTTTTATCATGTTTGTCATTATTCCGAAGGTGGCCAAATGGTTCTTCAAGAAAGTTGAGGCAGAGAAAACCTCTCATTATATTTTTGTGCTTTCCATGGTCTTTTTCGCTGCGTTTATTGCTGAGGTTTGCGGACTTGAACCAATCATCGGTGCATTTATGGCTGGTTTGGCGTTGAATCGCTTCATACCCCATTCGTCAGCGCTGATGAATCGCATCGATTTTATCGGGAATGCAATCTTTATCCCCTTCTTCCTTATTAGCGTTGGTATGCTGGTCGATGTTACTGTATTAATCAACGATTCCAGGGCTATCTTGATAGCATTGGGACTTGTGGCCGTCTCGATCAGTGGGAAGTGGTTAGCGGCATTTTTTACCCAGAAAGTTTTTCAGTATTCAGTTGCTCAGCGTCAGCTTATTTATGGGCTCAGCGGTTCGCATGCCGCTGCTACCCTTGCCGTTATTATGGTCGGTTATAGAAACGAGATCGTAGGTGAAAATGTTTTAAATGGAGCGATTCTCTTAATTTTAGTTTCCTGTGTAATCGCTACGTTGAACGCAGAGGCGGCTTCTAAGAAGGTCTTGCTTGAAGGCGATATTGATATCGATCCGAATGTCCGCGACGAATCATTGGAGGAAAACATTATCCTGCCTATTGCGAATTTGAACAATATGCAGATGCTTCTCGACATGGCCTCCTTAATTCAAAGCAAAAAGTCGCCCCATCCGTTAACGGTACTTTCGGTAGTACCCAATAACGAAATGGCGGAAATTAATTTAAAGAAGGCACGAAAAAACTTGGATTCAATAGCGAAATACGCGTCGGGCAGTGAAACTGAAGTTAATGTGATGACCACCATTGATTACAATATAGCTGGAGGAATCAGTCGTGCTTCGAAGGAAATTTTGGCTACCTGTATTCTGATCGGTTGGCCTAGTAAGACCAGTATCATCGATAAGCTGGTCGGAGAAAAGGCGGAGAGTATTCTGAACTTAACAGATATCAGCCTCTTTATGTGTCGTCTTGAAAAGCCTTTTGTCAGTCAGAAAGGGATCGTCTTATTCGTTCCACCCATGGCTGAAGCGGAAAAGGGCTTTAATTACTGGATGCAGAAAGTAACTCTTTTAACCCAGGAGTTGAGTCTTCCGATAAAGTGTATCTGTAATTCCCGAACACAAAACGCCATAAGCCAGTACATTGAGGGCAAAAAGTTGAACTTAAACATTAAATTCGAAATCAACACCTATTGGGAGAATTTTCAGTACCTCAATAGATACGTTGAAGGCGATGATTTTGTGGTTTTTGTTTCAGCCAGAGCGGGAGATGTCTCTTATGACCATCATTTCGACTCAGTTCCCCGACGAGTAGGTGATATATATGCAGCGAACAACCTTTTATTGATATACCCGAGCCGAAGAAAAAGAAACACCATCGATTTGGCGGATATTCATCATGCCCCGTATGCACCAGGGCGTGAAACAGTTGAGTTTTTAAGAAGGAAGTTCGGAAACATAAAAAGAGATTAGTTATGCAGGCATCGAAAATTAGTATAGTAAATGGACAGGTGAATGTGCCTGATCAACCGACCATTCCCTTTATAGAAGGTGATGGCATTGGTCCCGATCTTTGGAAGGCGGCTGTGCGCGTGTTTGACGGCGCAGTTGACAAAGCCTATGGCGGAAAGCGGAAGATTAACTGGATGG
>DAIRDA010000275.1:0-2890 GCA_036796375.1 Albibacterium sp.
ACCTGCGGCGCCCGAACCAGGTCGTCGACCGTTTCAAACAAAGGAACGAAATCGATCGGAAGATCCTCGAGCGACCACCCACTGGCCAGAAACAATTCGATAAGCTGTAGAATGTCGGACGCCTGCTGACAATTGCTGATAATAAATCGATGGGCAGCCAGCTCACCGCCAGCATGCTGCATCTGTTTGATATAACGGATGGTTTCGAACGTGTCGATCACCAAAGGATCTGACTGAACAGTAAGCTCGAGAAGCCTTGACTCAAACTGCAAATGTCGAATTTTTTCTTCCTCGCTAATATTTTCATAGTCGGGTGTGGCAAGTTCCGATGGATAGAGCTTTTCCCGAAGAAATAAATGGGCTTTACGCAAAATACTGCTGTCTTGACGGAAGTCGAGCGAAGCGAAGAAGCTGCCGAAACTCATGACTTTTAAAATAAGGTCGTCTACGAGTTCTTCAAACAAGCCATCGTGCCTGCTCGCCAAGACATGTTTGATAGCATGCAGGTTCTGCAAAATCTCCGGCTTTACGTCTTTTGGATTATCAGAGGGGTTGAAGCTGTTCTCATAGAATATTTGCTGCAATATATCCATGTATTGCTCAACTCCCCGGAAGGTGATTCGGCGCTTCAATAGACGGAAGTCGCGGTAATAACTGCGGAAAAGGATGGTTCGCAGCAAGGCCGACACTTCTTTTGTACTTTGAACGGTTACATTTGGGTTTCCGTCGCGGTCGCCTCCGGGCCAAAAACCCAGCTGAATAATCGGTGCTTTTTCTTCAGGACTCTCGAAGCTGTTGGCAAGACGTTTCTGTATATCACTGATGACCGGATAGAATACGTTTTCCAGGAACCAGGCCAGGCTCACCGCCTCGTCGACAGGGCTCGGTTTTTCTTTTTTGATAAAGGGTGTTTTTCCCAATTGTTCCAGCAGGGAAATGATATTGTCCAGGTCGTTACTCTTGATTGCTTTGGTCAGGTCCGTAATGATACCGAGCACAGAACCCGGATAAAATTGGGTAGGATGCGCTGTGAGTACCAGACGAAGAGAGAAATTTTTGAATTTCTCAACGATTTTTTCGTTCAACTGAGGATCACGCGCTGCATGCTTTAGCAGTGAGCCAAGCAAATAGGCGTCTTCCGAGCGGCCACTCTTCACAAATTCAGCATCTTCGACAGCGTCAAACAGTACTACGCGACGCTCGATATACTGGATGATGCGGAAAAGAAGATCGACTTCATCCATTTCCAGCTGATACTGGCCGTATTGTTCAAAAAAACGTTCAATAATATCCTTCGGATTGACCTTCTTGGCTACCTCCCGTTCACAGTGGGTGGTAAAAAAGGGGAGCAATGCACCCGTGTGCTTCACTTTTTGGAAGGGCAAGGTCTGAAATAAACTGTTGTACAGTTCGAAGCGTGTTAACACCTCGTTATTGTATGTTGTTTCTTGGTTTTCTGCTTTCATTATAAGCGATGTATTGGCTTTGATTTTAGTCCGTGTAATGTTCCGAAGATAATAGTTTTATATTAAAAAGAACATATTATAGAAAGATTGATTGTTTTCGCCGACCTATTTTTAAATTTATGACACAAAAACAAGATTTTCTTAATGATTTGATAATGGACGATTATATTAAACATTTTGCTGTATGGTTTTGTTTACCCCTCAATTGAATGTCTTCAAATCTTTATTAATTCAGAAAATGGAAAAATTATATACGGCGGAAGTGACCGCTTCGGGAGGTCGCGACGGACGCGTAAAATCGAGTGATGGCATGATTGACTGGGAAATGAGAAAACCCAAAGAATTGGACGGCCAGGGCGATGGATATAACCCGGAGCAGCTATTTGCAGCAGCCTGGGGATCGTGCTATCTTGGCGCACTCGGTACGGTTGCAGCGAACGACGGTGTAGATGTCACAGAAGCGGAAGTAACGGTGCGCGTGTCGTTCAACAAGGATGGCAATGCCTTTGCCCTTTCGGCTGAGCTCGACGTTCACATTCCCGGCATTCATATCGAAGAGGCTCAGAAGCTTGCTGAAAAAGCAAACCGCGCCTGCCCTTATTCCAAAGCAACAAGAGGCAACATTGAGTCGACGGTAGTCGCTCTCTAAAGCAGCAGATTTTTAGCTCAGTCGGGGCATAATGGTTTGACTGAGCTGAAAATTTTGATAGCTTAGCTTTTTGTTGACGGAACATGGTGAACACAAAGGAAATCCTGCATTTTTTCTATAGCCAGCACTTCGCAAACGGGTTAAGGGTGTCTCTAGGCGCCCTGATTCCTGCGTTGGCAGGTTTCTATCTGGGAGACCTTTCTGTGGGGATAGCGATATCGCTCGGAGCACTGATTTCAAGTATCCCGGATACTCCCGGACCCATAGCTCATCGCAGGAACGCGTTACTTGCTTCCCTGGTACTTATTTTCCTTGCCACTTTTCTAACGCAGTTTATTAATCATAACCCGCTCTGGTTTGCCATTGAGCTGGTAACCCTTTGCTTCGTATTCTCGATGTTTGCGGCATGGGGAACCCGTGCGGCTGCGGTAGGCACCTCTGCCATGCTTATGATCTTCCTGAATATGCAGGAGCCACAGGGCAATCAAACCGCCCTTGAGTATTCCCTCTTTGTGACATTGGGCGCCTTCTGGTATACCGGTCTAAGCCTGTCGCTGACACAATTTATGCCATACCGCCTTGCACAGCAGGAACTTTCAGAAGCCATCCGCGAGGTAGGTGCCTTTATCCGGATTAAGTCGGAATTTTATGACCTGAATGCGAACACCGAGGAATCGTTTAAAAAGCTAATCGATCAGCAGATTATTGTCAGCCAGCACCTCGACAGTTTACGGGAAATACTGTTTAAAAGCAAGATGATTGTCAAAGATTCTAC
>DAIRDA010000276.1:0-1313 GCA_036796375.1 Albibacterium sp.
CCTGAACGGCGCCGGCGATAATTTCGCTCGACGAGGCAGAGTTTTCATCAATCAGTACAATCAGATCGCCTTTCTGATAAAGGCCCTCAGCGGTTGAAAAATAATCGGTACGCTCCTCATTTACGCCATCGGTGTATACCAATAGCTGATCGGCCGGAAAGAACTCATCGGCCACGGCGAGCCCGGCATAGAAGTAGCCGCCGCCATTTTCACGCAGATCCAGAATTAATTTGTTAAAGTTATTGGTTCCCAGACTTTCCAGTGCCTCCCGGAATTCATCGGCCGTGCGTTCGCCAAAGCGACGGATACGGACATAGGCGGTTTGCGGACGGATGATATAGGCCACATCGATGGTGGATACAAGAATCTGATCGCGCCGGACCTTCAGAGGTTCTTCGATTTCCTTGCCCTGGCGGCTCACCCAGATATTGACGGTGGACCCGCGTTTGCCTCTGACCATGTCGGAGATCTCTTCTGCACTGCGGTTGACCCCTGCAATCAGTGAATCGTTAATCCAGATAAGTTTATCACCCCGAAGTAGTCCTGCTTTGGAGGCTGGGCCGTTCGGAACGACGCTGGTGACCAGGAGCGTATCATTGATATTGAAATACTCGATACCAATGCCGTCGAAGCTGCCGGAAAGGGTTTCCTGCATGGCTTTCGCATTGCGCGGAGGATAGTAGGAAGAATGGGGATCAAGGCGGTTTAAAATTTCGGAGATTGCGACGTCTTGCAGGGTATCCAAACCCACTTTATCGACGTATCTTTCCTGAATTAATTGAAGAGTTTTTTGAACTTTTCCGGTTTTATCTGTTAAACCAATAGGAATAAAGCTATTGTTGCCGATCGACTGATTTTCGTCTGCATAATTCTGACCTAAAAGAATACCTAGAGCCAGCACCGCCGCATAAGCAAAGGCAAATAATAAGTTCCTTTTGGTAGAATCTTGCATAGAAATTAATCAGACAAAAATAGCTTTTCTCTTTGTAGTTTAACAATATTTAAAGAAAAGAACAAATAAAAAGACAATTTGCTTCGGATAGATTTTTTTGTATTATTTTTAAGACAAGCATATCGCTTTTTAATGCTATAACTATGCACGAGATTGAACCATTTTATCGTTGGCGGGACGATTATATTGCTTCGGAAGACGAGTTGTCTCCGTTCTATAATCAGGAATACAGTGAGTTTGAATACGACAAACAGATCTATAATTTTTTGCTGCATCCGCAGTGGGATCATTTCGGTTCAGACACGTTGTACCTGAAGATTTTGTTTACGGATTATGAAGTGGGATATACCATCATTGAGCT
>DAIRDA010000276.1:1413-2876 GCA_036796375.1 Albibacterium sp.
GGGAAACTCGACCAGCTCAACTGGCGGTCGCTGAAACCGGTTCAGGTATATCATAACGTGCGCGAGCAGATGCAACTGCGCTTAACCTAGGAATGAAGATGATACGATGGATTGCAGGGGTTGTTTCGCTGATTTTACTTTTCTGTGCTGAAGATGGCCTCGCGCAGAAAGAAAAACTTCCTGTGCCCAAAGAGGAAAATCAGCTTTTCTATCTACAGCGCGACCCCAACAGCAATACGGTGGTGTATTCACTGAACCTGAAGGATGGGAAAATCGATGAGAGCAGTCCGGTAAACACCCACTGGATTATGTACGAGGATGGGGGCGAGCGTTCCAGCCTATCCTTTATTCAGCGAAAAATGGCCTATGGCGTTCACCATGAAAAGGTTGCCGATGGCAAATTTGAAATTCGTATACAAGCGTACAAAAAAATTCCGGTCATTGTGAAGCATAGTAAAAAGCTGGATCGATACGCTGCCTTTGCCCGGATCGGTGATAAGGAGATAGTGCTCAACCGGATTTTCGTACGCATAGACGGCGGAAGTCGGTTCAACCCCAACGTAAAGTATATCGAGCTGAGCGGGTACGATCCGATCAGTCAGGAAAAGATCAGCCACCGCTTCAGCCCCTGATCTGTTTAACGCCTAACCCTCGGGCGGTGCAGACTTTACCTGGGGAGGTGCCTCGTCGCTCACACATCGAAAGCCCAGATTATTGCTGGCACTGCTGATTTCCCCTTTCCCACGACTTCCTGCAATATATCGTTCGCAATATTGATCGTTGCAAAGAAAAGATCCGCCCCGCTGAACGCGCTTCACCATGCCTGGTTCTGCAGGATCAAAACTATCGGAAGGCCCCTTCGGGTTACTTGCCGGGGCATTTTTATAATAGTCTGGCCGGTAATAATCAGCGCACCACTCCCAGACATTTCCGTCCATATCGTACAAGCCAAGCGGGTTGGCGGGGAATGATTTCACGGGAGCAGCGCGGTTGTAACCGTCTTCAGCAAGGTCCCTGACAGGAAAATTACCCTGATACACATTGGCCGCCCATTTCCCACCGGGTTTCATCACATTTCCCCAATAGTATTTCATATCCTCGTGCCGGGCGCGCGCCGCGTATTCCCATTCAGCTTCGGTGGGGAGCCGCTTACCCGCCCACTGAGCGTAAGCCGCAGCATCTTCGTAAGCGATATGCACCACGGGTTGGCTCTCTCTGCCCTCGATGTTGCTTCCCGGTCCTTCCGGATGACGCCAGTTTGCACCCGGTACATACTTCCACCATTGGGTATATTCTGTCAGATCAACCTCAGCGGGCGGGGGACTGAATACGGCGGAGCCGGGTACCAGCAGATCGCGCGGCACATCGGGAAAATCGGCCGGATTCAGCGAACGTTCCGCGACGGTTTGATAGCCGGTCGCCTGTACAAATCGGGCGTATTGGGCGTTTGTGACCTCATGTTC
>DAIRDA010000277.1:0-2869 GCA_036796375.1 Albibacterium sp.
AGTTCTCCGTTCAGATACCAGGTGGATTGTCCGTCATTGACGATGATGGTCGACTCAAGATCGCCATTGTCGATGTCGGCCTGTGGAACGTTCAGGCGTTGCGATAGGCTGTCGTCTTTATAGCTGATATCGAAACCCCTCAGTTCCATATTATCCGGAATCTTATACAGCACCTGATGAACCATCCGGTCCGCGATCTTTGCCAAATTAAGGGGCTCCGTGGAATCGCTGGTCTCTGTTGAATCTTTTGAGCGGAAAAAGAAATCGTAATTGCTCAAACTATCCTTTTTCACGAATGAAAGTGAAGCATTTTTTAATCCAAGATCCGCAATTTTCACCTTGCCTGAAAGCAACGGAAAAATTTTCACACTTACCGTTAAATGCTCGATTGCGGCGAGTTGCTCGCGCTCCTGAGGGATTATGCTCACATGTTCAAGCGTAACTTCCGTAAGCCCCGAAAAATAAGCCTTTTCAATATGGAGGTCAATCTGATATTCCTCGTCCATCTTCACTTTAGCTCTTTCAATAGCCTTCGCAAGCAGTGGCTCCCTTTTATTAATAACCACTATGGAGCCTATAACGAGAAGTAATAAAAAAACTCCGGCGAATACACCGATTATGATCAGGTACTTCTTGGGTATACTTTTAAGGTATGATTTGAGGCGCTCCAAATTTTGTCAGATTATCACTGAAATGTACTTTCAATGTAGAATGTTTCCGTAAATATCCATAAAATCCTTTGTTTTTCAAGATTCTGAGGCTTAATTATTAAATTTGAAAATATTACGAAATACCAGTTCAAATGATTACCAAAGAAGAAGTATTAAAGGCGCTGAGCCATGTAGAGGATCCTGATTTCAAGAAAGACCTGGTTACGCTCAATATGATTAAAGACATTGTCATCACTCCTGACAGTCTTAGTTTTAGTGTCGAACTTACAACGCCGGCCTGTCCGATGAAGGACCATCTCGAACGGGCTTGCCGCAATGCTATTACTCACTTTGTTTCCAAAGACATTGTCGTGAATATTAACATGACCTCCCGGGTCATTGCGCCTAAAAATAGTCAGTTACCCAATATTAAACATATCATCCTGGTTTCCTCCGGAAAAGGAGGAGTAGGTAAATCAACTGTGGCCTGCAATCTTGCTCTTGGTTTAAGCATGCAAGGCGCCAAAACAGGCCTGATTGATGCTGATATCTACGGGCCGTCGCTTCCCATCATGTTCGGGCTTGAGGGCGAGAAGCCTGGAAGCGTTCAGGGGGCCGATGGAAAGACGAAAATACTTCCCATTGAAAAATGGGGACTGAAAATGCTTTCTATTGGCTTTTTTACCGATCCGAATCAGCCCGTTCCCTGGCGCGGACCCATGGCAAGCTCGGCAGTTAAGCAATTGTTCAACGATGCTGAATGGGGCGAGTTAGATTACCTGATTGTTGACCTTCCCCCTGGAACGGGCGATATTCACATTACCATTGCACAGGGATATCCCATCACCGGCGCTGTCGTGGTGTGTACTCCTCAAAACGTTGCCGTGGCAGATGCGACAAAAGGAATCGGGATGTTTCTGATGGACTCGATCAATATTCCACTGATAGGTATCGTAGAAAACATGTCTTACTTTACACCAGCTGAGCTCCCCGATAACAAGTACTATATCTTTGGTCAGGGTGGCGGTGCTTATTTGGCAGAACGGTTCGGAGCACCGCTTTTAGCCCAGATTCCGCTGGTAAAAAGCATAAGTGATTCAGGCGACAATGGCATGCCTGCCGTGATGGACGAAGATTCGCTGGAGGGAGCCGCATTTATGGATATGGCTAGCAGGGTTGCGCAGCAGCTCTCTATTCTAAACCAGGAGAGTTTCCAGCCGTCTTAGGTCTTTTATAGAGGAGAATATTTTTTGTATCTTTACAATTAGAAATGTTGGTTATGGATATTAAGGAAAGAGTAGAACAGGCGCTTGATACCATGAGGCCCTTTTTGGAAGCCGATGGTGGAAACGTTGTTGTGGAAGAGATTACATTTGATAATATAGTTAAACTACGTTTAATTGGAGCCTGCGCCTCCTGCTCCATGAGCATCATGACTTTCAAAGCGGGCTTAGAGCAGGCCATCATGAAGGCGGTTCCTGAAGTAAGTGCCGTAGAGGCTATCAATCTTACTGACTTCCCGAATCCACAGACAGCTGCGGTCCCCCCCGCCCATTAGATTTAACATTTTTTAACTGCGGAATCTCTTTGAATCACCTATTTTTGAGAATGAACTTTTTGAAATCCTTTTTGCTGTTTCTGGTGCTTTGCCTTTCGGCGAATAGCCTGGTTGCGCAAGAGACTAATTCCAACAAGCTCGTCCAGTTTACCGGGATAATTCAAAATGCAGATTCATCCTCCGTGGTGGTTCCTTTTGTCTCGATCAAGAATATTTCTTATAAAAATCAATTCTTCGCGTCAAATCATCAAGGATATTTTTCATTTGTAGCCCGGGAGTTAGACACCATCGAGTTCTCGGCAATCGGATACAGGACAACCCAAGTAGTCATTCCGAAATCAGAGGATAGCCGATATACCGGTATCATTCAAATGAAGGCGAGTGTAACTAATTTACCTGCTGTGGTCGTTCTGCCCTGGGCGAGTGTAGAGGAGTTTAATTTAGCATTTCTTGCGCTGGAAGTTGCCGACGATAATTATTTGCTGGCTAAACGTAATCTCAGCCATGAAAGTCTTATGGCTTTGGCACGGGAAACACCTCGAAGTGCCAACGAAATCCAGAACTATAATGCAGTCAGTAGTCATATGAATATGACCAACCGTAACATCAATCAGCGCTACGCCAATCCACTTTTAAATCCTTTCGCCTGGGCTAAATTCAT
>DAIRDA010000278.1:0-2868 GCA_036796375.1 Albibacterium sp.
TTGTGAAAGAGAACATAAAATATTTATTAAGTACATTCAGCCGGTTATTGCTATGCCTGCTGGCTGTTTTTTATGTTTCTATTTTCGTGGTAGAAGCCACACACTCGCACGCAAACCTGATGGAGACGGTTTCTGCCGATGGCGAAAAGAACGGCCCTGAGACTAGCGACTGTAAGATCTGTGCGTATGTTGCCCATCATGAAAATGAAATGGTCGCTGCCAGCGCAGGCATTTCCTTTGTCCTGTTCCCGTCTCAGAATGATCCAATCTTAATCCCTGTCGTTACAAACTGGTATCCCTCCGATATACAGCATTTTATTAACAGGGGCCCTCCCTGTTCTTTCGTTTAACGGATACTTATCCGACTCCTTTTTCATAACGCTTCTCTGTACAGTCAAAACCCTTCCTGCTGATTCAAAGCTACCCCATCCCTGCCGGATTAAAAACCTTTAGGGCCGAATAAGGAATTAGCATACCCACTGATGCAGATCCAGGCGATTATCACACACAACAATTTTATTTAACCAAATCAATTTCAACATGAAAAACAGAAGTACATTAGGAATGCTTGCAGGATTGGCAGGCTTATTATTATTCGTAACCGCTTGTAGCAAAGACGACGACAAGTTGCCGGTGAAAGAAGGGATTCAACGTTCTGAAATCATCCTGACCGAAGTGAGCGGCGATGATGTCAGCGCCCATGGCGATCATTTTCACGGACTGGACGGTGGTACAGAAGGCGAATCGGTTACCATCAAATTTGACGAAAATGGAAAAGCTACCTCCGGAGGTCACCTTCACCTGGAAGCCGATGCCGTTTACAAATTAGAATTAAAAGCATGGGATCACACAGGAAAAGAAGTTCAGAATGATTATATTGCCAGTAAATCTGTCGCAGCCAATTACAAAGCATTCTTAACGGGCGGTAATTTCATCCTGAATGCAGCTACGGAAGATGAAAGCGGCGCTATATTTCAAGCCCGCGAAAAGAAATACGCTGATGGAACGGATGTTGCAGGAGCACTTGAAACCACCGGTATTCTCAGCTATTTTATCATTGGACATTCCAACGAAGGTGCAACCAAAACAGTGACGTACAAAATCAGGAAGCTAAAAGCGGGTGAGAAAGAGAAAATCACCCGTTCCGACTGGCAGACTGATAGCAAGTTTGAGGGTGAAAACGTATTAGAACTTACGTTTGAAATCCATGCTGAAGAAGGCCACCACCATTAAGAATTTATGTTTTATGTTTAGTTCAAGCGGTATGGATTAGGTTCTGTACCGCTTTTTTATAAGCAGACGATATGCTTAGTCCTTCCCTTTACTGTTGCAGCTCTCACATGTTCCATAAATGATCAGATTCTTACTGCTAGCGTGGTATCCCTTCGGAACGGCCACTGCCGGAATATGAATATGATCCATGCAGTAAATATTCAGACAAACCGTGCAATTAAAATGAACATGTTCATCCGTATGTTTTTCGCTGGTGCACAAAGGAGAACATAATGCATAATTAGACGTACCGTTCAAATCTAAAATTTTATGAATGATCCCACTCTTCTCAAAGGTGTTCAACGTTCTGTAGAGCGTTACCCGGTCTATTTCTTTGCCAAGCATTTGTTCCAGGTCGGGTTGCGACGTGGCAACATCCCTTGAATTCAGAACCGAAAGAACGCTTATCCTCGGGCCGGTCTTTTTAAGATGGTGCTTATCAAGCAGGTCAATAATTTTTTCAGTCGTTTTCACCTTACAAAGGTAATGTTAATGCCCGATTAAGGAAGGCCCCTCAACCGTTAAAAGCTAATGTTATGCGTATTTTTTATTTCGGCCATTACGAAGGTACTATGTGTACTCCCTATACTTTCAACGGAGCCCAGTTTATTGAAAACAAAATCCTGATAATGTTTCATATCCCTCGCATATACTTTCAGTATGAAGTCATAATCTCCTGAAACGTTGTAGCACTCAATGTTTGACCAGCTTAGTCAGCACAGCAAATCCTTGCACCAACGAGCCTTTCAAACCAACGAGGGCGACCCACATTACCACGAAACCCAGGAGATCGACTTTGACGGCTCTCAGATAACCGTACCGAAGGGCGACGTTTTATACCAATTCCGTCAGGATACCAGGAATGGACAGCTTCCTGCCGTCTCATGGCTTTGTGCTCCGCAGAATTTCTCTGATCACCCGAGTGCCCCGATGTATGGCGCGTGGTATGTTTCCGAAATCCTAAATATACTGACCGAAAATCCGGAGGTTTGGAAGAAAACCATTTTTATTCTGAACTACGACGAAAACGACGGCTATTTCGATCATATTCCTCCATTCGTGGCACCCAAACCGGGCGATCCAGATACGGGACGAACATCGCCCGATCTCGATTATAGCAGCGAATATGTCACCCGGGAGCAAGAAATAGCTGATGGCGTCGAAGAACAATATGCTACCGAAGGCCCCGTAGGCTTGGGGTACCGCGTACCGCTTATCGTCGCGTCGCCCTGGACAAAGGGCGGATGGGTAAATTCCGAAGTATGTGATATCACATCCACCATACAGTTCATGGAACACTTTCTGTCTCATAAAACTGGAAAGCCCATTACGGAAGAAAATATCAGCAGCTGGCGCAGGGCAATAACCGGCGACCTCACATCCGTATTCCGGCCTTTCCAGCGGGGCAGGGAAACAATGCCCCCCTTCCTCGACCGAAATGCCCAGGTAGCCGCAATCAACCGGGCGAAAGACGAACCAGCACCAAATGGTTTTAAAAAACTGGATGCAGTGGAAATTAACGCTGTCAGATCAGGAAAAATTATTGGCGCTTCTCCCCGCCAGGAATCAGGAGTAAAACCATCGAGCGCCTTGGCT
>DAIRDA010000279.1:0-2867 GCA_036796375.1 Albibacterium sp.
TCCATGAAATAATCATCGCCACGACGGCAGAAGTAATTATTCTTTTTACCCTCTTTAAACACCCAATAATTCTCATCTACCTTAATTCCCGGATCAATCATAACAACCGTCTTAAAGCCATCCTGAGCCAGATCGCGTATCATTTTCTTCGGATCAGGAAAATAGTTTCTGTTCCAGGTAAAGCAGCGGTATCCTTCCATATAGTCGATATCCAGATACAAGGCATCGCAAGGAATTTTACGGCTGCGGAACTCATGGGCCAAACTCTTCAGTTTACTTTCCGGATAATAGCTCCAGCGGCACTGATGATAGCCCAGCGCCCATGTTGGCGGCAAACTATGTGTTCCAGTCAGGGTATGATAGCGTTGCACAACATCCATCATTTGAGGGCCGTGAATGTAATAATATTGAAGCTCCCCTCCTTCCGACCAAAAACTCGTCCGGTTCGGATCTTCAGCAGCAAAATCGAAATAAGTCTTAAATGTATTATCAAAAAATATCCCGTACGATTCACCCTGGTGCAAGCCAATGTAGAAGGGAATACTTTTGTACAGAGGGTCCTGGTTCAAGGAAAAAGAATACGTGTCTGAATTCCAGTTCACAAGGCGCCTTCCCCTCAAATTCAGATTACTCGGTTTATCGCCAAGTCCGAAATACCCCTCGTCGCTTAAAGCCTTTTTACTGCAGTAGACATAAAATCCACCGAAATCAGCATTTTCTTCCCAATGCATGGGTGCATCATCTTCACTCATACATTTACCGGATGCGCTCAAAAAAGAGATAAGAAAATCGCGTTTGCGAAGTACACAGGTAACCGAGCTCGTCTTTACCTGAAAGCTCTGCTCATCTTCCTCAAGTCGAAAAAAATCAACCTGCTGGTCGGGCTGGCTTACTGCGTATGAAAAGTCCGCCAGGAAAGTTGAATTGGGAGCCATCCGCACCCGAATAATATCGTCGCTTACCACCTTGATTTCTACGGTTGCGTGCCCGTCGTGAAAGAAAAAGGATGTATCCTTTTGAATATGCTGTATGATAGACGATAAATATGTCTTTTCAATCGCCGGAGGGTCTAGAACCGGGTTATTGGTATACTGAACTTCGCTATCTGAGGATGCGCCCTCATTTTCGCGTTGCAGAGCTTCTTTAAATTCTTCAATCATGTTCCTGAAAAAATGTTTTACTCCGCCAAATTACAGTATTTCGTGAATAAAAAGCTAACCAATAATAGTAATGGAAAAATGGGCGAAGCAGCCTGCATAATTTAAACTTCTTCAACATATTATTGAAATCTTTTTGATTTTCACTTGCATTTCATTAGATTGCCACTATATTTGCAAGCTTAATGCTATTAAACGATCAGACATCATGAATTTCGCACGCATACATCATTTACACTTCCATCGCCATTGTGGCGATATATCTTAGTGTTCAAATTGCGGAGCGAAAACCCAATGTTTTATTGTATTAATAATTTATCTTTTGAAAGCATTAAAAATTGCCATACAGAAATCTGGCCGTCTAAACGAAAAATCTGTAGCCCTTCTAAAAAATTGCGGACTCAACTTTGAGAATTATAAAAGTTCCCTGATTACTTCCGTCAGTAATTTCCCTCTTGAAATACTTTTCCTTCGTGACGATGATATACCCGAATACGTTCAGGATGGCATTGCCGATTTAGGCATTGTCGGCGAAAACGTCATTCAGGAAAAGGAAGTTGATGTAGAATATTTGCAGGCCCTGGGTTTTGGAAAATGTACGCTTAAAATAGCGACGCAAAAGGGAAAACCTTTTGAAAGCCTTCAGGAGCTGAATGGCAAATCAATTGCCACGTCTTACCCAGTCATTCTCGATAAGTTTCTGCGCAGCCACCAAATTACCGCCGACATACGCACCATTTCCGGCTCAGTAGAGATATCCCCGGGTTTGGGCTTAAGCGATGCCATCTGTGATATCGTATCCACCGGCGGTACATTGAAAAGCAATGGACTTGAACCCTTTGCCGATGTATTGTCATCGCAGGCTATCCTGATAGGGAAGAAGAATATCCAGGAGAATCCGATGGTAACCGAACTCCTGCAGCGCATCCAGTCCGTTCTGAAAGCCAATGAAACCAAGTATGTTGTTCTGAACGTCGAAAAACAAAACTTAACGAACATTCTTGAGCTCCTGCCCGGCGTAAAAAGTCCGACAGTTATTCCGCTGGCAGAAGAAGGCTGGGTTGCCGTTCACACGGTTATCTCCGAGCAAGACTTCTGGGAGAAAATCAATCAGCTTAAATCGTTCGGCGCCCAGGGAATCGTGGTAATGCCGATCGAAAAAATCATCATGTAAGCAGAAAAAGAAACATGTTAGCTAATTATCGTTACGAAGAGCTGAGTGCTTCCGATATTCAACGCCTTACCGTCCGAAATGTCGATGCAAATAAGGAAATTGAGTTTCAAGTACAGCAAATTATAGACAACGTAAGGCAAAACGGCGATCAGGCATTATTAGCCTACGCCCGGAAATTCGAAAACGTCGACCTGGAGCGCATCGCTATTAATGAAGATGAAATTACCCGCCAGGCATCGCTTGTGAGCCGCCATGAAAAACGCGCGCTCGAAATTGCCTTTAATAACATCTTTAAATTTCATCAGGCCCAATTGAAAAAAGAAAAGCGCGTGGAAACTACTCCCGGCGTGACTTGCTGGCGGGAAAGCCGCCCCATTGAGCGTGTCGGCATTTACATACCCGGCGGTTCGGCAGTTCTTCCCAGTACGCTCCTGATGCTGGCCGTTCCCGCCCGAATTGCCGGATGTAAAGAAATTGTGGTTTGCACGCCGCCCCAATCCGACGGCAAGCTTAATCCCTACATTGCCTATTGCGCG
>DAIRDA010000280.1:0-2867 GCA_036796375.1 Albibacterium sp.
TGAAATTGGATGTCGAACAAAAATAGTCACGATGATGCTATCCTTCTTTTGAGCAACAGGACTGCTTATTCTTCCTGAGATGTTGGAAGTACCGGCGACGATATCTATTGTGTCTGTATCGGTCTCTGTTGCCAGGTTGCATGAGAGAATGGACAAAAGGGTACATAGCAAAAGGAGTTTGATTTTAATCATGGTGATGTTCATTAGAATTTCCACCCGCAATTACGGTACTAGAAACAAATCAAAGATTCTTACATCTTTTTACCTTGAGATCTCTTACTATTGTTTCTGAGATACCGCACAATCAGGACGATGATTGTCACTAATAATATAGAGTTAACGATGGTAGCGATTGTTAGTCCGACTGCAGGGCTCATAGCTTTAAGTTTAACGACTGAATTAATGATAGCAAGAACAGTGCGATGTTGTATAACTTAACATAGCGTGAAGGAGGTTTATAGGCGCTAATAAAGTTGGGTTTATTATTTGGCGGATCCATCCTGTACTATCCTGTATCATTCTGTAATGATAAAGAAATATTTTTAACTTAGGTAATGCTTAAAGGTGTCAAAAAAAGCGATGTCCGCGACTTTCAAAATGGAGACGATTTTGTCCGTTATCGTACATTCCCGATGCATTTTCGAACAGTTGCTTTGGATAGGATAGGGCATCATAACCTCCGTTTGCCTCTTTTTGCTTTGGCCGCAATATTGGAATGTTTAATCGAACGAACACTCAATTTGCTATGTTTTTGAACCATTTCAAAGTTGCCTGGAGGGCTCTCCGACATGATACCTTTTACACCGCGATTAATATCGTGGGCTTAGCGGTCGCGACCGCCGTGTTTTTGGTTATTTTTCATTTTGTCAGTTTCGAGTATAGCTATGAATCGACACATGAAAAGGCGGACGACATCTATCGGCTTACCTATGATCTTTATGAGGGTTCGAATTATATCACTACCGACTGCGAAACTCATCCGCTGATAGGCTCCACCGTTAAGAACGAACTTGCGGGTGTGGTCGATTATGTGAGGGTGCAGAATATGGACGGCCTGAACGTGATGAAGCACGGAGAGCAGTTTTATCGTATTGAAAAAACCTATGCGGCCGATCCTTCTTTCTTCAACATTTTTACCTATAAAATGCTGCTGGGCGATAAAAAGACCGCGCTGGAAGTGCCGATGCAGATGGTTCTGACTGAATCGCAGGCGAAACGGGTATTTGGTGCAAACGACCCTATGGGCGAAAGTATTCAAATTGGTGAGCAGCTGTATAAGGTAGCTGGTGTAATGGAAGACTCCCCAGCGAATACTCACCTCAAGGTTGATATGCTTATTTCCTTTTCTTCGCTTAGTGCGATGGGGTGGGATATGACCAGCTGGAACGGAAACAATAACTATACGTATTTGCAATTAGATCGGGGCATAAAGCTGGGTCAGTTTAATCAGGACCTCTTGGCACTCAGCAAAAAAATCTTCGCTGATCGGAGCAACGGTAAAAACGTCTATACCGCCGAGCCGATCAAAAGTATCCACCTTCACTCGCAGAAGAGCTATGAGCCGGAAGCGAATGGAAGTGCCAGGTCGGTTAATTTTATGCTGGTTGCAGCCCTTTTCATTTTGGTGGTCGGTTCCATCAACTATATCAACCTAACCACTGCCCGGTCTTCCAGGCGGATGAAAGAGTCGGGTGTTCGAAAGCTTCTGGGATCGTCAAGGAAGCAGCTGTTTTTCCAGTTTCTGGCCGAAAGCATTCTGGTGAATGTTGCCGCTCTTGCTATCGCACTGCTGCTGGTTTTGTTTAGCTTGCCTTTTTATTTCCAGCTGCTCGATCGCCCGGGCGATGTGGATCTATTTTCATCCGTTTCTTTTTGGTTCACCTGTGTGTTCTTACTGCTTTTTAATTGCTTGCTTTCGGGCCTTTACCCAGCCATCAGCCTCTCAGCGATCAAACCAATTCGTGTTCTTCAGCGAAGCTCAACAGGCTCTGTGCAAAACATTTTTTTAAGAAAAGTGCTCGTGGTAGCCCAGTTTACTACCGCACTGGTAGTTTTGCCGGCATCGCTGATCATTTATCAGCAGCTCCGCTTTGTGCAACAGCAAGATCTGGGACTGAATACCTCGCAGGTGCTGGTACTGAAAGCGCCCTTAAGTGGGGAGAGCTCCTTTAGCGCGGCACAATTAAGCGCACTCAGAGACGCCTTTGAACAATTGCCTGGAGTTGAACGTGTATCCGCATCCGGCGCACTTCCGGGGGTAAGCCAAAACCAGATCGGCTCGTCGACCGGTATCAGTCGCTATGGCAGCGATATCGGCTTAGGCCATAACTTTTATCGCTACGGAATCGACGCTGATTTTGTTCCCACCATGGAAATAAAATTATTAGCAGGAAACAACTTCCGGAAGGAGAGTTTAAACAAAGATGAGGTTATCATCAATGAATCGGCTGCACGACTTTTCGGTTTTGATAGCGCCGCCGCGGCTGTTGGTCAGAAGCTACAGATAGGGGCGGCCGTTACCATTGTCGGTGTGATGGAAGATTACCACCAGCTTTCCATGAAAGAAGCCATCCTCCCGATGTTGCACCACTATCAGCAAGACCCTGCCTACTATTCGCTGAAACTAAGAGAATCAGATTTGCAAAACACCATAACCCAGGTGGAAGGTATATGGAACGAGAAATTACCTGGCTATCCGTTGGAATATCATTTTTTGGATCAATTGTTTGATCAGCAGTATAAAACCGAACGACAGTTCAGTAAACTGACTACCATTTTCTCGCTACTGACGCTGTTCATTACTTGCCTTGGTTTGTTAGGCCTCACTGCCTACAGCATCCGTAGCAGAACGAAAGAAATTAGCATCA
>DAIRDA010000281.1:0-2864 GCA_036796375.1 Albibacterium sp.
CATCTAAAGCATCATCCGCCCACCCCATTCTCTCAGCTGCTCGATGACAGGTTTGAGCAGCTGACCGCGTTCGGTCAGTTCATACCAGGGGTGTTTTTCGACCATCGTTCGCGTTACAAGATCGTCCGATTCCAGTATCTTAAGCTCTTTGCTCAATTGCTTGTTGGATATTCCATCAATATCCTTTTTCAAATCCATAAACCGACGCGATCGATAATAGAATATCGACGATAAAATATTGATCGTCCATTTCCGGTTCAATACATCCATGGCGTTTTGAACGGCCCTGATTTTGTCTGGTCGATCCGGAACGCGAACGTCTATTGCTTCAAGTTTCATCTGTCGTTGTCGCTGTTTGTTCAACGAATAAATGAAAAAAAGCGTTTAGATTTTTAAGCGACCGAATGAAAGCGAAAAACGGACTGCTCAACGCGAAAGCATGGTGGGAATCCAAGTATGCCATCGATTCATCCCAAGGCAGTTAAATCGCTGATAGATCAAAGCGAAGTTCTACTGTGCCGAAGGCGGCCGGTTATCCACGCCCCAGGCTTCGTTGGGCTCCTCTCCCATCACGAATAGCAATTTACCACCCTTCATTAATTCATCCCGATACATCCAGCAGTTTTCGAGCGGCTTGCCGTTGAAGGTAGCCGATTGCACATAGACGGCCTTTGCCGAATTGTTTACGGTCTCAATCTCCAGTTTCTTTCCGTTGCCAAGGGTAATATGAGCCTTTTCAAAAAGCGGACTTCCAAATTGGATGATCGGACGGATATCGGTCAGACCCTTCACATCGAACAATCCCAACGAGGCCATCACATACCACGAACCCAATTGTCCCTGATCTTCGTCCTGCCCGTAACCGTAACCATGAATACTCTCCACCCCATAAAATTCATCCAGAATGGCGCGGGTCCAGCGCTGGGTCAGATACGGCTTGCCCGAAAAATTAAACAACCAGCTGATATGAAGGCTTGGCTGATTGCCATGGTTGTAAATGGAATTCACGCCGGCAAAGGCATCGATTTCTTTACCGCCGCCAAAACCCGTTTTCTGAGCGGTTTCGAAGATTCCGTTCAGGCGGGTATTAAATTCGTTCTCGCCGATTTTTGAAATCAAGCCCGCCGGGTTGTGCGGAACATAAAAGGTGTATTGCATGGCGTTTCCTTCCTGAAAGCCCCTCCAGGGCTGATAGGGGTCAAACTTATCAATGAATTTTCCTTCACTGTCTTTCGGTTGAATGAGTTTGGCGTTGGGTTCGAAAAGCAGCTCCCACCCTTTCGAATAGTTGATCAGCTCCCGATAATCCTCTTCCTTGTTCAACGACTTTGCCATTTGCGCGGCGGCGAAGGTCGAGAAGCTGTATTCCAGGGTATGCGATGCGGAGAAATTAGAACCCGACTCATGGGTCTCATTGGCTTCGATATGAGGAACATAGCCCCTATCCAGAAAAGATTTCAGGTCCATTTTACCCGAACCCGGAAAACGTCCCTTCCAGCCCATTTCGTTCGCTTTCACAGCCTGATAAGCCAGATCAACGTCGTAATCCCGGAAACCCAACTGATAACCCGCAGCAATGGCAAGACCAACGAAGTTAGTCCCCACCCCCGAAACAAACTGTCCGTTGGCTAGCCCATCTGCAAACCATCCCCGATCCCGGTAGAATTCCAGATGCGTATTGATGTAATCGTTGTATTTATCAGGGTACGAGAGTGCCCATAATTGGGTGATATTCCAAAAGGCTCCCCATATCGCATCGGTATTCATATAGTTGTTCATCGGTTTTCCGGAAGCGTCAGTGCTCAGCCGGCCGATTTTTCCTCCGTGTTTCGGGAAATCACCCGTCACATCGTTCGCTATTCCTCTTCCCAATAAAGCATGATAAAGACCCGTGTAAAATTTGGTTTTATTCGCTACGTTATCGTCTTCAATATAGAGTTTGCTCAGTTCTTCCTGCCATTCCGCCTGGGCCAGTTCTTTGGCCCGGTCGAAGGATAGATCCGCCGCTTCGGTCATCAGATTATTTTTAGCGTTCTCAATGGAGGTGTACGATAGTCCTACTTTCACCTCAATCACCTCATCCCGGGTTGTTTGATATTCCAGATTCAAGCCAGCACCAATTCCGCTTACTTCCGAAGCGTTTTCCAACAGACCGTCTTTATTAAACCCGCCGACCTTCAAGGGTGCTTTGCTCAGCTCACCGTATACATACATAGAAACTTCTCCTTCCGGATCGTAGTTTCTCACATATTGCGGATAGGTCGTAACAAAACCTTCAAAATGGGTATCGCTTACCATTTTCACCGAGGCTCTTTTCACTTTGCCGCTTTCTCCCTGCTCGTTTCCGATATCGATGATAATTCTGGATTGTGCACTTTCGGGGAAGGTATACCGATGCATACCTACTCTTTTGGTGGCGGTCAGCTCGGCGGTAATTCCATAATCTTCCAGCAATACGCGATAATAGCCTGGCTCAGCAAGCTCCTTTTCGCGGTCGAAGCGCGAGCGGTACCCTTCATCCGGCCGCTCCAGGTCGCCGGGTTTAGTCTTCAGCTCCCCGGTTGCCGGCATCATATTTACGCCCCCGATCTGCCATTCGTGAAAATGCACGAAACCTTCGATGGAAGTATGTCGGGTATCATATCCCACCGCCTCCCATCCGGAAGGATTTCCATAATGCGCATTGGTAGAGGGCGCAAGCTTCGCCATTCCGTAAGGAACCGCAGCAGGCGTATAAAAAAACCAGCGGCTGTGTGCCGTTCCAATGTTGGGGTCTACATATTTCAGCAGGCTTTCATTCTGCACGCTGCCTTTTTGAACCGAACAAGCAAACAGGAAAGGAATGAAAAGCAGGAGTTGATAAA
>DAIRDA010000282.1:0-2859 GCA_036796375.1 Albibacterium sp.
CGCAGAAAGACGTCGATAAACTAGCCCGGGTCGATCGCAAAAGTGCGATAGCCGTCCAGGTACTGAAAACTTCCGATGCAAATGCCGTATCGGTCAGCGAAAATGTGCGAGCGATTTTGCAGCAACTTGAAACAGAAAATCAGGATATTAACCTATCTCTTGAGGTAGCGAGCGACAGTTCGTTGTATACCCTGGAATCCGCCAACGCGGTAGTATTCGATTTAATTCTCGCGATTATCTTAGTGGCGATCATCATGCTCCTTTTCTTACACAGCATCCGAAATGCCATCATTGTTATGATCGCCATTCCAGTATCCCTGATCTCAACCTTTATCGGCATGGAACTGCTTGGCTTTACACTCAACCTGATGTCGCTTCTTGGGCTTTCCCTCGTAGTGGGTATTCTGGTGGATGACGCAATCGTTGTGATCGAGAACATCTACCGGCATATGGAAATGGGTAAGAATAAAGTGAGGGCCTCTATCGATGGGGCAAAGGAGATTGGCTTTACCGTAATCTCCATTACCTTCGTTATTGTCGTTGTATTCTTGCCGATCTCATTGAGTACCGGTATGGTTTCCGATATCCTTCGCGAATTCTGTGTGGTGGTCATTATCTCCACCCTTCTCAGTCTGGTGGTCTCGTTCACGATTGTTCCACTAATGACGTCCCGATTTGGAAAACTTGAAAACATTACGAATGAAAAACCGACCGGACGTTTTATTCTGTGGTTTGAGCGGCAGCTTAAGAAGTTTACCGCATGGATTACAAAAATTCTCGATTGGGCACTCGACCATAAAGCCATCACGCTTGTAAGCGTATCGTTGTTGCTGGTATCTTCATGCGGACTGGTAGGGGCCGGCTTTATCGGAACTGAGTTCTTTGCACAAAGCGACCGGGGCGAGTTCATCGTTCAGCTTGAGCTTCCAAAAGACGCTTCCATCGAACAAACCAATCAGATAGCCTTAGAAACCGAGGCCTTCCTGTCGGAACAACCCGAAATTACATCAATCATAACCATGGTCGGTCAGTCGAGCGAAAGCATGGGTACGCTATCGACTCCTTATAAGGCGGAATTAACTGTTAAACTTATTGATAAAACGCAACGCGATCCCTCCGATGTGTATGCTGCTAAAATACGGCAGCAACTTGAAAAGGTTCTGGTGGGTGTCAAAATCAAAACCGTTCCAATCAGTATTTTGGGAATGGCCGAACGAGCTCCTGTAGAATTAATCGTGACTGGTTCTGATATTGATAGTGTGATGGCCTACGCGAACCAGGCTCTTGAAAAGCTGGCAACCATTGAGGGAGCCACAGGAACGAAACTCTCGGTAGAAGGTGGCAATCCGGAAGTAGAGGTGGAAGTTGATCGCGATAAGATGGCCTCTCTCGGACTTAATCTGCAAACCGTAGGTATGACCATGCAGACCGCTTTCAACGGCAATACGGACGGAAAATTCAGACAGGGAGAATATGAGTATGATATTAATATTCGCTTTGACGATTATGATCGGAGAAATGTAGATGATGTCAGGAACCTGTTTTTCACCAATCAGGATGGAATGTTGGTTCAGCTCTCACAATTCGCAGAAGTAAAGGAAGGGTCAGGCCCGAGTCAATTGGAGAGAAGAGACAAGAGCACCTCAGTCAGGGTACAGGGACAGATCGTCGGACGTCCGGCAGGGAGCATCGTAGCCGACTTCCAGACGGAATTAGACGAGCTTAAAAAGCCTGTTGGCGTCAATTATATCTGGGGTGGTGACATGGAGAACCAGTCGGAAGGATTTGGGACGCTCGGAGTAGCGCTTCTTATCGCAATCGTTATGGTATACTTTATTATGGTCGCCTTGTACGACAGTTTTGTATATCCGTTTGTGGTTATGTTTTCAATTCCCTTATCAGTAATCGGGTCATTGCTAGCACTGGCGCTTACCAATAACAGTTTAAATATCTTTACCATATTAGGTCTGATTATGCTGATCGGACTTGTGGCTAAAAACGCCATTCTTCTTGTCGACTTTACCAACCAGATGAAAGCTCGTGGCCAGTCGACCCGGGAAGCCCTTATTAACGCTAACCACGCACGTCTCAGGCCTATCTTGATGACGACGATCGCCATGGTTTTCGGTATGTTGCCTATTGCCCTTGCTTCCGGAGCCGGAGCTGAATGGAAAAACGGACTGGCGTGGGTAATTATCGGCGGTCTTTTAAGTTCGCTATTCCTGACACTAATTATCGTACCGGTGGTCTATCAAATGTTCGATACTATCCTGCACAAGTTCGGAATGGATAAAAAAGGGATGGATATCGACCGGTTGATCGCAGAAGATTATGAACACAAGGAGTTGAAGGAAGAATACGAGTCCTGATCAATAGTCAGAACCACGTAAAGCTTACTAATCGAGATCTTCATTCTCAGGGCAAAGTCCTATTTTCGGACAAAATTTGTTCTGAGAATGAAAGATCTTACCTTGATTCGTTTTTCGCAGGTCGCCTTTGCAGAAGGGATCTCAACAGTCATCCTGTTTTTTATCGCCATGCCTTTGAAGTACCTGGCCGACTGGCCTCTCGGTGTCAAATATGTAGGCTGGGCTCACGGGGTATTGTTTATCGCCTATCTTTTCCTCCTGTTCGCCTGCTGGATTAAGTATAAATGGTCCATCAAACGTGTGGCTGTTTTTTTCGGAGCATCACTGATTCCTTTCGCGCCTTTCTGGGTTGAAAAAAAGCTGCAGCGGGAAATTGATAATGAACTGGCCGCACGATAAGCGAAATAATCGCTAGCGGGACGCTTTGTCCATCGTCAGCCGGTCTGAAATCATACGATTGTTGTATTGTTGAATAAATGCCTTCAAATAG
>DAIRDA010000283.1:0-2858 GCA_036796375.1 Albibacterium sp.
CATGTAATTAACATTGGGTCGATTGCGGGGAAGGATGTTTATCCGAACGGGAATGTATACTGTGCGACGAAGCATGCGGTGGATGCGCTTAACAAATCAATGCGGATGGAGCTGCTTCCTTACCATATTAAGGTGACCGCACTGCATCCGGGAGCTGCGAATACGGAATTTTCCGAAGTGCGGTTTAAAGGTGATATACAACGGGCAAATCAGGTTTACGAAGGGTTCCTCCCTTTACTAGCATCGGATATTGCCGACGCTGCCTGGTACGTTGCGTCGCGACCGCCTCACGTAAATATTAACGAAATAATAATTATGCCGGCCAGTCAGGCCAATGGAACTATATTTAACAAAGAATAGATGGCACTTAAAGAACAAATAGACCAGGACATTAAAAAGGCAATGCTTGCAAAAGATCAGGCGAGATTGAGAAGCCTGCGGGCGGTCAAGTCGGCCATATTAAATGCCGAAACAGAAAAAAACGCAGGTGCCTTCGATGAAAGTGCGGAACTGAAATTGCTTCAGCGTTTGGTGAAGCAGCGGAAAGAATCGGCGGATATTTATTTGCAGCAAAATCGGCCCGATCTTTACGATATTGAAAAAGAAGAGCTGGTGATCATTGAGAGTTATTTGCCCCAACAGTTAAGTCGCCCTGAAATCGAACAAGCGATCAGGCAGATTGTTGCTGACTCCGGCGCTTCTTCCGTAAAAGATATGGGAAAGGTGATGGGTCTGGCTAATAAAGCATTATCGGGAAAGGCAGATGGAAAAACCATTTCTGAAATTGTCAAGGAAGTTTTAACGGGCTCGTAAAGAATAAAATTTTTAATTGAATTTTATTACATTTATAAAAATTAGCTAATAACAATCAATGGATTTTGCCATAAAAGAAGATCAGGAATTTAAGTATATAGACGAAGGAGAAGGCCAGGTTGTTGTTTTACTTCATGGTTTGATGGGTGCTTTGAGTAACTGGAAGGAGGTAGTGGATAAGTTCAAGGAAAAGTACCGGGTGATTATTCCGATGATGCCTATATATGATATGCCGATCCTGACGACCGGTGTTAAAAGTCTGTCGAAATTTCTGAAGCGGTTTGTTGATCATATGGAGCTTAAGGACTTTATTATCGTTGGGAATTCATTAGGGGGCCATGTTGGGTTAATGTATGTAGTAGCCAATCAGGAGAATGTCAAGTCGCTGATCCTGGCTGGGAGTTCCGGACTTTATGAAAATTCTTTTGGAGGGACATTTCCAAAACGGGGTAATTACGATTATATCCGGGAAAAAGTCGCTTTTACGTTTTATGATGCCAAGACTGCTACACCTGAGTTAGTGGATGAAGTTTTCGAAACAGTGAATAACCGCGAGCGCGTTATTCGTATTTTGGCTATGGCGAAGTCGGCGATCCGGCATAATATGGCGAAAGATTTAGGAAGAATAAAGATCCCGGTGTGTATTATCTGGGGAAAACAGGATCGTGTTACACCTCCGGATGTGGCTGAGCAGTTTCATGAATTGATACCTGGTTCAGAGCTCCACTGGATCGACAAGTGCGGCCATGCACCGATGATGGAGCAGCCAGAGGAATTCAATATAGTTCTTCAACAATATTTGGAGCGACTAAACTAATGCTTGATTTAATCGTTTAATTAATAAATAGAAAACTGAACGATGACCGCACAGGAGCTTATATCCGATTCAATTTACCCTGCCAAAAGCTTTGACAGCCTTCGGACGCTAATAAGTCGTATGCGGGAATATAAGATATCGCAGTTGCCATTAATCCGTTATAATCAGCTTGTAGGTTTGGTGCACGAGGATGACGTATTGATCGCGCTAAAAGAGGAGGGCCAACCGAAAGTGTCCTCTCTCTCTCATGAGCTGATCTTCGTCAATCAGAGTCAACACCTTTACGAGGTAGCGCGTATCTTCTACCTGCATCAAATTGACATCCTTCCCGTAGTGGATGAGAAACTTTATTATAAGGGAAGTATCTTGGTTCACGATGTCTTAAATGCAATGGCCGCCCTTGTTGCATCGGACGAACCTGGAGGCATTATTGTTTTAGAAGTAAATCATCGCGACAATTCCCTTTCCCACATAGCGCAGATTGTTGAGTCAGACAATGCTCAGATTATGAGCTCGTTCGTCAAACGCTTTGCAGACTCCACGCGTATGGAAATCACGTTGAAATTGAACAGGACAGACATTGCATCGATCGTAGCGACATTTATTCGATACGAATATGAAGTAAAGGCAACTTTCAATGATGTTCGTGTAAACGATGCAAGTCGCGACCGGTACGAGCAGCTACTGAATTATCTTAACATGTAAACCCGTTTCATGAAGATTGCACTTTTTGGTCTGGCGTATCAATCGCCCGTTACTCCATATGTTGAGCAGCTTTTTCAATTGCTGAAGGTGAATGAAATCGAAACCTGGGTATATAAATCTTTTGATGATTTTCTTTCCGAGCAGATGGAGATGGGGGAGCGGCGTACTTTTTCGCATAGGGATGAACTTCCATCTGACATTGCATTTATGCTGAGTTTAGGCGGCGACGGTACCATGTTATCGGCTGTAAATCTTCTTCGCGATTCAGAAATTCCTGTCACCGGTATCAATCTGGGGCGTCTGGGTTTCCTGGCGAGTATTAATAAGGAAAGTATAGAACCGGCGCTTAAGTCGCTTATAAGCCGGGAGTATACCGTTCAAAAGCGAACGCTTTTATCTGTAAGTACTGAAGACCTCGAGCTTTTTGGAGGCGATAGTTTTGCATTGAATGATATTACGATACTGAAAAGGGGGTCGTCAGCTATGATTACAGTAAGCGTTTATCTTAACGACGAGCTTTTGA
>DAIRDA010000284.1:0-2814 GCA_036796375.1 Albibacterium sp.
CCGCAGGCTACCTACAATAAATTTTCCCTCACGGAACTTAGCAAAGAAACCAATCCGCTGAACTGGTCACAAATTCTGCCGGACCTAAAGGTAACCGGCGCCGACTCCATACTGGTGAACAACCCGGCTTTCTTAAAAAGCGTATCGCAACTATTATCGCAGCGTCCGGTTGACGACTTGAAAGTGTACCTTAAATGGAACATACTGAAGAATGCCGCTCCCTATTTGAGTAGCGATTTTGTCGACGCCAACTTTGCCTTCAACCAGATCCTAACCGGGCAAAAGGTTATTACTCCGCGCTGGCAACGAAGCTTTGCATTAATCGACCGGAATATTGGGGATTTGCTCGGACAGTTATATGTAGAGCAGTACTTCACGCCTGAAGCGAAACAGCGCATGGAAGATCTGGTAGAAAACCTGTCGGTTACCCTGGGTGAGCGCATCCGCAACCTCGACTGGATGAGCGATGAAACCAAAGAGCGTGCGCTTGAAAAACTGAATGCCTTTACACCCAAAATAGGGTATACCGAAAAATGGAAAACGTATGATGGCTTAGAAATCAATGAAAATGATTTCTACGGAAACATCAAACGTGCAAATAAGTGGGCCTACGACGACATGGCAAACCAATTTGGAAAACCAGTTGATCGCACGCGCTGGGGCATGACGCCACCAACAGTAAACGCTTACTATAGCCCTGTAAACAACGAAATTGCCTTTCCAGCGGGCATTTTGCAATTTCCATTCTTCGCTTTCACTGCCGACGATGCTATCAATTACGGTGGAATCGGTGCCGTGATCGGACACGAAATGATTCACGGTTTTGACGATTCCGGACGCCAGTATGCGGCCGACGGAAACCTGAAAGACTGGTGGACGGAAGAAGACGCCTCACAGTTTAAAGAACTGGCCGAGAAAGTGGTACAACAGTACAATGCCTACACCGTACTGGACACCATTCATGTAAATGGAAAATTAACGCTAGGAGAAAACCTGGCCGACCTGGGCGGACTGGCAGTTGCCTACGCGGCCTTTAAGAAAACACCGCAGGGGCAATCGGACGAATTGATCGATGGCTTCACGCCCGACCAGCGATTCTTCCTCTCCTGGGCCCAGGTATGGCGCATGAATGTTCGTCCGGAAACCGCCGCACAATTAATTCTGACGGACCCGCATTCGCCTGGCGATGCCAGAACCATCGGTCCGCTGGTTAACATGGACGAGTGGTACGAAGCCTTCGATGTTGAGGAAGGCGACAAGCTCTTCATTCCGGAAAAAGACCGCGTTAGGATATGGTAATCTTATCATTTTACTATCTTTGACGAATAATTCCAGACGATGAAAATTGAACAATTTTACGATGAGGGACTTGCACATGCATCCTATGCAGTCTTAAGCGAAAAGGAAATTATTTTAATAGATCCAGCCAGAAATCCACAGCCGTATTACGATTATGCAGAAGCGAATAACGCAAAAATAGTTGCTGTGATCGAAACGCATCCGCATGCCGACTTTGTGAGTTCGCATCTGGAAATCCACCACACTACCGGTGCAAAAATATATGCAAGTGAATTACTGGGAGCCGAATATCCGCACCAGTCGTTTGACCACGGCGATCAGATCGCCCTGGGAAACATTACCCTGGAGGCTCTGAATACTCCCGGGCATTCGCCCGATAGTATATGCGTTCTGGCGGTTGATGAAAACGGCAAAGAACAAGCATTATTCAGCGGCGATACGCTTTTCGTAGGCGATGTAGGGCGACCCGACCTTCGGGAGAATGTGGGTAATATACAAGCAAAGGCGGAGGAACTTGCGCGTATGCTGTACTACTCCACCCGGGATAAAATACTAACGCTTCCTGACGAAGTCGTTGTCTACCCCGCCCACGGACCCGGGTCACTTTGCGGCAAAAACATCAGTCCTGATCGTTCCAGCACCATTGGTCGTGAACGTCGGGAGAACCCCGCACTTCAGGACATGGATATTGAGGATTTTGTAAAAATGATTACAACCGATCAGCCCTGGGTTCCAAAATACTTTCAATACAATGTTGCCCTGAATAAGGCCGGTGCAGAGCCTTTTGAAGCCAGCGTTCGTATGGCTACCAATCTGTTTGATCCATCCAATCTGGCCGATACGGTCCTGGTCGTCGATACCCGCAGTGCAGAAGATTTCCGCGCGGGTCACCTCCCTCATTCCATCAATATACCCGACTCTAAAAAATTTGAAACCTGGCTCGGCTCTGTCATCGCCCCGGGCGAAACCTTCTACCTGGTCGGATACAACGAGAAATCGTTGAGGACTATCATGGAGAAGGTTGCAAAAATCGGCTATGAAAAATCCGTTAACGGACTGCTGTGGGACATTGACGGAACGATCAAGGAAGAGGCATTTGATAAAGCCGACTTTGACAAAAACCCTGAGGCCTATCATATTCTCGACATCCGAAACGATTCAGAAGTAGCAAAGGGCAAAATATTCGAAAGTTCTATCCATATTCCGCTCTACCGACTGAGAGAGAGCGCGGAGGCGCTGCCGGAAGATAGCAAACCTATTGTGGTGCACTGCGCAGGAGGCCTGCGGTCGGCAATAGGTGCAAGTATTCTATCTGGCCTAATGCCGAATGCACGCGTGCTAGATATGAGCGAAGCCATTAAGCAATACCCTTCTGAATGATTAGCATCATCATTTCCTTTCTCAGTTTGCTGACTTGGTTTCAACCGGAAAACCCGGTGATTGATCCTGAATTCAAATCAGAACTGGAAAAAATATATCACGACGATATTCCAACCATCACCGCCAGGAAGTATT
>DAIRDA010000285.1:0-2795 GCA_036796375.1 Albibacterium sp.
TCAACGCCGGGCACTCCCTCGTCGGTTTTCTGGGCGATGCGTTGGGGTATCACAGCATACATGAGAGTGTGGTTGACAAACGAATTTCAAGGCTGTTTGATCATTACGCCACGGAGGAAGCCATTCCCGTTCTCGAGCCCATTGAAGGCCTGAACTTTGCGGACTATTTTCAACAGGTGAAGGCGCGCTTCTCGAATGCCATGATAAACGACAGCAACCGAAGAATTATTTCCGGATCATCGGATAAAATACCCAAGTTTATTGTTCCCATTATCCATGCACAACTGCGCTCGGAAAAACCCGGCATTGCCGTATGCGCGCTGGTGATTGCATCGTGGTGGTACTACCTGGAAAGATCGAAGGCCGCTGGCCAGATGGATCAGATACAGGATAATGTAAGAAAGCCCTTGATGGAACTCTTTACGGAAAGCCCCGATTCAGCGCGTGCATTCATCGCCTATCAGCCCATCTTTGGTGATTTGGCTTCCGAAAGAAACTTTATGGAGCCATACCTGCGCGCTGTGGACTTGCTCAGGAGCCATCCGGTGGAAAACGTATTAGATGAAATCTTAATAAAATTAGACAATGAGTAAAGAGTTAACGATTATATGTTTTGGTGAAGTATTGTTGGATAACCTGCCTGAGGGACGACGGATAGGAGGGGCACCCTTAAACGTTTGCTACCATTTGAATCGGAACGGGATAAAGAGCCAGATCGTCAGCCAGATCGGTAAGGATGCGGACGGAGAGGGATTACTCAAAGGCATTAGAGAGCTGAAAGTAGACACGAAATTTATTGATCAGACAGCTGAGCTACCCACGTCCATCGTAGAAGCCCATGTAGACGAGGAAGGGAACGTGACCTATGATATCGTGAAGCCTGTGGCTTGGGATAACATCGAATTCCGGCCGGAAGTGGCCTCGCAGGTTGAGCATGCAACGGCCTTCGTCTTTGGCAGTCTGGTAGCGAGGAGCCCGCTGTCAAGACAAACCTTGTTCCGGTACCTGAAAAAGGCGCAGTGGGCTATTTTTGACATCAATTTGCGCCAGCCTTTCTATAGCAAAGCCTTAATATTAGATTTGATTTCCCGTTGCCAGACCTTAAAGGTTAACGACGACGAGCTGAATATTTTGCTCGGCTGGATGAAAAGCCATCCAGTATCGGAAGAGGCAGCGTTGGATCATCTGCTGGATGTCTACCCGAATATCGGGGAAATTCTATTAACCAAGGGTGCAAAAGGCGCCGTGTATAAAAGCCGGACGAAATCGCTCTCCATGCCTGTTACTCCGGTGAAAATAAAGGACACGATCGGAAGTGGCGATTCTTTTCTGGCGGCGTTTATTGCCGGAAAAGTACAGGGCCATTCTATTGAGGCTGCCATGGAGCGAGCCATCACCCTAAGCGCTTACGTGGCCACACAGCAGGGTGCCTGTCCCGACTATTCGCCGGAAGATTTAAGCACTCCTTCAAATTCCAGTAAAAACCTGTTAAATTCATAAAATGAAAAAGAAATACTTGAACACCCTGTTCTGGGCAGCAAGCCTTTGCCTTTTCAGTTCTAACCTGCACGCGCAAAGCAAACTCCACCTGACGCCCAGTAAAAACCTGTCGGAACTACAGGAATGGTTCCGCTACGAAGAAGGTAAACCGGTTATCATTTCGGGTCACCGGGGAGGTATGTTGCCCGGCTTCCCGGAAAACAGCATCGAGGCCATGGAAAAGACACTTTCGCTAATGCCTTCGTTCTTTGAAATTGATCCCTTGCTTACAAAAGACAGTGTCTTGATCCTGATGCACGACGCAACGTTGGACCGGACAACCAATTTCAGTGGTAAGGCGAGCGATTACACCTACGCCGAATTAAAAGATGCGCGTTTGAAAGACAGACAAGGGAACCTGACGGATTTCAAAATACCCACCTTGGAAGAAGCACTCGAGTGGGGAAAGGACAAGACGCTCTTTAACCTGGACAACAAGGGAGTGCCCTGGGAGAAATATGTCGACCTGTTTAAGTCTGATAAATACGGTAACATTGTACTTTCAGTCCGTTCCATGAAAGAGGCGCTTTTTTATTACGAACGCCTGGATAATGTGATGCTGTGTGTAGCCATTAAAAACGAGAAGGACCTGAGCGACTTTATCGCGACGGGAATACCCTTCAACCGGATAATCGCCTATGTGGGTTATACCATGGATCCGGCCCACGAAAACCTTTACAGCTTCCTTCGCAAAAAAGGGGTGATGTGTTTTATTTCCATTCACCCGACCGCCGATAAGAATAAAACCGATATCGGACGATTGAAGGCATACAGCGAAGAGCTTATGAAAAAACCGGATATCATTGAAACCGACTATCCTGCCTTATTTGTCAATGAAAAATAAATCGATGATTATGAATATGAAGAAACTGTTATTAATCCTCATTCTATTATATGGTGGCCAAACCCTGGCTTTCCAGCAAGAATCGGATAAATTACCCCGGCCGAAATTAGTGGTCGGATTGATGGTCGATCAAATGCGATGGGATTATCTGTACCGGTATTACGACCGCTATGGCTCCGACGGGTTTAAACGATTACTCAAAGAAGGTTTTTCGAATGAGAACACCTATATAAATCATCTTCCTACCGTTACGGGTATCGGGCATGCAACCGTATATACCGGTTCAGTTCCGGCAATCCACGGGATCACAGGGAATACAATTACCTTTAACTCCACAGGCAAAACCGTAAACGTGGTCGACGATGCGAACGTAGAGAGCCTCGGAACCACCTCCGACGAAGGAAAACAATCG
>DAIRDA010000286.1:0-1222 GCA_036796375.1 Albibacterium sp.
CACCCCAGTAGCCCCCACCGTAGAAGCCTCCATAATAAGGGTAGCCATAATGGTAGGGGTTGTAATACCCTCCCCAATACGAGTAAGGACTATAACCGCCAAATCCGATATGAAAACCGGAATAGAAAGGACTGTAATAAAAATCCCAGTGATTAACCCATGGATCGAAATAAGGCAGACCGGGGGTGCCATAGTGAAAACGGCTTATTCTGTTGGCATACGACATGCCGTCGTAGTAGCCCTCAGAGTAGGCATGGTCGCTTCCGTTATCGGCATATTCTTCCACTTCCTGATAGGTTGATTCAGTCCGTTCTGCTACGACAGGCGCTTGCGTGGTGGAGTAAACATCATCGGGAAAAGTGTTTTGCGCTGTATTGAGCGTCGCGCAGGAAGTCAGCAGGGTGATAGACCCTGTAATGGCCAGACTTCCCATTAGTAATTTTTTGAGTTTCATTATAGATTGAATTTACAGGTTCTTTTAGCTTTGTTTAATATAGACTCTTTATACACGACTAGGTTTAATGGTTGTTTATTTTTATTTATTATAATCTACAATATTAAGAAATCCGTCTAACTTTGTTTATATCGAACAAAGAAGTAATAAAATTGATTCTAAAATGAGTAAGGGTATAACAAGTAGAAAAGAAGATTATTCGCAATGGTATAACGAGTTGGTTAGCAAAGCTGACCTTGCCGAGCATTCCGCAGTTCGCGGATGCATGGTCATCAAACCCTATGGATATGCTATTTGGGAGAAGATGCAAGCTGCCTTAGACAAAATGTTTAAAGACACAGGCCACAGTAATGCTTACTTTCCACTGTTTATTCCTAAATCTTTTTTTTCGAAAGAAGCATCTCATGTGGAAGGCTTTGCCAAGGAATGTGCGGTAGTGACGCATTACAGGCTCAAAGACGATGGAGATGGGAATGTTGTAGTAGACGAAGACGCGAAGTTGGAAGAAGAGCTGATTGTACGCCCGACTTCTGAAACCATCATCTGGAATACATATAAGGGTTGGATTGAATCGTACCGGGATCTACCAATCTTGGTGAATCAATGGGCCAATGTTGTTCGTTGGGAGATGCGCACCCGTTTGTTTCTAAGAACGGCGGAATTTTTATGGCAGGAAGGGCATACTGCTCATGCCACTGCCGAAGAGGCCATTGCCGAAACCGAGCAAATGCTGGATGTATATGCCGACTTTGCAGAGAACTGGATGGC
>DAIRDA010000286.1:1322-2763 GCA_036796375.1 Albibacterium sp.
GAGATTGTTGCTTTAGTCGACGAAATAACGGCTGGCTGTAAAACAAAAGATATTACTGTAAAATTTGATGATCGTGACACCTATCGCCCGGGCTTCAAGTTTGCCGAATGGGAGATGAAAGGGGTTCCGCTTCGGCTTACTATCGGTGCACGCGACCTTAAAAACGGAACAGTAGAGTTGGCGCGGCGCGACGATCAAAGCAAGGAAACTGTTTCGAAAGACGGACTTCCTGATCGTATTGAGGCATTACTGGATGTTATTCAGGATTCGATTTATCAAAAGGCGCTGAGTTTCCGACAGGAAAATATTACCAGTGTGAATAGTTACGATGAATTTAAAGAAGTACTTGAAGGAAAAGGCGGGTTCATTTCAGCGCATTGGGATGGAACGGCCGAAACCGAAAAACGGATTAAAGAGGAGACTAAAGCGACTATTCGTTGTATTCCGTTAAACAATGAGCAGGAGGAAGGAACCTGTATTCTGACAGGAAAACCTTCCACCCAACGCGTTCTTTTCGCAAAGGCGTATTAATTTACAGCTTTTCGCAAAGTAGCTTATAGCTTTTCCCAAAGGCTGTCGAGAAACCACTTCTTGGAATCATAGAAGTGGTTTCTTATTTTAAAACCGGAACGCCTGGCAAGGTCGCTCACTTCCTCCACGTTATACTTCATAGAAACCTCCATGAAAATTGCTTCATTTTGTTCGAAATGGATGCTAGCCGACTGGTTTTCGGAACTCAGACGTACAGTCTGATCTTTCAAACTGATTAAAAAGCTTTTGCATGCACCGGAAAGAGGATCGTAAGTAGCGTAGTGCGAAAAATCAGCCAAATGAAAGTTGCCTCCTAATTCCTTATTGATTCGGGTAAGTAAATTCAGATTAAAGTCGCGCGTTATTCCAGTCTCGTCGTTGTATGCTGCCAGGATTTGATGAGGATTCTTCTTTAAATCAAAGCCAATCAGCAGCTGATCGCCCGTGTGGAGGAAGGTTCCGACTTCCTTACAAAACGCTTCTGCCTCAGATGCGTTCATGTTGCCAATATTAGATCCCAGAAAGAGAATAAATTTCTGGGCTGAGCTCGTCTCCGAATGAGTTTTTAACATCTGGAGATATTCCCCGGTCATGGGCTTCAGTTCAAGGGAAGGATGTGTCTGCGGCAGGTTTTTTTTCAGAAAATCAATAATATTCTCTGAGATATCTATCGGCACATATCGGAAGTTTTTCCGGGAGCTTAGAAGCGCATTAATCAGATGAATGGACTTGCTCGCATCGCCCGCACCGAGCTCAATCAGATCGAAGTTTTGCTGGAGTTGGGAGCTTTCTGTGATAATAGCAGTCGATTGCTCTTTCAGAATCTCAAGTTCGCAACGGCTCAGATAATACTCCTCCAAATTCATTAGTTGCTGGAACAGCTCATCGCCGGAAGCGTCATAGAAGTATT
>DAIRDA010000287.1:0-2640 GCA_036796375.1 Albibacterium sp.
ATGAAATTGCCTTTGTCTACCACCTATGTCACCTTTATGGTAGCGATGGGAAGCTCCCTGGCCGACCGGGCCTGGGGACGTGAATCGGCCGTATATCGGGTAGCCGGCGTATTGAGCGTTATCGGAGGATGGCTCATAACCGCAGTGATTGCTTTCGTTACAGCAGGCTTCTTTGCGTTCATTTTATACAAAACGGAGGAAACAGGAACCTATGTTCTTCTATCCATCACTGTGATGTATATCGTATTCTCACACATTAACTTTGCCCGCAAAGAGAAAAAAGCAGCGAAAATGAAAGGGAAATTTACCGTTCTGGAAGCTTCTGATCTCGACCTCTTTGAACGCAATAAACGGATGGTTAACAATGTATTATTGGAAGTAAGCCAAAATTACCATAGTACAATTCTTTCTCTGAATGAAAACGATCTGCAGCAATTAAAAAAGGTTAATGCCGATATGGACGAAATGGTGCAATACGGATTTAAGATCCGATCGAAAAGCATCAAGTACATAAAAGAGTTGCAAACGACCGACAAGGAGACTGCCGAAGTGATTCTTTACAGCACCGATTTACTTCAAGACATGATCCAGTCGGCCAAATTCCTGACCGAAGAAAGTCTGGAGTATATGAACAACCTGCACCAGGCACCTCAGAAAAGCTTTATCAAGATTATCGGGAAACTGAATAGCAAGATGGAAGTCTTCTTTAACCTGACGATCCAGGGATTGGAAGACCCGCTGAATATCGATTACGATCTGATCAGGAAGAACCGCGACGAACTGCGTGAATTTATAAACAGCAACCTCGATCGCCAGATTTCGGAGATCCAGAAAAGAAATCTGGGAACTAAGCAGGCTATTTTGCAGACAAATATTTTCCTGCAAAGCCGCGATATCCTGGCGGTAATGCTTCGGATTTCCAAAATGTACCGGAAATATCAGCGCTAAGGAGTGCCCGCGGCCTAATTCAACACAAGTCGTCCCAGCGCAGCTTTCCCAAACACAACCTTCTAACGCAGCTCATGATTGCTGAAGATGTGGTACTGTCCTGGTTGGAGCGTGAGTTTGCTTTCACCTGCTCCCTGACTGGTCGACGTTTTTGCTACGAAATCGTACCAGGTTCCGGCGACTGGAAAATTAAGCGCCGCCTCCTGAGCTACCACGTCGAAGTTTCCGACAACTAGCGTATGCTTATCGCCATCCGTTAACCAAATTTTTTTCACCCCACCGGCCAGATCATATTGGAAATCGGTCGTCCTGAATATCGCATTGCGGGTCTTCATGTTGATATAGCGGGCATAAGAGTCGTATAGCGCCTTCCGCGGCGCCTGCTTGTAATAATCCCACAAAATGGGCTTGTTGCCGGTCCGTCCATTTTGATCGATCGAAATTTCGTACCCGAGCTCTCCAAACTGCCAGATCATTTTCGGTCCGGGAATACTCATCAGAAAGGCAACTGCCATTTCCTGACGTTTCAATGCCGTTGCAAGGTTTTGAACGTTGTAGGTGCCGGCCGCATTTCCATAGGCAAGGTTTTTAAACATCATACGCTCCTCATCATGACTTTCCATATAGCTGATCAGGTTATCTGGTGCCGGCAATCCCTGCCGATCGTAGAAGGCACCGCTCAGGTCTGAATTACCCAACCAACCCATACTGGCTTCGTTAAAGGCATAATTCATATTATTCCAAAGCATCATTCCTTCCGCGGCGAGCGCCCGCTGCTCTTGCTGATCGGCAAAATGCTCCAGTATCACGTAGAAATTATCCGGATCAATTTCCTTCATATAGCGGTTGTAATCTTTCCAAATTGCTACGCGGCTGGCATCGAAGCTGCTCCATGCGCCGACCGCTCCATCGGAGGTGCCTGAGTTTTTCTGGGTAAATCCCTTGGATAAGTCGAACCGAAAACCATCGACGCGGTATTCTTCCATCCAGTGACGCATCACCTGCCTGGCAAAGTAGCGGGTATCCTCACTTTCGTGGTTGAAATCGTAACCCACATTATAGGGGTGGGTAGGCGTCGTATTAAACCAGGGATTATCAGCTGAGGGCGCATTTCGCTGCTTATCAAAATAGAGCTGAACCATGGGCGACTGACCGAAAGAGTGGTTCAACACGATATCCAGAATGACAGCGATGCCTCGTGAATGACACTCGTCTATAAAACGCTTGAGCATCGCCTTGTCGCCATAATATTTATCCGGAGCGAAATAAAAAGATGGATTGTATCCCCAACTGAGGTTGCCCTCAAATTCATTAACGGGCATTAGTTCTATCGCATTGATTCCGAGTCGCTGCAAATAATTGAGTGAGTCGGTTAGCGTTTTATAATCGTGCTTCTCAAGGAAGTCGCGCACCAGCAACTCATAAATAACCAAATCTTTTTTCTCCGGCCTTTTGAAATTACTGGTTTTCCAGGAATAGGATGCTTCGGCCGACTGAAAGGCACTTACAATGCCGGTTGTTTTTCCGGTGGGATAGGCCTTGCTGCCAGGAAAGCTATTCTGGGGAATAAACGTATCGTGATCCGGATCCAATAGTTTCTCGGCATAAGGATCAGCGATACGGAGCTCCCCGTCGACCAGGTACTGATAACGGTACTCTTTGGAAGGGTCTATCCCGTCGAGCTGAATCCAC
>DAIRDA010000288.1:0-2621 GCA_036796375.1 Albibacterium sp.
GACGCTGCGTCATCGCCGCTCCAACCAGCAAACCACCGTTCGATCCACCTGAGATGCCCAGGCGCTCAGGCGACGTATACTTGTTATCGATCAGGTATTGTGCTGCAGCAATAAAATCGTCGAAAACATTCTGTTTTTGCAATTTGGTACCACCAACATGCCATTGTTCTCCATATTCTCCACCGCCTCGCAGGTTTGCTACCGCATACACGCCGCCTTGTTCAAGAAGGATAATATTCGAGGTGCTGAATGAAGGAGTAAGGCTAATGTTGAAACCTCCGTAGCCATAAAGGAGCGTCGGGTTGGTGCCGTCCAGTTCAATTCCTTTTTTATATGTAATAATCATTGGAACTTTCGTGCCATCTTTCGATTCGTAAAATACTTGCTTCGATTCATATAGCGAAGGGTCGAAGTCGACGCCCGCTTTCTTATATTCCGAGGATTCCCCAGACTGGATATCATATTTATAGATGGTCGGCGGGTGGATGTACGAGGTAAAGCTGTAGTACAGTTCTTTATCGTCTTGTTTAGCGTTAAAACCCGATGCCGAACCAACTGCCGGCAGTTCGATGCTCCGTTCAAGCTTTCCGCTGTAATCGTATTGCTGTACCAGCGAGGTAGCATCTTTCAGGTAGTTTGCGAAAAGCTTTCCTCCACCGGTTCCGATATTCAACACATTTTCCGTTTCTGGGATGATATCTTTCCACGACGCCGGATTTAAGTTGCTCAGGTCTGCGCGCACAACCCGATAGTTAGGAGCATTCAGGTTGGTGTAGATAAGGAGGCTTTCTCCCTCATTATCAACGATGCTATATTCTTTCTCGAAGTTGTCGACAATATTAATAATGCCTGAACCGGGTTTGCTCAAATCCTGAATGTAGAGTTCGTTGCCGCTGGTGGTATTGGCTGCATCGATCACCAGGAAGCGCTCGTCGTCTGTCAGGCCTGCGCCGATATAGCGGCGTTGCTTCTGGTCGCCACCAAAAATCAGTTCATCCTCTACCTGAGCTGTCCCGAGTTTGTGGAAATACAATTTATGATACTGAGTAAGGCCCGAAAGGGAGCTGCCCTCTTTAGGTTTATCGTAGCTGCTGTAATAGAAACCTTCGTTACCTTTCCAAGCCAGACCGCTAAACTTTACGTCTAATAATGTGTCGCCAACAACCTTCATGTCAGCTGTTTGCATCACAATAACTTTTCGCCAATCCGACCCGCCTTCCGAGATCTGATAAGCGGCCATGCTCCCATCTTTTGAAAATGAAATGCCTGCAAGGGAGGTGGTCCCATCGTTCGAAAATTTATTCGGATCGAGAAAAACCTCGGCTTCTCCATCGTCCCCTTTTTGCCGATAAAGTACGTATTGATTCTGCAGTCCGTCGTTTTTATAAAAATACGTGAATTCTCCTTCTTTAAACGGGGCCGAAAATTTTTCGTAGTTCCAAAGTGTTTTCAGACGATTCTTAATAGCATCGCGGTAGGGGATCTGACTAAGATAGTTGTCTGTCACTTCGTTTTGTGCGGTTACCCAGGCCTTGGTATCATCAGCCATATCGTCTTCAAGCCACCGGTAGGGGTCGCTCACCGCGGTTCCAAAATAGGTGTCGTTCGTTTCTGTTTTTTTGGTTTCTGGATAAGGCAACATGCTTATGTTTTCAAGTGGTTCAATAACGGTCTGTGTTTCTTGCGTGGGAGCGCAGGCCGCAAACAGTGCCGTACAGGTAAGAATCCCAATAGTTTTCTTCATAGTATTTGTGTTGATACTACAAAACTAATTGAATAAGTGGAATTGCAAAAAAACTGCATCTTTTTGTATGTTTGTTCCATGCTAAATGGTAAAAAATTGTATTTCGCATCCGACTTTCACCTGGGTGTTCCTTCGTATGAAGATAGTTTGGAACGAGAGCGAAATATAATCAGCTGGCTCGACCATATTAAGCAAGATGCAGAAGAGATTTTTCTGATGGGCGATATCTTCGACTTCTGGTTTGAATACAAGCACGTAGTGCCAAAAGGTTACATCCGGTTCCTGGCCAAGCTTGCCGAACTGACCGACAGCGGCATAAAACTCACCATTTTCAAAGGCAATCATGATATGTGGATGTTTGGCTACCTGACGCAGGAACTAGGCGCGCGGATCGTTTCCAACGAGTTGGTGATTCAATCAGGGACAAAAACGTTCTTCCTTCACCATGGCGACGGACTAGGACCGGGCGATGCAAAATACAAGGTTTTGAAGCGTATCTTCAGAAGCCGCTTTATGCAATTTTTGTTTTCCTGGATACACCCGAATATTGGAATGGCCATTGCGGGTGCCTGGTCCAGACACAGCCGACTGGCCAGCAATGAAAAGGAAACATTCGTGTCGGAGGAAAAAGAGTGGCTCGTTAGCTTCTCGAAAGATTTACTGAAGTCGGCACACTACGATTACCTGATTTTTGGCCATCGTCACCTGCCTTTAAGCATTCCGTTGGGCGACCGTAGTTTGTATATCAATCTAGGCGAGTGGATCAACTTCAATAGCTATGCAGTATTCGATGGCGAGCAGCTTCGGCTCGACTATTGGAAGGCGAGCGAGACCGGTACAGAGGTCTAATGCCGGAATACTGGCATGGGTGATGGCA
>DAIRDA010000289.1:0-2610 GCA_036796375.1 Albibacterium sp.
GATAGGACTCTAATATAACGAATTGCCTGCGATTTTGACTACGCATTAATCGATGATATTTAAAACTTAACTTTGCCTCTTAAAATTAGGCAGCCCTTACTTCCCTTTTTTAATAACAATGAATACTACAAATTATCAGAACGCCCTGGCCATGATAGCCATCATATCTCTTAAGCTGCGATGAAGAATATTCTAATTGGGATTCTGTTCGCCATGTTATGGTCGTCGGCCGCCGTTGCTACCAAATTCGGGGTGCTGTCAGTCCCACCGCTGATTTTAGCAAACGCGCGCTTTTTTATCGCAGGCTTTCTGCTGCTGCTCTATGCCGCCATTTGGGGCAAGAACTATCGGGTGCCTACCCGAGCAGAGTTTAAACACCTTGCGATTTTTGGCTTTTTTAATACCACGCTCTATCTCGGGGTGTACGTGTATGCGATGAAATATACTTCCGCAGGTATCGGATCCCTCGCCGTATCAACCAACCCCTTGATTATTATTCTGCTTTCGAGTTGGCTGATGGGTCGGAAAGCCACCCTGAAAGAGTGGATCAGCATTGCTTTGGGTATTGCAGGAGTGGCTGTAGCCACCCTCCCCCTCTTGGACAATGCGCAAACCAGCCTTGGAGGATTGGCATTGCTTAGCCTGAGTATGATCGCCGTATCGTACGCCAGCGTTTACTATGCAAAAGTGAAATGGCGTTTATCCAATATCCTGATCAATGGCTGGCAGGTTACCCTCGGCGGGATCATTTTAATGCCCTTTACATTCTTTTTGTCGGAAGGCAGCCAAATTACCTTAGATACCCAATTCTTGTATTCCGTGATGTGGCTTAGCGTGGCGGTTTCGGTGGTCGGACTTATTTGCTGGTTTCATCTGCTCAGCATAGACCCGGTGAAGGCCTCCCTATGGCTGTTTCTTTGTCCGGCTTTTGGCTTTCTCTACGCATGGTGGCTGATGGATGAACCGATCACCCTCTATACCTATGTCGGAACCGCCATGGTAGTCGGGGGCTTGTATCTTTGTCTTAAAAAACCGAGAAAGTAGCGGATACGCACGTTTGCAATCCATTTAGAAACCGTATTTATCATTGAAAACCGTATTTATCAAATTGTCTACCTTTACCGCCTGTAAGATTAAGGGACTATGGTAAATATCCTTCAAAGAAATAACGTTCGGGTTGTTGGGAAAGGAAAAACGCAACTAGTATTCGCACATGGTTTTGGTTGCGATCAGAATGTGTGGCGGCACTTGGTAGAGGCATTTCGCGAGGAATATACCTGTATACTATTTGATTATGTGGGTGCCGGAGGATCTGACCTGAGTGCATATAGCTCGGAAAAATACAATTCGCTGGATGGCTATGCACGCGACCTTCTCGAGGTCTGCGAGGCACTAAACCTTGAAAAGCCTGTTTTGATCGGCCATTCTGTGAGCTGCATGATCGGGGTGCGGGCAGATGTGTTGCAACCCGGTTACTTTAGCCAGATGATTTTTGTCACCCCCTCTCCGAGCTACATCAACGAGGGTGACTATGTAGGAGGAATGGAAAAAGGGGATCTGGATGATTTACTCAGTATGATGGATACGAATTATCTGGGATGGTCTAGCACCATTGCACCTTTGGTGATGGGCAACCAGGACAGGCCTGAACTCGGCGACGAACTTACCGCAAACTTCTGTTCAACGGACCCTAACATCGCCCGTGACTTCGCGAAGGTCACTTTCCTATCTGACAGCAGGAAGGACCTTTCCCTATTATCGGTTCCCAGCCTTACATTGCAGTGTTCGGACGACATGCTTGTTCCAATGCCCATCGGTGATTTCATCGAAACAACCGCCCCCAATAACACAAGGGTTGTTTTGGATGCGACGGGGCATTGTCCGCATCTGAGTGCACCGCAGGAAACGATTTCAGCAATCCGCAACTACCTGGCTTAACCCTAAGAAAGATATATTCATGGAACTCTATACGGAATACGAAGAGATGTATCATCATGCCGCGTGCGGATTAATCACATTTCGCGAGGACGGGACGATTCTGAATGCTAATAATACATTGCAGGAGTGGATGAATATGAGCAAAGAGGAAATTCTGTCAAAAAAAATAACCGAGATCTTTTTAAAAGGCAAACTATATTATAATCTTTTTGTACAACCCCTATTGCACCTTCACGGGAAGGTCAGCGAAATTAGTTTTGATATCCGTACATCTGCAGGCAGCTTCCCTGCACTCTTCAGCGCCGCGACTTATCAAAAAGAGAAATCCGACGAAAGCGTGATCAACGGGGTTATTTTTAAAACCGTTGATAGAAAGAAGTTTGAAGCCGAGATTCTTAAGGAAAAAGACCAGGTTAAAAAGCAAAATGCGGTGAAAGAACAGGCTCTACTCGAAATTGCATTTAACCAGTCGCACTTGATACGTGCCCCCCTGGCGAACGTACTTGGACTTATTGCCTTGCTGGAAGATGATTCTGAATTGAATCCTCAAAACAAAAATATTATCAGCATGCTTAAGCTGAGTGCAACGAATCTGGATGAGGTTGTGCGGGAGATAATCGGGTTAACCCTCCCCGACGAAGATTGATATCCTGGTTGTCTTCACTGATATGA
>DAIRDA010000290.1:0-2583 GCA_036796375.1 Albibacterium sp.
CAGGCGCAGCAGCAACAACCCAATATCGTTTTTATTCTGGCCGACGACCTGGGAATTGGTGACCTGGGAAGTTATGGCCAGGAAAAAATAAGCACACCGAACATTGACAGGCTTGCATCAGACGGCATGCGTTTCACGCGCTTTTATGCAGGCACATCGGTATGTGCGCCTTCGCGGTCGTCCTTATTAACCGGACAGCATACGGGCCATACCCATATTCGGGGCAACAAAGAAATTGAACCCGAAGGTCAGGAACCTCTGGCCGACTCTGTCCGCACCTTTGCCATGATTTTGCAGGAGCAGGGTTATCGTACTGGCGCTTTCGGGAAATGGGGATTGGGCATGGTTGGCACTTCCGGCGATCCGAACCGGAAAGGCTTCGACGAGTTCTACGGTTATAACTGCCAGCGTCAATCGCATCGCTACTACCCTACCCATTTATGGCATAATGACAGGAAAATTGATCTTGAAGGCAATGACCTGACGAAGAAAGCAGTCTACGCTCCGGAGTTGATACAGCAGCAAACCCTGGCTTTTATTCGGGAAAATAAAGACAAACCCTTCTTTCTGTTTGTGCCAACCGTATTGCCGCACGCCGAGCTGGCCGGACCGGGAGATGCATTTTTTAAGAAATACGAAAATGCTTTTGAAGAAAAAGCTCATCAAGGGAACGATTACGGTCCCAATGCGACGATTCCGGGATATGCTTCGGTGGCGAAACCCCGTGCGACTTTTGCTGCCATGGTGAGCCGGATGGACCATTACGTCGGTGAGATCATCTCTGAACTGGAAAAACACGGCCTGACGGAGAACACCATTATTATCTTTAGCAGCGACAACGGCGCGCATCGGGAAGGCGGCGCTGATCCGGACTTTTTTAACAGCACCGCAGGACTGAAAGGCTATAAGCGCGACCTGTATGAAGGCGGGATCCGTACTCCACTCATTGTTAGCTGGAAGAATCACATTGCAGCAGGCACCACAAGCGATCATGTTTCCGCTTTTTGGGACATCCTGCCCACGATTCAGCAGCTGACCGGTCATCAGCGAGCTGAGTCGACTGACGGTATATCCATGTTGCCGACTCTATTGGATCAGGGAAAGCAGCGGAAACACGAGCGCCTGTATTGGGAATTCCATGAAGACGGTGGCCGGCAGGCAGCGATCTATAAAAACTTCAAACTGATTAAGTTCAATGTAAAGGATCCTGACAAGACCTACTATGAGTTATACGATCTGGACACCGACCCGCTTGAAAAAAAACCTTTGAAGAATAGAAAGTTAGCAAATAAAATTTTGAAGATCATTGACCATGAGCATATGGAAAGCCCTATATTCCCCTTACTGGTAAAATAATCAAGATGCACGAACCATGCTGATCAGAAAAGCCAAACCTGAAGAGTCAGGATCGATCGCCTCTTTTATCTTTCTGGCGATGGAAGACATTGCCTATGCGTTTATTGGGGAGCGATCGGCTGAAAAAGCCCTGCACTGGCTGGATAGTCTGGTGCGGATGAAAGCCAACCAGTATTCGTATGAAAACTGCTGGGTGGCCGTTGCAGACGAAGAAATCGTAGCTGCAGCCGTGGTTTACGATGGAGGCCGCTTAGCGGAACTACGTGTGCCGGTGGCCAATCAAATCCGGGAGATGTTTGGAAGGGATTTCAATCCTGAAGATGAAACGCAGGCCGGAGAGTACTATATCGACAGCGTCGGGGTACACCCCGACCGGCAGGGTGAAGGAATTGGTTCCAAATTATTTAAATTTTTAATCGACACCTATGTGCATGAGCGAAAGCAGACGCTGGGATTGCTGGTCGACAAAGACAACCCGAAAGCGAAGAATCTATATTTAAAACTGGGTTTTGACCTTGTGGGCGAAAAAACCCTGGCGGGAAAAGAACTCGAACATATGCAGTATAGGGCCGGTTGACCGGTGGCGACTGAATCTATCGGCTTATTGAATAACGTTCGAAGGCTGCCTTCACCTGCTCATCGCTTAAGTGACTGCCGGAATAAATCAAGACCTTATAACGGAAGGTTACAGATTTTCCGGCCGGCAAGCGAAAGTTTAGTTCCTCTTTGCCATTGCTGAATTCTTTTTGACCCAGCGGATTGGCGGCGAATAAACCGTATCCTCGTGCATGCCAGTAGGCCGGAAAGCCGGTATTGTCAGGATGGTCTAAGATAACAACCGATACCGCTTCATTGTCTATGCGTCCGTTCAGGTTTATCCATTTAGCCCGCTTACCCCAGGCCGCTTCGCCATCAATGCCTTCGCTGCTGCGGTATTTCCCGGTGACTGTTTGATTATCTGGCTTTATCTTATCAGTGATTTGCCCGCTCGCGTCGATAAATTGATCAGGTTCATCAAGGGGATGCTCCAGTTCGCGAGCCACACGGATTCCGAAAAGCCCTTCTTTGTTATCTTGAAAGGATACATCTTCTGTTAATGCGGTAAGGGTGCTGATGCGCTCGATCACCCGCATTTCGCCGTCTCCGCTAAAGACAAACTTGGTGTCTTCGCGAAGCAAATTACTTCCATCCGGCTTTTGCCAGTCGGCCGTTACCTCTAAAACCGCC
>DAIRDA010000291.1:0-2577 GCA_036796375.1 Albibacterium sp.
GAAATAAGCGACGATTTTGCCTTGAAAGCGGGCCGGCAGATATTGTCGTACGACAATGAACGGATTTTCGGTTCACAACACTGGACGCTTACAGGGCGTTCACACGATGCCTTGCTCATCCAAATATCGCCGGGCGACAAACACATGATACATGCCGGAATAGCCCTGAACAATTCCAGGGAATCCCTTAGCAGGGAAGTGTATAGCGGAAATTATAAGTCGATGCAGTATTTGTGGTACCATTATCAAGCCGGAAAATTAGGATTCAGTGCGCTCTTAGCCAACGTAGGGTACGAACAAGGATCAGACATCCATGAACTAAGCGTTGCCAATCAGCAAACAATGGGGACCTATATAAAATGGTCGGGAGGGCCTGTCCAAGCCGATGGAGCTTTTTACCGGCAGTCGGGTAGTCGGGGCGATAAAGATTTGGAAGCGTATTACACTGGCGGAAGCCTAAGCTATACATTTCCATCTTTGGTCACGGCGGCAATGGGTTTTGAATACCTCTCGGGAAATGGGCAATCAGATTCCGATAAGGTGAATCGGGCGTTTATGCCATTGTTTGGAAGCAACCACGCGTTCAATGGTCACATGGATTATTTTTATGTAGGCAACCATATGAACACTGTCGGCTTGAAAGATATTTACGGTAAGCTTTCAGCGGTTAGCGGACCTCTGTCGGCTCAGGTTTCTCCACACATTTTTTATGCTGCTTCAGAGGTGCGGAACCAGGAGCAAAATCCGGTAGACAGGTACTTGGGGACCGAGGTCGACCTGAGTGCGGCTTATAAAATAGATCCGCAAATAACGCTGAGTGCAGGTTATTCGCGGATGTTTGGCAGTCAGACCCTGGAACTACTCCGTGGCGGTGACCGGACACTCGGACAGCATTGGGCCTGGCTCTCGATATCCTTTTCGCCGAAGATTAAAATCATCCATTGAGAAGTCGGCCGAACGAAGAATCGTTAGTCCGCTTGCGGGAATCAGCATGCTACACGGATGGGGTATACCTACCTTGCCCCGTTTAGGATATTGACGTGGCCGATGTAAGATATACCTCGCCCGGAAGTTAATATGTTATGTTAATCGATGTTAGGATATTATCTGAGGCGGACTAAAATATCTTACCCGGATTCATAATGCCCGTGGGGTCAAACACCGCTTTTATACCGCTCATTAATGAAAGGTGTAGCGCTGAAAACTTCAGGGGCATATATTCTTTTTGAACGTAGCCGATTCCGTGTTCGCCTGAAAGCGTTCCGCCCAACGCCACCGTAAGGTTAAAGATTTCCGTAATTCCGTCTTTTAATTTATTGTTCCAGTCGTCATCGCTCATGGAAGCTTTCAGAATATTCACGTGAAGGTTGCCATCGCCTGCGTGGCCGTAACAAATCGACTCAAAGCCATATCTGCGCCCGATTTCCTTTATCCCGTACATAAGTTTTGGCAATTCTGCTCTTGGTACCACCGTATCTTCTTCCTTGTAGACCGAATTTGACTTCACGGAAACAGCCATCGTTCGGCGCATATTCCATAAAGCCTCTTTCTGGGCCGAGGAATCGGCTAGTAAAACATCCATGCAGTTATTCTCTTCCAGTACCATGTTGATGCTCTCACATTGCTGCAGCAGATAGTCCTGATTATCGCCATCCACCTGAATAAGAAGAAAAGCTTCAACCCCTGGCTGAAGATCGAAACTGATATGGTCATGTTCAATCACCCACTCTACTCCACGACGCTCCATAAACTCGAGCGATGAGGGGGTTTGTCCGGCACGAAATATGGCGGAAACGGCTTCGCAGGCCGACTCATTGCTGGGGAACGAGGCCAGCATTAACATATCGTCTTTGTGTTTCGGGATCAGCTTAAGCACAATTTGCGTGACAATTCCCAGCGTGCCTTCTGAACCAATAAAGAGCTGAGTAAGGTTATAACCGGAAGAAAACTTCAGCGTGTCGGCCCCTGTCCAGATAATCTCGCCGTTGGGCAACACCACCTGAAGGTTAAGAACGTATTCCCGAATGGTGCCATATTTGACCACCTGCGGACCGCCGCTTCCGTGGGATACATTTCCCCCGATGAAGCAAGAGCCCTTACTTGCAGGATCAACCGGGTATAGAAGTCCTTTTTCCGCAGCGGCATTAATCAACTCTTCGGTAATCAGGCCGGGTTCTACACGAGCCTGCAAATTGCGCTCATCAATTTCAATCAGGCGGTTCATGCGTTCCATCGCAATCACCAGTCCCCCGTACACAGGCAAAGCACCGCCGCTAAGTCCGGTTCCGGCACCACGGGGTGTTACGGCAATGTGGTGTTCGGCACAGAGTTTCACCAACGCTGAAACTTCTTCTGCACTTTCAGGTAATGCTACCACTTCCGGATAGAAACGAAGGTCTTCCGTCTCGTCGTGTGAGAAGCGGTCGAGGTCTTCACCCTCAAAAATGGTCCGATCCTTTCCTGTAATCCGGATGATTTGCTCCAGATATTCCGCGGTAATTTTGTTGAATGTCATTTGAATTTATTCCTTAATCGAGGTCTGTGTTTATTAGGTCTCTTTGTTTAGATGTATAAAAG
>DAIRDA010000292.1:0-2577 GCA_036796375.1 Albibacterium sp.
CGGCAATCCGTTTCGACCGCGGTCGGCCGAGCCAATAAAACGTTCAATCAAATCCAAATGACGTCTGTTATACGCCCAAACAACGCCCTCCAGGCATGGTGCCATATACCAAAGTGCATGATGAAAAAAAGGATCCACTTCGCCGCCCCATAACGTTACAGGGTAACTGCGAACCTGGCCTCGGCTGTTGCTGATTTTCACATCGCCTTCCCGTTCGTTGTAGCGCTGGCTATAACCGCAGTGCGTGCACACACATCGGACCGATGCGCGCGCCTCCTGGTCGGTCACATTGCCACCCTTCACCAGGGCGCATCGGGCACATTTCGGACAAACGACGAAAACTTCGTCACTAAAGTCAACATGCTGTAATTGATAGGCGTTCGGCATAGGGATATAAGAGCGTCGTGCTGATGGTTATCAGGCAAATAACCAAAAAAATATTGACAAACCATACAGATGCTCCGCAGAAGTGATAAAACTCACTTCAGGGTGTCGGCAATGTCACGTGCAGCGAGCCCAAGAAGCTTACATTTGGGGAATGCACCCGATCACCCATTATTTCGATAAACAGTTCCAGCTGCGCTATTTTGAAATGGACGAGCTTGGCGCCGCTTCACCCGCAACCATGCTCACCCTGCTGGAAGAGGCAGCCGCCGAACACTGCTATTCGATCGATCATAGTCTGTACCAACTCGCCGACCAAAACATTGGTTGGGTATTAATATCCGGCGTGCTCGAAATGGAACGATATCCGCGATACAAGGAAAAAATCACCATCCGTACATGGCTGTCCGACTATAGTCGCATCAAAGGGCATCGCGAAAACCTGATTTTCGACGAACAAGGCAATATTATTGGCCGTGCCCGCGGTTTATGGATTTTCTTCGACATTAACCGCCGCCGACCCATTCAAATATTGGATGAAATCATGGAAAGATGGTCGTTTTGTGAGGTGAAGGCGCTGGACCAAAATATATCCGAAAAAATAGAAAGTATCGAGGCGGCCGACTACGAACAGAAATTTAAAATAAACAAGTACGATACCGATATGATTAAGCACGTCAACAATATCCGGTATCTGCAATGGGCCATCGAGTCGATCCCCGACGCCATCATCGATCAGTATTATCTACACTCCATCGACGGCCGTTTCCTTTCCGAAGCCTATTACGGTCAGACGCTCCTCTCGCGCACCAAAGCCGTGCAAAGCGACTCAGCCGCCGATCACTCCTTTATCCACTCCATCTGCATTGAAGGAAGCGATAAAATTTGCGCAACGGCAAAAACCGTTTGGAAGAAAAAAAACTAAGTGAGTCGATCAAATCCCCGATGAGCACATAGGCTTCTTACGACAGAATCTCCAGCCGGTCGATTTCCACACCGTCTTCTCCCCGCAGCGAGATTCGCATGGCCGAAGCGTTTGCTTCTAAATGAATCAACGTTCGCTGGCCCTTCTTAGGCCCTCCCCCGATAACGATCGGGAAGGAATGATCCTGATCCGCCCGGTGAATCCCATGCCGATGCGTATGTCCTGAGATTACCGCGTCTACCTTGTACTTGTCAAACAGCGGCGCAAAAAGCTTCCGGCAGTGCATTGTACCATGCCAATCGCCCGAATGGAACGGCGGGATGTGCATAATCACCACATTGTAGGCCGACCTGCGTGCCGCTTTGCTTTTCAATTCCTTTTCCAGCCAAACCGCCTGTCTCTCCCTGAATGCGTCAAAATCAACCAGTCCCGCATACTCCACAGAATCGTCGGTCTTATCCTCGCCACTGTCGAGTACAATGAAATTGACCGGTCCACGCTGAAAGGTAAAGAAGTACTCGTCGTCCGGGTAAACAAAATAATCTTTAAACGCTCGGGCATATTTCCCGCGTGTTTCATGATTTCCCCTTACCATCACGAACGGTTTTGCGGTTGCGAACAGTTCAGTCACAGGGTTTATCAAATGGTCGATCAGCTGTTGTTCGTCGGTTTGATAGTCGAACATATCCCCATTGAGAACAACGAAATCATAAGACTCTTTCTGAAGCGACATCAAATCCTTGAAAGAGCCGGGGCGGTCGTGAATATCGTTCAGAATAACACACGACACCCGATCAGCGCCTTCAGCGGGCGTAGAAAATTTATAGGCCGCCGATTGCGTGGTGTCGCCAAGCTTAAGATTGTAGGGCGTAAAAGCCGGAATATCTCGTCGAAACACCGTGTATTGGTAGTTCCGTCCAGGTAATAACCCATCCATATCAAATCTTTTCACCCCTTTCCCCGCTTCAAAAAAACCATCCTTCGAGTTCATGATTTTCCGGGTGTTCACGCCATCGCTTAGCTCCAGCCAGGTAACCGAATCGGACGGTTCAACCACCACTACCGACGCGCTCCTAAACTGAAGATTTTGCAGATAAGGAGCCACCAGCATTGGGGCCACTTTTACGTTCTCCGGCGCTACCGAAGCAAAAGTATCCATCGGTAAGCCGATCGAAAAGAGTCCCGTCACACCGACCAGCTGCGTCAGGAAGTTTCTACGGCCGGTGCTATCGCTAAGGGGATTTTGGGTTGAGTTTTTAACAGACATA
>DAIRDA010000293.1:0-2550 GCA_036796375.1 Albibacterium sp.
GGAGTAGCGTCTAACAAAACTTTCAGGATGGCAATGAGCGGCAGGGCGAGGATTAAACCGGCCAGGCCGAACAGCATACCGCCCAGCAATAGGCCGACAATAGACATCAGCGGGTTAATGCTTACCTTACTGCCAACAATATTGGGCGTAATCAGGTTGGCTTCGAAAAATTGAACCACCTGAAACCAGCCGATGACGCCCAGGGCGTACCATGCACTGTCTTTCGTAGCGATGGCAAACAGAGCGGGAAGGATCGATCCGATGGCAATCCCGATATAGGGAATAAGCATCAGCAATGCGGCAAGTGTGCCGAAGAACCAGGCGTATTCAATTCCCATCAGCATCAGTCCCCCTGTATTCAAAATTGCCACGATACCCATAACGGTGAGGAGGCCTGCCAGATAACTTTGGACCACCGAATAGATGTTATCGAGGATATTGCTTACCCGCTCATTTCCGGTCGATTTGAACGATTTGAAAAAGAACTCCCGGAAAAAATCGCGGTAATAAAGCATGAAAAAAACAAAGAGAGGGACCAGAACGCCCGAGGAAAGTATTCCGCCAAGTGAATTAAAGGCCGTTTGCAGGTAGATGGTAGCGTTGGAAAGCAGGTTGTTGGTAAATTCATTAAATCGTTCTGAAATCATGTCGTTGGTCAGACCGAATTGCCGGTTCGCCCATTCCATGATGACATCCAGAATGCCACGGAACCTGGCCACCATATCCTCGCCGTTTTTCCCGATATTCAGCACCTGGTTTACAATCAGGTATATCAGTCCGGAAATAACGATAATGGCTACTATGACCGCAATGATAGAAGAAAGCAAACGTGGGATCTTCCAGCTTTCCAGTCGCCTCGCCAAAGGAAACAGGGTGATAGCGATGAGCATGCTGAATATCAGGGGTAGTAATACGCTCTGAACATGGTAGATGATGAGCACAATCAATACAAGACTGATCAGTCGCGCTGCAGTGGAAAAGACCGAGTTATTGGAAAAGGAATTTGGTTCCATAGGTTTCTAAAGCTACGCATTCGCAAAAAGAAAGCCAATAATGATCGCAAAGAAAAATAGTGCTGAGCCTTACGCCAAAATAGTAACGATCACAACTAAAAAACCCTGTAAACAGGAGAGTCTACAGGGTTTGATTTGTGCTTTTTGTGTCTCCGACGAGATTCGAACTCATATCATCAGAACCGGAATCTGACATTCTATCCATTGAACTACGGAGACGGAGCGCAAATATATAATTTTTTTATTGATCCAAAGAAGTCATATCAATAACAAAACGATAATGGACATCTCCTTTCAGTGTTCGCTCATACGCTTCGTTAATTTTGTCTATGGAAATCAGCTCAATATCGGATGTAATGCCATGCTCAGCGCAGTAGTCAAGCATTTCCTGGGTCTCCTTGATCCCGCCCACGAGCGATCCGACAAGGCTTTTACGGCCCCCGATCAGGTGATGCGCGCCAACTTCCGATGGTTTGGGCGGTATTCCCAGCAATACCATAACGCCGTTGGTACGAAGTAATCGCAGATAGGCATTGTAGTCGTGCTCGGCTGATACGGTATCTATGATGAAATCAAAACTGCCGGCAAGGCGTTTCATATTGGACGGATCGGTTGTGATTTCAAAATGCGTAGCGCCCAGGGTTTGCGCATCCTTCTCTTTTCCTTTGGAACGACTCAGTACGGTCACTTCAGCGCCCATGGAAGAAGCCAGCTTAACCGCCATATGTCCTAAACCACCCAGTCCGAGTACCGCAACTTTATCGCCTGCTTTCACCTTCCAGTGTCGGAGAGGAGAGTAGGTGGTAATGCCGGCACACAGCAACGGCGCCACTTTTTCAAGCGGTAGCTTATCGGATACGTGCAGCACAAACCGCTCAGTCACCACAATATGAGTGGAGTAGCCTCCGTAGGTTATTGTCTTCTTATCCTGTAAGAAGCTGTTGTAAGTGCCGGTGACTCCTTTTTCGCAGTATTGCTCGTTATCCTCTTTGCAGTTTCTGCACGATCCGCATGAATCCACAAAGCAGCCGACACCCACGGTGTCGCCTACCTTGAATCGGGAGACCGCCGATCCTGTCCGGGTTACCTTACCAACGATTTCGTGGCCGGGAACCACGGGGTACATGGTGCCTCCCCACTCATTTCGGGCCGTGTGTATATCGGAATGGCAAACCCCGCAATACAATATTTTTATTTCCACATCATCTTCCAGGGGCTCTCGCCGGTCGAGAAGATGCGGTTCAAGCGCTTTGTCGCTCGCATATGCTGCATACGATTTAATGTTTTTCATGCTTTTGCTTTAAAAAATCCGAGATAGGTATTCCATAATGAACAGAAAAGTCTGAATTTGGTTTGAATTTTCTATTGTAGTGGCAAAAAAAACAAAGAATTCCGAAAATATATCAAAAAAATAGCCAAATCAAATTTTATTCATATGAATTGTAATTTTCATAGCGATAAAAACAAAAAAAATAAAAATTATTCGGTTTTTTGTAATCGTTTAATATATTTGTGTAGTTAAAGTCGCACGATTTTA
>DAIRDA010000294.1:0-2510 GCA_036796375.1 Albibacterium sp.
TTTTAAAGAAAAATAGAAAGATACTGGAAGAGCTGAACCCGGAGGGCAAGACCAAAGTAGCCATCAAACGCTTGCAGCGAAGGGGATTTGATTTCAGGTATTTCACACACCTGTATGAAACCAGCAAGGGGAGCCAATACCGCTTCTGCTACGAATACGGTTATCTGATGCTGCCTTTCGAGATGGTACTCCTGGTTAAGCGCAAGGCAGACGATTAAACCAGTCGCTTAAGCTTTCGGGGGCGACAGGTATTGCTGGATCAGCTTTGCCGTACGTGCGGAAGCTCCAACTTCTCCCATCTTCATGTCGAGCGCCTTATAGTTTTGCATCATATTAACGCGATAGGCTTTATCGTGCAGAATTCGTTTGAGCTCCTGCACCAGCAACTCTTCATTATAATCGTCCTGAATGAGTTCTCTGACTACGGGAACATCCATGATAAGGTTCACCAGCGAAATATATTTGACCTTTATAACGCGCCTTGCAATCATCACCGAGAGCGGATTCGCTTTATAAACCACTACCTGAGGCACATGGAAGAGGGCCGTTTCGAGTGTAGCGGTACCGCTGGCTACTACCGCTGCATCGGCACAGGTGAGCAGATCGTAGGTAGCATTAAAGACGATTTTTACCGGGGAGGAAGAAAAATAATTCTGGTAGAAAGACGGAGCGAAACCGGGGGCTCCTGCAATTACGAATTCGTAGCCGGGAAATTTCTCCGGAAGGCCGGCCATCAGGGGCATCAGCTTCTTGATTTCCATTTTACGGCTGCCGGGCAATAAGGCAACCACCTTCTTGCCAAGAAGGTGATTTTTTTCGGCAAAGCTTCGATCGGCTTCGAAGCGTCCGATGGCGTCGAGCAGTGGATTACCCACATAGTCGATTTTCATGCCCCAGCTTTTATAGAAATCGACTTCGAAAGGAAGGATACAAAACATATGGTCAACGACCCGCCTGATCTTTAACACTCGCTTCTGGTTCCAGGCCCATACCTTCGGTGAAATATAATAGAAGGTTTTGATGCCTTGCTTTTTGGCAAAGCCGGCCATCTTAAGATTGAACCCGGGGTAGTCGATGAGCACCAGCGCGTCGGGCGCGTAGGAAATCATATCGCGTCGCACCTTCTTCATCATCGACAGGATGGTCAGCAGGTTGGCGATCACCTCGATGAAGCCCATAAAGGAGAGGTCAGCACTGTGTATAAATGCTTTCTGTGCGCTTTGCTTCTCCATGGCATCGCCGCCTACGAAACGGAATTCTGCAGAGGGGTCTTCCTCTTTCAGCGCCCGAATCAGATTGGCGCCGTGGAGGTCGCCCGAGGTTTCTCCTGCGATTAAATAGTATCTCATATTAGTATAAATCGGTTCCCATGTTGAGCTGGCCCATGCTTACGACGAAGATAACGATAATAAAAGTCATGAAAATGATTCCCTGAGCTGTTTTTGAGAAGCCTTTACCATAGTAATACCGCATCAGGAGCAGATTGATCAAGAGCGCAACGACGTAAAGGATGGCCGGCTTGTGTTCGACAAAGGGAGTGAACCCCATACTTATGCTCACAAAAGCTAGCACAGGGGCAGGAATGGCAAGCATAGCGCCGAAGACGAAGAAATCTTTATTCATCTACCCTAGTCCGGGATTCGCCGCGAATTCGTCGTCTCCAGCATCCCCGTTTGCACCGGGCAGCGAGGGAAGTCCGAAGTCCCACGAATTAAGTTCCGGAATGGCGTGGTGGGCCGTCATATCAAACTGAACCGGGACAATGGATGCATAGTCATGCTTCAAAGCCCAAACATCGGTGTCTTCGCCATGATCGTGCGAGGTAAAGACGCCCGTAAGCCAGTAATAGCTGCGGTTGGTTGGGTCGGTTCGTTCATCGAATTCTTCCGACCATTTGGCATTGGCCTGACGGCAGATGCGGATACCCTTGATCGAATCGGCTTTAGGAAAGTTTACATTAAGCAGCGTTCCCTTTTGCATTCCATTCTTCAATACCTGCAGGGTGATGGCTCTCACAAAAGGGCGGCAGTTTTCGAAATCAGCCGAATGCGAGAAGTCATCGTAAGAAAACCCGATGGATGGGATTCCCTCGATAGCACCCTCAACGGCTGCCGACATGGTACCTGAATATAAGACATTGATCGAATTATTCAATCCGTGATTGATGCCTGATACGCAAAGATCGGGACGAGTGCCTTTGAATATTTGATTAACGGCCAGTTTAACACAGTCGACCGGGGTTCCGGAGGATTTGTACATCTTGACTCCGGGATAGAGCTGAACTTCGTCGAGACGAAGTGGCTTACCAATGGTAATGGCGTGGCCCATGCCCGATTGCGGACTGTCGGGCGCAACTACCGTTACGTCTCCAATCTGCTGCATTTCTTCGAGCAGCACTCTGATTCCAGGGGCAGTGATACCGTCGTCGTTTACGACAAGGATGGTAGGTCTTTTAGATGTCATAGCGCGAAATTAACAAAAGAAAAGCGTCATAACCAATTAAGTTTATG
>DAIRDA010000295.1:0-2503 GCA_036796375.1 Albibacterium sp.
TCCGCAGTCGTCGTTCCCTCCCAGTCCGTCGGCTGTTGGCTGATACATCTTTTCCAAAATCATCCTAACTCTTTCCTGCGTTTTCCATGGCGCACCTGCATGGTTATACAGGTAGACCACATGGTGGGCGGGTTCGTTGCCATGTACGTAATTACCAATGATGCCTTCACGGGTAATATCTTCGGTATCGGCAAAAAACTCATCGGGCAAGTGCATGGTAAAGAGGGAGTCGAGATGGCCTATGAATGCCTTGTTCCCGCCACGCAGTGCGATCAAGGCTTTAGGGTCGTGCGGAACGAAAAGGCTGTAATTCCAGGTGTTGCCTTCGATGAAACCCTGGTTGTGGGTACTTAACACATCGAACTCTTTTTTGAATTCGCCATTAGCATGGCGGGGACGCATAAATCCGATGGATTTATCCCACATATTTTTCCAGTTTTCTGAGCGTTTCATGTAGGTTTCGTATACATCGTTTTTGTTCAGTTTCCTGGCCAGTTGGGCGATAGCCCAATCGTCGTAAGCATACTCAAGGGTATTGGAAACAGAGGTTCCGTTTGAATCGACCGACACATAGCCTTTATCGATATACTCGCCGATGCCCTCGTAATCGCGACGGTTGGAGGTGGCGATGCAGGCTTCCAGGGCGCGTTCGGCATCGCCTTGATAAGTGCCCTTTAAAATTGCGTCGGCGATAACCGATACGCTATGATAACCACTCATGCACCAGTTATCGTTGGCGTAGTGCGACCAGATCGGCAGCATATTCAATGAGCTTTGATCGTAATGTGCCAGCATGGATTCGACCATATCGGAATTGCGCGCCGGTTTTACGATATTAAAGAAGGGATGAAGTGCCCGGTAGGTATCCCAAAGCGAGAACGTAGTGTAATTTGTAAATCCTACAGCCTTGTGGACGTCCTGATCGAGTCCTTTGTATTCACCGTTTTGATCGGTGTAGATGGTTGGACCGAGGAAGGTATGGTACATGGCGGTGTAGAAGTTTATTTTATCGTCTTCGCTGACGGTTTCAACTTCAATGCTTTCAAACTCCTTATTCCATTTTTGTTGCCCTTCACTCACCACGCGGTCGAAATCCCAATGCGGAACCTCGGCTTGCATATTTTCCAATGCGTTCTGCTGGCTGACGGGCGACAAGGCGAATTTTACCAGGATCTGCTCATCCTGCTCGGTATCGAAATCAAAATGCAGTTTTAAATCACGACCGGCCAACTCGGGAAAATTTTCGGTCTGGTCCCACTTGCGCCAGAAACCACGGTAAACCGAAGGCTTGTCCAGCGTTTTCTGACCGTACGACTTGACGGGTTTGGAAAACTGCATGGCGAAGTAAACCGTACGGGTGCGCGCCCATCCGGTGGTTTGGCGGTATCCGGTAACCGTGGAGTCGTTCAGCACCCGAACGAAGGTCCATACGTTCTTGCCGTCATAGTTATAGATACCGGCTGTCAGGTCAAGCAATATGTGTGAATTATCGCTTTTCGGGAAGGTATAGCGGTGAACCCCTACCCTTTCGCTGGTAGTTAGCTCGGCCGTTACATTATAATCGTCGAGCAATACCTTATAGTAGTTGGCCTTTGCAACTTCATTATCGTGCGAGAACGCTGATCGGTAACCGCCTTTGGTATTATCTGCTGTTCCAGGGTTCATCTGCAGTTTACCGACGGTCGGCATCATGAGGAAATCGCCCAGATCGGAATGCCCTGTACCGCTGAAATGGGTGTGACTGAAGCCTACAATGCTTTTATCTTCGTACTGATAGCCGGCACAGTAACGGTAAACGTCTTTGTTGTATTTGCCGTCGACCTCATACATCAGGGTGTCGGTTTCCGGACTGAGCTGCACAGCGCCGAAGGGAACCGTAGCACCTGGAAAGGTATGGCCCATTTTGGCGGTACCGATCAGCGGATTGACGTATTCCCAGGCTTGCTTCTGTGCGTGGAGAAGCGTGGCCGGAAGCATTAAAATAAGGGTGAGCGTTTTTGCAAATTTCATGTTCGCGGTTATTTAAGTTCAGATATCCATTGTTTGCCAGCTGCCCAGCTTTTGTTGGGCTGAGCGGATGCGGTAATTTCGAGGGTGCCACCTTTCATCACTTCAGCATGCGTGATGTAGTTGCGGTCGAGCGCTTTGCCGTTAAGTTTCACAGATTGAATATAGATATTTTCTTCAGCGAAATTGCTAACGCTGATATGGAAAGCGCTTTTCGACTGCGGGTTCAGCGTTACGCTTTCAAACAGCGGAACGTTGAGGTAGTAGATCGGCCAGCCAACAACCGCGGGCGATATGCCCGTCGCTGCCAGTACATACCAGGCCGACATGGCACCGGCATCGTCGTCCATGGTACGGATAAAGGCCTTGGGTTGATTTTTATAAATGCGGTCGACAAAGGGATCGATACCCCTACTGTTGTCGTTAAAATAATATTGAACTACCGTATCCTTGGCGTATTTATGTACCATGGCCTGCGATTTCCAAATTTCCGAAG
>DAIRDA010000296.1:0-2497 GCA_036796375.1 Albibacterium sp.
GAATTTCATTATCAATAAAGTAAAGAATCGAAGAAATAATAGTTCCTTCGTATTGACCGAACAGGACAATATTTTCCTGAAAGCGCTCCGGTTCGATTTGAGGAAAGAGTTGATTTAACTCCTCGGTTGCCTGATCCCAGCGGGCAAGTAATTCCGCTTTGGAAGAAACGGGAAAATCTTCTTCAAAGGCACTGACATTTGCGGTAACCATCTCTTTCAGTCCGGGTACGGAAATGCCTAATAGTTCTTTCACCAGTTCTGCGGCAGTGCGCATACCACCGATTGCGTATGTAAAAATTTGATCTTCCGGAAAGGATTCTATCACCCGGCGTGTCAGCGAACGGTGGCCTTGCCAATGTTCGAGTAATTGAGTGGGCGTCATCACGGGCGTTGTAACGATGTTTTGTTTTTCAAGGGTGTTCATAATAATTCTTTTAAGGTTAACGAATACCCAAACCTACGACCGCCTGGTGACAACAGTATGTCAGCAGTGATCCGAAAAAAGAAAAATTACATGCTCAGGGATTTATCATATCAAAAGCGGTAAAAACAGCCGACTGAGAAGCTTCTCCGCGCGACACGATCCCAATCCGATAGCCCATGCCCCATGGAACATATTTGGAAGCGTCGAAACTCTCTGAATAGAGTTCAACCCAGCTTCCGTTTCCCTGACGATACTGCATCAGAATGCGATTTCCTCCTTCGCGCAGTTGCAGTCGAAGGTCGACTTCACCCGCCAGTGCTACGTCTTCTTTTTTAAGAACTTCGTATTCCCCTGAAAAGCTATTGAATACCTGAAGGCCCTGATTCGACGCCGAGATACCCAACGCGCCTAATTCACCTGGCCACTTACTGCCCGAAAAGGCGCCTCCCAGGGCAACTCCGGCCTCAGCAGCGCTTATCTGCACGCTAACTTGCGCGTCGAAGCGGACCGACTTAATAAATTGTCCGAGAAACGTACCTAATCCCTTGTTTTGATCTTTACTGGCCTGAAGGAACAAGCCCTTGTTCAGACGGTAGGCTGGCCGTACACTTTTTGAAGGCCACTGCCATTCCAGGGGCAATCTTTCGGCCCGAGTAAAATCGTGCCGGATATCGAGTTCAGCGCGCGGACGGTTTGCGACCGTAGCATTATGAAGCACCGGCCAGCCATCTTCGTTAGCGATCAATTCTTCGATAATGCCTTCCCGCCCTACAAACACGTCATAGTCCTTATTGAATGCATGATACATCATAAACAAACGGCCTTCGGGACTTTCCACAACGGTTCCATGTCCGGGGCACCGCCAATTCTCGTTGCTGACCATAATGGGATTCTTATCATATTTCTCCCAAACCGGGCTCTCGAGCGTCCGCGTTCGGGCGATTCCCGTTTTATAGTCGCAGTTTGCATCGCAGCATCCCCCTACAGAATAGAGGCTGTAAATATATTCGCCATGTCTGAAAAAGGAAGCTCCCTCCACCAGTGCATTTTCCCATGGCTGGCTATTGGTATACATTTGCCTCTTTCGCCCTAAGAGTTGTGTGCGTTCAGCATTTATTTCCTGCATCCATATCCAGCTTTCCTTCCCGCATCCATTTCCGTCGTTTTTCCAGAATACGTAGATTTTCCCGTTATCCTGAAATTCAAATGCATCGATGGCACCACAATCGTCCTCAACAATGACGGGCCCGTTATCGGTGAATTTACCCGTTTCAATTTCGTCGGCATCAATCCAGGCTATGCCGCACTGTAAACCGGGATTGCCTTCTACCTGGCGGTTATGGGCTGTATAGTAAGCATAAATTCGGTTCTGTTCGGCATCGTAGGCCAACTCAGATGCCCAAAAATTATTCTCGCCCCACGCATCCTTCATATCCTTAAAGCCGTTTGGAAATACATGATTGATCAGTTCCCAGTTTTTAAGGTCGGTCGACCGGTAAATCGTGAAATAGGGAGCCCATTCGTTGGTCGTTGAGGTGGCGTAATACACATTGCCCACCCGAATGACGGAAGGATCGGGATTATCGCCCGGGAGTGCCGGGTTCACAAGTTCAAAGCCAGGGCTAATCTGCGATTGTTCAACGGCAGAAGGCTTGTTTTTTATCCCGCAGGAGCCCAGGATAAATACAATCAGGAAGGGAATCAGATAGGTTTTCATCGGCGACTAGGTTTGGTGCGTCCGGCAAACAATATGGCCGTTACCGGGTTCTAAGGTAAACAAAAAAGATATATTTATGAGTACTTCAAGATCAATGACTCCCCTTTCCGTAGTGATGAACCGCCTGACTGAGAGAGGCTACGGCAGTGAATTTAAAATTGGAAAAGACGGTGCCGTGCTCGACGGAACCGCCCGCTTCTACCAGCCTTCGGAATTGAAGATCGTAAAGATTTACCGCTTTGAGGGTGAATCAGACCCGGGCGATATGGCCGTGTTGTATGCCATTGAAAGCGACGATGAACGAAAAGGGATGATCCTGAACGCCTATGGAACTTATTCCGACCAGGATCAGACTT
>DAIRDA010000297.1:0-2491 GCA_036796375.1 Albibacterium sp.
ATGGAATCGGAACAGTCGCCAATGGTTTGGCCACCGCAAAATTGGTTGAATATGGTCTTCTTGATAATTCCCTTGATGGGCAGGCCGATGTTGAGGGCCAGGTTGGTCAGCGGGCTGCCTACCTTTACCAAAAAGTTGCTTGATATTAATTTGAATAACCAGTAAGCCTTCTTTAAATCGGCGTCTGACTTGCTCTTGAAGGCTATTTCGGTGTTGTCAAAGGAAAGAAAATTCTTTCTTCCGGCATCGGAAGGAGGGTTTGTTTGCATGGTGCAAATGTAGAAATAAATGCAGATTCAAGCTAAATATATATCGGAATATTACAGTTTTGAGTAACTTCGAAAAATGAATGAATATAAGATAGACACGGAATTTATTCCGCTGATTTCCTTGTTGAAAGCGATCGGCTGGGTGGAGAACGGGGGCATGGCACAGGCAGTGGTTTCCGAAGGTATGGTGAAATGCGATGGGGAAGTGGAATTGCGCAAGCGCTTTAAAGTGCGGCCCGGTACGGTGGTGGAATTTGAAGGACAAAAGATTAAAGTAGTTTAAGAACATGAATAAAATAGATAGCATCGGGCATTCGGTATTTTTTGAGGCAGACTTCACAAATTTGCGGGCTTTGCTCGATGAGCGCCAGTATTCGAAGGTGTTTATTCTGACCGACCGCAATACGGGCGAGCTTTGTTTGCCCCTAATGATTGCGGCTATGCCCGAGAGCTTTACCTATGATATTATTGAAGTAGATCCGGGAGAGGAAAACAAGAACATTGATTTTTGCATCGGTATCTGGAAAATGATGCTCGATTTTGATGCCGACCGCAACGCGGTGATGATCAATCTGGGTGGCGGCGTGGTGACGGATATGGGTGGTTTTGCGGCCTCAACCTTTAAGAGGGGAATTGATTTTATACAGATACCCACCACCTTGCTGGCACAGGTAGATGCTTCGGTGGGAGGGAAAACCGGCATCGATCTGGATGCGGTGAAGAATATTATCGGAACCTTTACGCTGCCACAGGCGGTGTTTATCAACGCGGGCTTCCTGCGAACGCTTGACAGGCGGCAGCTGGTGTCGGGTTATGCGGAAATGGTGAAGCATGCTTTTATATACGATTCTGCTTACTACGAGCAGTTGAAAGCCTTCAATTTCGATGAACCGTCGGAAGCGTTGATTTACCGCTCGGTAGAAATTAAGAATGCGGTGGTAACGGCCGATCCGAAAGAGGCGGGCTTGAGAAAAATTTTGAATTTTGGCCATACCATTGGTCATGCCATTGAGACCTACTCGCTCGATAACGATAACAGTCCCCTGCTGCACGGGGAGGCAATTGGTGTAGGGATGATTTGCGAAGCCTTTTTGTCGCAGCGGCATAACGGACTAAGCGAGGCGGAACTGGCAGAGGTGGTTGCTCACCTGCGGTCGGTGTTTCCGGCTTATCAGCTGAAACAGGAGAGTTTCGGGGCCATTATAGCCACCATGCGCAACGATAAGAAGAATAGCCAGGGCCGGATCGGCTTTTCGCTGCTGAAAGGACTGGGTGAGTGCTCCTACAATCACTACCTGGAGGCAGATGCCATTGAAGAAGCACTCGTTTATTATCAGTCGCTTTAATACCCCGAAAGGCACATTAGATTCTAAAGACGCTTTACATTCCGAAATTGATGCCCAGGTTGAACCAGCGGCCGGGCATGGGTGCTGAAGCTGCTTCGGTATAGCGGGTGTCGCCGATATTGTTGCCGTCTACAAAGATGCCGATCTGGCGGTGCTGGTAGGCCAGGCGTATATCGGTAAGGAAATAGTTTTTATAATTCAGGCGTTCCTGGAACCGCTCGGTGATGCTGAAATGGAAATTATCGAAGCCCAGGATGGCTTTGGCGACCACCTGATGGCGAAGACTTTCCAGGGCATATTTCGACAGCATTTCATCGTTTTTATCCATTTTTGAATCGAGGTAGGTATACGACAAGCCGGCGATCAGGCTGACTGGGCGTTGTTCGAGGATGCGGTAGTCGGCATGGATGTTCCATCCCTGAACGGTGTTCTCCAGGAAATTTTGCGACTGCCAGGGGCTCTGTGCACTGGCGCGTACCCAATCGATAAAATCGTCGGTTTTCCGGTAGAAATAACTGCTGCTGAGCATGAGGTTGCCGGGATTGTATTTCAGGCCCCCTTCGGCATACCAGGCGCTTTCGGCTTCCAGGTTCTCATTGCCGATGTTGGAGGGGGTATTGTAGTAGAGGTCGGTTAACGAAGGAATGCGTTGTCCCATCCCGCTGTTCACGTAAAGTTTCAGGTCGCCCGTTAACTGGTAACCCAGGTCGAGTCCGGGATATATTTTCCAGCCAAAAGCGGAATTATAGTTCAGGTAAGCCCCTGCATTGATCTGAATGCCGGCAAGCTGATCGGTACGGAATTCGGTATAGAACCCGTAGTTATTGCGTCGGTGGTCGCCTACGTTCGAACTGTTGATTTTGTCGAGCCGCGCTT
>DAIRDA010000298.1:0-2481 GCA_036796375.1 Albibacterium sp.
TATTACGATCACATCCTTGCCGGAAAAGGGGAAGACGATAAGTAACGCTGTAACGTCATTGTTAATTCCAGTTGCCCCAGAATTCCTTAGCTTGGTCGAAACTACAGACGAATGAAAAAGCCAGTTATATTCACTGCCCTTGTATTTTCGATGGCTTTAGGTGCCTGTAATACCGAAAAAGCGGAAGATGCTGCAAAAGGCTATTTAACAGAGACCCTGACAGATCTGAGAAAACAACTTCCGGATGACTTGCGAACGCTTGATTCTATGTTGGTCGACAGTAACTTACTTAGAAAGAAAATTGCCGAAACGACCAATATAGATTCACTGGAGAAATACAATGACTTATTGAAGGACGCGAAGAATTTAATTCGAAAAGATATTTCTACATTAGATTCTATTAATCCTGAAATCAGGCAGGTGCTGGAGCTTAACCAATAGCACACTCTTAAGCAATCGCGCTTGTACGCTATGAAATCTCCTAACGGGGCCCCGTGCTGAGCACTACCTGTCCCTGAGGAAACTGAATATCTGCATTGTCTTCTGCGGTGATAAAAAAGCTGGTGGGTTTAAAGGTGGTGACAGTTGTCAGCGAACTTGTCAGCGTGCTGGAAAATATACCACTTGAGGTATTCAGCCGACCGATGTTTTTTCTTCCATTTCGTTCGGTCTCCATCCAGACCACGTACGTTCTCTTTGGCGGACTAAGCCTTTTGGGTTCTGCCAGGCGCTTCACATTTAATTCAACGGCGTAATTGCTATTGTCATCTTTTTTAACTTTCACGGATCCTTCTGCAGAGGGCACCACTACTGAATTTGAGAAATTGTACTTTGTAGTTCCGCAGGATTGCAGAACTACAAGGGTGAAAAATATGGCAATGACGAGGTATCCGTTGAAATTTTTTCTGCTCATGCTTTCTGATATCGTTGATTAATGGTTGTTCGAGGCTGTTAATGCCACCTATAGATCATACAACATACGAACGCCGGTATGGTTTATATTAGTTCCACTTCTCCAAGATAGCGGCTGTCGGACTGATCCTTCCGGTCGGCAGCATGAAAGGCCAGGTAGACATGGTATTTGCCCTTCCTTTTTGGAATCGTGATCTGGCAGTGACCCGTTTCGCGGAGCACGCTGTACACTTGTCCGATGACATCGCCATCCTCAATATTGTATGCCAGGTACATCGCCTGGTCGTTAAACGAGGCGCGTCGCTGATCCGCCGGATCCTCTGTCTTTGCCGGATTCCAACGGATATCGATCTCGCCGGCGTCTGCATCAAAGCTCATTTTCAAATCTGCCGCCTGAGGATGTGTTCCTTTGCTGACGAGCATCTTGGATGGGATGATATACGAATCGTAGCCGTTTCTTACCAACGCATTCTTGAGAAGGTAAGACTTGGCCGCAATAAAGCCCCGCTTCGGCTTTGAGGGGCTCTGGAAGCCTTCCCGTACATAGTCCAGCAGCGGACTGAGCCAGTGTTGTGCAATTGCAAATACATACTGATTTTCAAGTTGGCGGGGCGAAGGTTCTTTTGTCCTTTTTTTCGAGACGCTTTTCATATAGTGAATGCCGCGCCAGCTGCTTCCTATCACATTTCCGATCTTTCCAGAGAATGGGCCGTTGATGCCCTGTGTGTACTTAGCCATAATCATCAAGTTTTAAAAGTTCATAATAGGAGCAAAATTAGCGTCTGGTACGACCTGTCAAAATGTTGGGAATACTTAGTAACCCATGAGATAAAATAGTGGTACTTGAGAACATTTGCATATTCATGAGCGACTTTGATATATTTTAGCCGTTTTTATACCTGTTTTGCCATCGCATTACGTTTGGTTTTCCAAGCAGAGAAACAGCGACTGACTACGTGCGGAGGAGGTTCGGAAATTGGTGCAAAATAATGTACCTGGTCCGAAGCTGGTCCGAAGCTGGTCTGCCGCCGTCGTAAAGAATCCTGGTAGAAATTTCAGTATAAATCTTCCCGAATTTTCTATCTTAGTGTATCCAAAAATAAACCGATGAAAAAAAGATTACTTTTCGTAGTTGCGCTGGCGATGGCCAGCTCAGCATCGCTTTTCGCACAATCGAGCGAAGGTCTTACCCAACAAGAGGTATCAGGCACCGAGCATGTGGGTACCTGGAAGCTGGTGAAGCAGAAAATTGTTTTTGCGGATGGAAAGGTTCACATAGGTGACAGCTCCAATGTTTTTCAGCGAAAAATTCTGACTCCTACGCATTTTGTGGTTACCATCGAACGGCCTAATCCAAGGGCTGGTGGTAAAAAGTTTGTCGCATCTGCTGCCGGGGGGCGCTATACGCTTGTCGACGGTCAGTATGCGGAGCTGACAGAATATGCATCGTTCCCGGGTTACGAAGAATTGGAAGTGACTTATGAGCTATCCGTGGAGGGCGACACTTTGCATACGGTGGGTAAGGTGAATGACGACACATTCGAAGAGACCTATATTCGGGAAAACTAG
>DAIRDA010000299.1:0-2466 GCA_036796375.1 Albibacterium sp.
GATATATGGACAGCAATCGGTAACCTTCTTCCTGAAGCAGGTAGATAGCACCAAACGGAGCCTGGCAGGAAAGGGCAACCGATTCTATTAAAAGATCAAATGCTTCGAGGCTAACCTCGTTGAAATTACTTTCGTAGAGATTGTATTTTTTCAGCGCCTGAAGTCGCCGAAGATGTTCTGGATGTGTCATTTCAAGAAGTGTTCTGTGGCAAAAATAGCGTATTAATCGCAATTTGGCTTGATTTTGGCTGCTTCATTTTCCGTTTATTGCTTATCTATGAATAAATTCTACCTGAAGGGCCGAACGCTTATGCTGCTGGCTTTTGTGTTTTCGTTTTTACTTCCACTATTTCATCAACTGGCGCATGCTCAGCAAATTCAGCCTTATTCTTATCAGTTTTACCAAAAACTGAATCGGGTGCATTACAGCTGGGAGACCAGCCAGCATACGGCGGTAAAACCGATGATCCTGGATTCACTTAGCATGGGTGTACACGATTCGTTAATGCAAGTAGGTTTTCAAGAAAGGAACACCTGGGCAGGCCGAAAGATATGGAACGAACATTTGATTGAAGTTGAAAAAGAAGACTACACTTTTTACGCAGACTTCCTGCCGGATTTTCAGATCGGGCGTGATTTTGCCTCCGGAGGAAAAACTACCTGGCTAAATACCCGGGGCTTCCAGGCCGGAGGTTCGGTTATGAATCGTTTTTTCTTTTATACAAGCGGATATGAAAACCAAGGTGTTTTCCCCGACTACGTGGATGATTTTATCAATACAAACAGGGTTGTTCCCGGCCAGATGTACGGTAAAATCGGGAAGAAAACGCAAGACTGGACCTACGTATCTGCAATACTGGCTTATAAGCCTACAGAGGCGCTCACTTTCTCCCTTGCATATGATAAAAATTTTATTGGAGATGGTTACCGGTCGATGTTGCTTTCGGATGTTTCGTCCAACAGTACGTCCTTTAAATTCAACGGAACGTTTGCAGATGTCAATATAACCAGTATATGGTCGTATATGCTCGATCCGCGCGAAGCCCGGAATGAAGACTTTCGCCGAAGCAGAAGCCAGCGCAAATACGGTGCTTTCCAATTCGTTGACTGGAACATCACGAACCGGTTTAGCCTGGGTGTTTTTCATTCCCTGATCTGGGCAAATCGGTCGGCGAATGGCGCCATTGCAGATCCTGATTTGAACCCGGTGGGCGAGGTGGCAGGTAGTGACGCGGGCAGCACCATGCAGGTGGGCCTCAACAGCAAATTCAAGGCGCTTCCGAATGCTACCCTTTACGGACAGGTAGTGCTTAACCGGGAGGTAGCAGCACAGGTAGGTGTCCGCGGTTTCGACGCGCTGGGAGTAAAAAATCTTAATTTTCTGGCAGAGTTCAACTATGCTCAGCCTTATGCCTATACCGCCGATGATCCCCTGGTTAATTACAGCAATTACGGACAGGCACTTGCACATCCCTTTGGTGCCAACTTCAATGAGTTGGTGGGAATATTGAACTATTCCTATCAGAAATTCGATTTCTCCCTTCAGGGGAACTATGGTCATTACAGCGACAGGGGAAAAAATATCTTTATTGCAGAGGGATCAACCATGGACGTGGCAGTCGCGGACCTGACATCGAACCTGCTGTTCGCTGATGCTCGTGTAGCTTACCTTATCAACCCCAAATATAATCTCCGCCTGGAAGCGGGAACCACCCTTCGCCGCGAAAAAAATGATGTTCATACCCGGAGCAGCGGAATGATCACCCTGGGGCTGAGAGCATCCTTCCGAAATCTGTATTACGATTTCTAAGAGCGATTCAAGACGCTTCCTCTTTGATTACGCTTCTAATGACGGGGTTGTCTGCGGCTTATTGCCCTAAGCAACCCCGCTGGTATAGTCCGTTGCCTTTCCTCGAGATACTCTCTTACCTTTCATTAATCCATGTTAACATTCGTTATAATAACGTTAGTGCAGACGGGCTCTGAACTCGGTACATAGAGAGATCAGGCAGATCGTCCTAATATGGACCAAATGCTTTTGGCTCGTTTCTCATTAGAAATCATAGTATAAATTGCGGAAGGAGGAGCGAAGGCCGAAGGTAACCATAGCAGACGTATTTCTTCCCAGGTCGTTCGACTCACGGCGTATTATTCCACCGAGCTCCAAACGTAGGTTATATTTTGGATTCAGCAGGTAAGCAACCCGGCCGTCCAAATAACCGAGGTTGGTTTTGATTCCTTGTCCCACTTTATTACCATAGCGGTGTTCGAAGGTGTTGTACGACTTGAAAATATCCTTGCCGAAATTATTCTCGTCAGAAAGATCCAATCCATAGGTGGAATAGTTCCCCTGCACAGACATATCAAAACGGTTAACCGTATAATTCACGATTCCAACAAGCTCGCGAAAATTGGCGCCGATCGGGTGGGCCAGTGGTTGTGAGAAGTGGCTATAATTACTAATGG
>DAIRDA010000300.1:0-2462 GCA_036796375.1 Albibacterium sp.
CCTGCACAATTGTATGCCGCACTTTCCATTTACCGGCAGGAGTTTCGCCCGTCGTCTGCTTTAGCGGAACCCTATGCGATGGCTTGTGTAAACGTGATTGCTGCAGATACGGACCAGGAAGCATTGCGACTGGCTACTTCTTTCAAGCGGCTGTTTCTCGGAATTGTTACCGGAAAGCGTGAATTGATGAAACCTCCGGTCGACCCTGATGAACTAATGATCGATCCAATGGAAGAGGCTGCCTTAAACCAGATGATTGCGTTTTCGTTTATTGGCGGACCTCATACTGTGAATTCTTCTCTCGCGCATTTTCTGACAAACACGCAGGTGGATGAACTGATGGTTACCTCCCCGATCTTCGATCGCGCGGCGCGTTTGCGTTCGTACGAGATACTTGCTGAACTAAAATCAGAAAAGTAGCCTGAAAATTTAAATCATTGGTTATCTTCGTTATCATAACCAAACCAATACATTAAACATGGAACGTAGAAAATTTATTAAGAACGCAGCGGGTACTGCCGTAGTAGGTGGATTATTGGGATCGGCATTACCAGCACTAGCAAAAGAAAAAGAAATGGTTGTTCATTATGTACTATTCTGGCTTCGGGAAGATCTGAGCGAAAAAGAAGTTAAAGATTTCGCGGGCTTTTTCGAAGAATTGAAAAAGGTTCCCAGCATTCACGCACTGCATTACGGACCGGCTGCGCAAACACACCAGCGTGATGTGGTTGATAACAGTTTTAGTTATAACCTATTGGTGACTTTTAAATCGATGGATGATATTAACACCTATGAAAATCATCCCATCCACCTGGCTGCTATTGAGAAGTACAGTAAAAACTGGACTAAAGTAGTAGTGCATGATTCACTTCTGAAAATGTAGGCTTTTTTAACCCATTGATTTCATAAACGAGTGTTTCTTTATCCCGGGATGCCAGTATTATTTCGACATCGCCGGCCATATCTTTAAATGTCCGCTGGGCCACCAGTGGACAATTATTGTTTTTAGACAGGTGGGAAAGCAGCAGATGAGTCAGATACGGAGCTTTGTGTTGTAGAAAAAGCTCCAGGGCCTGCCGGTTAGAGAGGTGTCCCCTACCCCCGCGGATTCTGTTCTTTAAGAAGAAAGGATAGCTCCCTCCTTCGAGGAGCTCTTCATCATAATTGGTTTCAAGAAATACGGCATGACATTTTTGAAAATGTGATTTCACGTTTTCGCAAACCTCCCCTATATCTGTAAAAACGCCAACGCGCGTTTCGTTGCACGCTACGACGAAGCTATGGGGCTCTACTGCATCGTGGTATTTTGGAAAAGCCGTTATTTGTAAACTGCCTAATTGAATGGTTTCAGTGGCAGAAAATGTGCGCACCAATGTCGGGTCGAGGTTGAGGCGGCTGTGAATCAAGGTTTTGTGGGTAATGTATACCGGAAGTTTGAACTTCTTTGCAAGAACGGCAATTCCGCGGATATGGTCGGAGTGCTCGTGGCTCACAATGATTGCTTTAACACTCTGGATATCCAGGCCGAGCCGATTCATTCGCCGTTCGGTTTCCCTGCAGGATATTCCGGCATCGATCAACACAGCTTCCTGATGGTTACCTACATAGTAACAATTTCCATTGCTGCCGGAATTCAGAGATGAAATAAATAATGACATAGAACAAAGTTAACAACAAAACTTATATTTGCAGGTTAATACAAAACCATGATGAATCAAAAAATTCGAGTTATCTTTTTATTAAGCTTTCTTCTCCTTGGTGTTAAGGGATATGCACAAAACCAAACAGGCATTTTGCCTCAATTAGGCGCGGGATTCAAGCTTGCTGAGGGGCTTGAGCTGGATTCAAAAATTGAAAGTCGCTATATTTTTCAAGACAAAGAATTTGAGAGACTTGATTTCGAAAATGTATTAAACAAAAATTTGAATAAACGAACTTCCATTGGGGTAGGCTACCTGTTGCGAAAACAAGACGGACGGTTTTTACACCGGGCTATCCAGCAAGTTACCTTGAAAAGAGAGCATAATTCAATTTCTATGGCACATCGTTTTCGCACGGATCAATCCTTCCGCGAAAATGAGAAACCCAGATATCGTATTCGCTATCGGTTTAGCATGGATATGCCACTGAATGGTTCGGAAATAGACCCAAAGGAATATTACTTCGCTTTCGAAAACGAATATCTCGGGGGGCTTCAGGACTCGGAAGGAAATTTTGAAGTTCGATTATTTCCCGCTATCGGTTATCATTTCTCAGACACCTATCAGCTGGAAACGGGGTTTGACTATCGGGCAGAAGACCTACATTCAAAAGCAGTCCATAAACTGTTTTTGAATGTAGCCTTAAACCTTAATTTCTAAAATTAAGAGGGTCTCCAACTGCGAGCTTTTGTGATTTCGCGAATACTCCGCACAAGTGGAAGAGCAGTCGCGCACCTACATTTCCATCCCAGTCTGTTTCAC
>DAIRDA010000301.1:0-2454 GCA_036796375.1 Albibacterium sp.
TATCCGAGGATAAAGGCGAAATCTTCTTCCTGAACACCTTTAGGGTTCACTTTTAAATGCTTTTTTGGAACATATGGAACGTTCTCCTTAGCATAATCAGCCGGTGTACCATCGGGTGCTACGTAAGCGCGAAGGAAAGAATAGTCTCCCGTATGTCGCGGCCACACCCAATTGTCTGTTTCACCACCAAATTCTCCTATGCTTCTCTCGGGAACATAAACAAGGCGGACATCCTGTATGGTTTTATAGCGAAACAACACATAGCTCTTTCCAATAAACATTTCTGACACCTCGGCCTTAATGGAGGGGTCTTTTGTTTCGGCCTCACGCGCAATTGCCTGACGAGTTTTTTGAATTAGTTCGATCCGTTGTACCGGATCAGTAACCTTCGCTACAGCGCCCAAAACGCGATCGGAAACGTCTTCATAACTATCTGTGATTCGGATGGTGAGTCCCTGTGCGGGTATTTCTTTTGACCGCTCACGGGCAACGAATCCATCAGTCAGGTAATCATTTTCGGGGGTGCTTGCAAGTTGAACGGCACCAAAAGCACAGTGATGGTTCGTAATGATTAAGCCTTCTGCAGAAACGAAGGAACCTGTACACCCACCCACTTGAACCAGTGCGTCGACCAATCCCACTTTGCCGGGATTGAAAATATCGGTTTGGTCAATTTCTAAGCCTGCCTTTTTAAGATCGACCCGATTCAGATCGCTCAAGGGAAACATCCCTTCATCAAAGGTCCGGAAAGAGTTACTGCTCAGACCCGTAATTACCAGCGCTGCAATTGCCAGCACTTTCGAATTTAAAATCTTCATGGAAAAATATTTATAGTTTGTGTTTTACTATCTTAGCAAAGTTAACAATCTGAAGGTAAATGAGAGACAATTTGATGCTTTTCGCCAACCGTTTAAATCAATGGAGAATTCAACATATCTCCAACAAAAATTTCCTGGTGGTTCTTGCAGTTTTGGTAGGCGTCATTGGCGGACTGGCGGCATCGGCTCTAAAAGCGTTGACCTTCTACATTGCCAGTGTATTGCAAAACGATGTGAGCTGGGACCTTCGGGGCTATCTTTATCTCTTCTTCCCGCTTATTGGAATTTTGTTAAGTGTGCTCTATGTAAGAAAATTTGTCCGCGCTAAGCGAATGGAGCATGGAATTACGCCGATCATTTATGCTATCTCCAATCGATCGAGCCGTATTCCGGTGCATAATGTACATTCTCAAATTATCACCAGTGCACTTACGGTTGGCTTCGGAGGGTCGGCGGGGCTGGAAGCACCTATCGTTTCAAGCGGATCTGCCATCGGCTCCAATATCGGACGCTTCTTTGGCTTGAACTACCGGGAAGTGACGCTGCTACTGGCCTGTGGGGCAGCGGCAGGAATTGCAGGCGCTTTCAACAGTCCGGTTGCAGGAATGGTTTTCGCTATAGAAATATTGCTGCCGGAATTCTCCATACCTGCGTTTATTCCCCTGTTGATGGCAGCGGCTACCTCATCAGTAATATCGCGCCTGATATACGACGAGCCTTTATTTCATTTGGTGACGGAATCTTACGCCTTTGAAGCGATTTTTTTCTACATCCTCTTAGCGCTGCTCATTGGTTTCTTTTCAGTCTTCTTTAACAAGCTTAATCATAGTTCCAAATTATGGTTTGATGGGATAAAGAACCACTATAGAAAAGCTATCTTTAGCGGACTGACCCTTGGTGTGATGGTCTTCGTTTTTCCTGCGCTATACGGAGAAGGTTATATCGCAATACAGAATCTACTGGCCGGAAAGAATAATTCTTTGCTGGCGAACAGTATTTTCTCTGATTATCAGCACATCGGCTGGATGGTAGTGGTGTATGCCGTAGTAACCGTTTTTGCCAAAGCGTTCTCGACCGTCATCACACTTCACAGCGGTGGGAATGGTGGTAATTTCGGTCCAAGTCTGGTAATGGGCGGCCTGCTTGGTTTTGCCTTTGCATATGGGGTAAACCTGACCGGACTTATGGAGTTGAATATTGCGAACTTTATTATTGCGGGAATGGCCGGCGCACTTAGCGGCATTATGCACGCTCCGCTAACCAGTATCTTTCTAATTGCTGAAATAACCGGGGGCTATGTGTTAATGGTGCCCCTTATGATCGTATCAGCCATTTCTTATTTTATAAACCGAAGCAATCTTAAATATTCCATCTATACGCAGTCGCTTGCAGAAAAAGGCGACTGGCTTTCTCACGATGACAAGGACAAAACTGTGCTCAAGATGATGAAGTTACGTTACGTTGTAGAACGAAACTTTACGATTTTACATCCGGATGAGAAGCCAATGGAGAGGCGTCTGGACATTCTTCACAGCAAACGAAATATATTTCCGGTGGTGAGTGATGCTAAAGAACTGGTGGGAGTTATCTATAGCGAAAAACTATTCGAAATATTAATCGGCGAAGCAAGTGCAGA
>DAIRDA010000302.1:0-2452 GCA_036796375.1 Albibacterium sp.
AAACCTGTTGTTGGGTTTATCGCCGGACAAACCGCTCCGGCAGGTCGTAGAATGGGCCACGCAGGAGCAATCGTTGGAGGTGCCGACGATACAGCGGCTGCCAAGATGAAGATCATGGCTGAATGCGGTATCCGGGTAGTTGAATCGCCTGCCGAAATTGGTAAGGCAATGGCCGAAGAATTGCAGAAGTAAGATTAAAGGAATTAATTTTCAATATAGTGAAAGCCTGATGACAATAATCATCAGGCTTTTTACGTATATTGTATAATCAATAATCATTATCCGATGAAACGCATAAATCTTCTGTTCAATATAATCGTGTTGAGTGTCTTGCTGTCTGCATGTGGCTACAGCAGTGCCAACGTAATAAGAGCGGAAGGGCAGGTCACAGCGTCGTCGGCAACAACAGGAACGACTGAAAAAAATATAGACATGGATACCATAAAGTATAATAAACTAACACCCGAAGAAGAATATGTGATTTTGAGAAAGGGGACTGAACGCCCGTTTACCGGCGCTTTACTCAATAACAAGGAGAAGGGCACCTACACATGCAAACGTTGCGATGCTCCGCTTTACTACTCGCAGGATAAGTTTGAAAGTGACTGCGGATGGCCAAGTTTTGACAACGAAATTGAGGGTGCGGTGAAGCACGTTCCCGACGCAGACGGGATGCGGACCGAAATCCTTTGCGCTAAGTGTGGAGGGCACCTGGGCCATGTATTCAAAGGTGAAGGCTTTACTTCAAAAAACATTCGTCACTGCGTTAATTCCCTATCCATGAACTTTGTTCCCGCAGAAAAATAATTGCCCTTAGTTTTAACGTTTTAAAGTTCCGTATTTGTAAAAAGGTACGGAATTTTATTTTTTACCGTTTATTTTATATTTATCTAACTTAATTGTTTTGAGAAGACATTTCTTTTGCCTTTTAATAAGTATCCTTTCTTTTAACTTAGCTTTCGCTCAGCAGAAACTAACCTCCTTTGTCGATCCATTTATTGGTACGGGTGGGCATGGCCACACTTTTCCCGGAGCCGTCGTGCCTTTCGGGATGGTACAGCTAAGTCCTGACAACGGTCGCGGCGGGTGGGACTGGACCAGCGGTTATCACTACAGTGATAACAAGATTGCCGGTTTCAGCCATATGCATTTGAGTGGTACGGGTATTGGCGATTGGCTCGATATTTCTGTGATGCCGCTTCTTGCACCGCTCCAGGGTGCCGACAGTCTGCTACTACCTGCCACGTTTTCTCATCAGAACGAACAGGCAAGTCCGGGTTATTATCGGGTATCCCTCGATAATGGCATTGCCGCCGAGCTTACGGCGAGCGAGCGCGTAGGATACCACCGATATTCATTTCCGGCCGGTTCCGAGCCTGTGCTTCGTTTCGATATGGGTTTTCACCAGAACTGGGACGTTCCCGTCGAAACGTTTATAAAAAAAGTAAATGACAGTACCATGGTCGGTTACCGCATCTCCAAGGGATGGGCGTCCACACAGCGGGTTTATTTCGCCGCCCGCACCTCAATTCCGGTCCACGAGTTTCGTTTGAAAGGCGAGCTTGATATTGAGGTTGGCGAAATCAGTGTGGGACTAAGTTCCACGCAGGAAGGAAAGGGTGTTTCCTCGCAGCTTGTTTTTGCTTCGGCCGAGTTCCCGCAAAGCATTGAGTTGAAGGTGGCCTTGTCTATGACCAGCATGGACAAGGCGCTGATCGCCCTGGATGAAATTCCTCATTGGAATTTTAACGCGGCACGAGCGCTGGCTGATAGTAAATGGGAGCGCGAACTGGCCAAGGTTCAGATTACGACAGCCGATACGAGGTTGAAGCGCGTTTTTTACAGCGCCTTGTATCATACCGCGATTGCTCCTACGCTTTATTCAGATGCCGACGGGCAGTACCGAAATGCTCAGGATTCGGTGCGTACCATGCCGGGCGGCGGACAACGCTATACACTTTTTTCGCTGTGGGATACTTTCCGGGCATTGAACCCTTTATTTACCCTCACCCAGCCCGAACGCTATACTGATATGCTGAACAGTATGCTGGCGTTCTACGACGAGAACGGTTTATTGCCCGTTTGGGATCTGAGCACGGCTGAAACCAATACCATGACTGGCTATCATGCCATACCGGTGCTAAGCGATGCGATATTAAAGGATTGGCCGGGCCTGGATGTGAATAAGGCCTACGAAGCCATGAAGAAGAGTGCCTTTCAGCAAGGCCGGAATGTACCTGACTATATTCGCTTTGGCTACGTTCCTCAGGACATGAGCGGGCACAGTGCAACCATGACCCTGGAATATGCCTATGACGATTGGTGTATTGCGGCGGTAGCCAGGAAACTGGGCAGGATGGACGATTACGAACTTTTTTCCAAAAGGGCCCTTTCGTACCAGAATATTTTTGATAGCAAAAGCGGCTTCATGCGGGCCAGGAACAGTGACGGT
>DAIRDA010000303.1:0-2419 GCA_036796375.1 Albibacterium sp.
TAGAGATCACCGTATCTTAGATATGAAAAGAATACTTGGCCATTCAATTGAAGACGTCGCAATGCGGCCGTTCGTTGGCCCTCTGGCAATGGGGAAGGACATTTAGTCACAATGACAATATCTGCCCGGTGGCGTTGGTTGAATGAATCCCGAAAATTTCCTGCCGGTAAGAGAAGTCGTGGTTTGAAGAGGCTTTCATAATCGAAAAGGAGTATACTTAAACCAGGCCTTAAAGCGCGGTGCTGAAAGGCGTCGTCAAGCAAGATAACATCGTGGTCCGTTGCAAGTATTTTAACCCCTTTGACACGGTCCTCGCATACAGCCACCGTGATTTCCGGATATTTGTTCTTAAACTGCAAAGGCTCATCACCGACTAGCAATGCCTGATCAGATGCCTTAACGCGAATAAAACCTTTGGTTTCGCGACCATAACCACGGCTTAACGTAGCTAGTGTATATGATTTTTCAAGAAGCCGTATTAGAAATTCGGTGAGTGGACTTTTACCAGTACCCCCTACCGCAAGGTTGCCGACCACAATCACTGGCAGATCGAACTTGACTGACCGGAACAAGCCCTGATCGTACGCCCAATTACGGATGGAAATTACCAACGCATACACCAACGAGAATGGGAACAGAAGGAATCGAAGGTAATCAATCATAGATGAACCAAAAATACGCAATATTTTAAGTTTACACAGATATAACGGCGGCGGTTGGGTGCTTTTTGCAGAAAACAGTATCTTTGTATCTAAATTTTTTAATTATGTCAAAAGGAATTTTCAAGGTACCTACACCGGTCAATGAAAACGTTCTCACCTACGCACCGGGAACAATAGAAAGAAAAGAATTAAAAAAAGCGATTGAAGAAGCTCGCTCTGCAGAGGCAGATATCCCGATGTATATCGGAGGCAAAGAAATCCGCACGGGCAATAAAAAATCTCTACACCCTCCTCACGACCACCAACATGTATTGGGTTATTTTCATCAGGGTGAAAAAAGCCATGTGGAAGATGCAATTCATGCAGCTCTAGAAGCGAAATCGGATTGGGAAGCGTTACCATGGCAAGATCGGGCATCGATCTTTTTAAAAGCGGCTGATCTGGTTGCCGGACCTTACCGTGCGAGGATCAATGCGGCCACGATGCTGGGACAATCAAAGAATGCATACCAGGCTGAAATTGACGCTGCTTGCGAATTCGCCGATTTCCTCCGCTTCAATGTGAAGTACATGACAGAAATTTACGATCAGCAGCCACCGGTATCGCCCCGTGGAGTTTGGAACCGTGTAGAACAACGCCCGTTAGAAGGATTTGTGTTTGCCCTTACTCCCTTCAACTTTACAGCTATCGCAGGAAATCTTCCTAGCTGTGTGGCCTTGATGGGGAATGTAGTAGTTTGGAAGCCGGCAAACTCCCAGGTTTATGCTGCCAATGTTATCATGCAAATTTTTAAAGAGGCTGGTTTACCCAACGGGGTAATTAACTTGATCTACGTCTCCGGCCCTGACGCGGGAGATGTGATTTTCAAACATCCTGATTTCGCGGGAATTCACTTTACCGGTTCTACAGGCGTTTTCCAGGATATCTGGAAAACCATCGGAAATAATATCCATCAGTACAAGACCTATCCGAGAATCGTAGGAGAAACTGGTGGGAAAGACTTTATTCTGGTTCATCCATCGGCCGATATTGAAATTGCGAGCACAGCTATTGTACGCGGCGCTTTCGAATATCAGGGCCAAAAATGTTCTGCTGCATCTCGAACCTATATCCCCAGCAGCCTTTGGCCGCAAATCAAAGAATTAATGATCCGCGATATCTCTTCTTTCAAAATGGGCGGTGTTGAGGATTTTGAGAATTTTATAAATGCTGTGATCGACGAGAAATCGTTTGATAAATTGGCAGGGTATATTGATGCGGCCAAACAAGATCCGGAAGTGGAAGTGATTGTCGGAGGTAATTATGATAAGAGCAAGGGCTATTTCATTGAGCCGACTGTTCTGCTAGCTTCCAAACCGGATTATGTGACGCTGTGCGAAGAGCTCTTCGGCCCGGTCCTTTCCGTTTATGTGTACGAAGATGATCAGTATGACGAGGTGTTGAAGATTATTGACAAAACGTCGATCTATGCCTTGACAGGTGCTGTAATTGCTCAGGATCGGTATGCTATCACAAAAGCCTCTCATGCTCTTAGAAATGCCGCTGGGAACTTTTATATAAACGACAAGTGCACAGGCGCCGTTGTTGGTCAGCAACCTTTTGGAGGAGCAAGGGGATCGGGCACTAACGACAAAGCCGGATCGATGATCAATCTTCTACGTTGGGTTTCACCGCGTACAATTAAAGAGTCGTTTGATTCTCCAAAAGACTATCGTTATCCGTTTATGGCTCAAGAAGATTAAATACTTTTCATTAAA
>DAIRDA010000304.1:0-2413 GCA_036796375.1 Albibacterium sp.
CCAACGGGATCAAGGCCGAGGCTACTGCCAACACGGAAATGCTGGTGCTGGCCGACGTCGATCTATACCTGCTGAAGGAACTCCACGAATACGGAACTGTGAAAACCATGAAAGACCGCAGAAAAGACCTGTATCAGGTCAATGTGCTTAAATAATCAGATACGGCGGCGAAGGGTGATCATTTTAAAAAGAATATCATCGTCGCGGCCTACTCCAAAAATCAACTGGCCCTGCGACTCTTTCTGCAGCAGCTGGTTGATTTTTTCCAGGGTATAGCGCTGGATGGATTCAAAATTAATCGACAGTATTTCATCATCTACGCGAAAACCGGCCTTTTCTGCCGGTGAGCCGGGTTCGATGCGGCTGATAAAGTAGCGCTTTTCGCCCTCTTTCGGCCGGTAGATTTCCATGCCCGACATATCGTGCTCGAAGGGCTCGCGAAAATGCTTATTCTTTCTAAGATACATTTCCTGCCGGCTATAATCGAAGGTTACGGTGAAGCGTTTGAGCAGTTCACCGCCAATCGATCCCGGATTTTCAGTCATAATCAGGTGGAGCTGCTGATCGGTATAATGCGGATAAGCGGCAATGATGTTCCGGAAACGGAAATCGCCGACATGGATCTCCGGAAAGCGGCCTATCTGCCCGCTGATCGGCCCTCCTAAACCCATACCCAGATTGGCGGGAATCGTTTCCACCGGAAAAAGGTGTTGATCGTTCTCCTTTAAATCGAGCGACACGGCATGACCGGCTCCGGAATCGACCAGCAAGAGCAGGGAGTCGGCGCGATCGCCCTGATGGAACACGACCGGAATATAAGGTTTGTCTTTAATCAGTGTGAGTCCGATCCGGGTGCCGCGCTTCCGGAACTTCACTTCAGGCGAATAAAACCGCAGACGCTTGCCGGAATAGTCGATCGACACCTGGTAACTCCGGAAGAAATCGGAACCGATCAGTCCGTGCACCGGCATTCCTACATACGACGAAAGTCCGAACGGATCGTTTTTCAGCAAAACCGCCGACAGTTTTCCACTGCCATAGCGGCCCACCTCCACCAATACGTTATTGATAACATAGGCTTCCAGCTCAGGGCCCACTCCCCTGCCCCGGATGCGGAAGGAGGGAAAACCTCCGCCATGGAGCGATGCAACCAGCGCCGGATCGGTAATGATCAGCGGGCCGACCCCGGTATCGAGGATAAAATTATAAGGGCCCTTGCCATCGATCTGTAGGGGAATGACCGTCAGGTTGTGCACAAATTCGAATGTGAGTTGATCGCGGGTTCGGCTGCCTTCGAAAGTCATGAGCTGCGCAGAGGCCACAAGCGTTTGCATGCACAGCAGGGCTGCGAGCAGGGATTGCCGAATGTAGGCCATCGATTTCATAACGCATAGGGCGAGAGCCCTTTTCAGGTTTTATTCTTATAAAAATAAGTATTTTTTTGAAGCATTTGGAATCCTTACCTTTGCGGCATGATTACAGTTTCTAATTTATCCCTTCGTTTTGGTAAACGAGTACTTTTTGAAGACGTCAACCTTAAATTTTCCCATGGCAACTGTTATGGTATTATCGGCGCTAACGGTGCCGGGAAGTCGACATTCCTGAAAATTTTGTCGGGCGAGGTAGACCCCAGCACCGGATCGGTGAGTTTTACTCCCGGCGAGCGTATGGCGGTTCTTAATCAGAACCACTACCAGTTTGACGAGTTTCCCGTGATCGAAACCGTGATGATGGGGCACCAGGAGCTTTATAAGATCATGAAGGAGAAGGATGCTATTTACGCAAAAGAAGATTTTACCGACGCAGACGGCGAACGTGCCGGCGAACTGGAAAATCTTTTTGCAGAAATGGACGGATGGAATGCGGAAAGCGACGCGGCTACCCTATTAAGCAACCTGGGCATTGCCGAAGAATTTCATTATAAATTACTGAAGGAACTCGACGGTAACCAAAAGGTTCGGGTCCTTTTGGCACAGGCCCTTTTCGGAAAGCCGGATATTTTATTACTGGATGAGCCGACCAACGACCTGGATATAGAAACCGTGGCCTGGCTGGAAGATTTTCTGGCGGGTTACGAAGCGATTGTATTGGTGGTTTCCCACGATCGTCACTTCCTCGACACCGTGTGTACGCACGTGGTGGATATCGACTTCTCGAAAATGACCATCTACTCGGGTAACTATACATTCTGGTACGAGTCGAGCCAACTGGCCTTGAAACAGCGTACGGATCAGAATAAGAAAACCGAAGAAAAGGTAAAGGAACTTCAGGAGTTTATCCGTCGTTTCAGTGCCAACGCTTCAAAATCGAAACAGGCAACCAGTCGTAAGAAAGCCCTGGATAAAATCAACCTCGACGAAATTAAGCCTTCCAACCGGAAATACCCGGCCATTATGTTCAACACCATGGAGCG
>DAIRDA010000305.1:0-2410 GCA_036796375.1 Albibacterium sp.
AGGGCGATTTTGATGCTGCAGCTTTCGCTGTAGAAGCGGCAGATGGCGGCATGACTGAAGAGCAGCTTGGAGGAATTGCACAAAAGAACGCATCCAGCCAGGGTGTTAAAGACTTTGGGCAAATGATGGTCACCGACCATGGCAAAGCAAACAAGGAATTGATTGCTCTTGCCGAAAGTAAAGGCATTGTTTTACCGACGGCTCCCAGCCAGGATCAGGTAAAACATATCAGAGACCTTAACGAAACCACCGGTGCCGAATTCGACAAACAATACATCAGCATGATGGTAGGCGAACACAAGAAAACGATCGAACTGTTTGAAGAGGCCGCTGAAAAAGCCACCGATCCTGAAATTAAAGCATTCGCTGCAAAAACTCTTCCCGTATTAAAGAAACACTATGCCGAAGCGCAATCATTAGACGAAAGCTTATCCAGATAATTCCGACCCGCTATGATGCCAGAAACTGACATTACGCAGGAAGGAACACCCAAAGAAAAGCTAAATCTGATTGATGCCATCGCCATTATTGTAGGCATCGTCGTCGGTGCGGGTATATTCCGCACCCCCTCGCTGGTTGCAGCCAATACCTCGAGCGACTTCATGTTCCTGCTCACCTGGGTATTAGGAGGCTTGGTCTCGCTGATCGGTGCGCTCTGCTATGCAGAGCTCACCACAGCTTTTCCCAATACCGGTGGCGACTATCATTTCATTCGTAAGGCCTACGGGAAAAACCCTGCCTTCCTGTTTGCATGGGCCCGGATGAGTATTGTTCAAACCGGGAGTATTGCACTGCTCGCCTTTATTTTCGGCGATTATATGAGCCAGCTCTACCCCCTTGGCTCCTATTCTACCATTCTGTACGCCGCCTTGATGGTCATCTTCCTAACCGCAATCAATATCGTCGGTATTGGCTTCGGAACGGGCACCCAAAAGGTGTTCACCCTGGCGGAAGTAGGCGGTGTCATCCTCATTGTCGTCGCCGGAATATTCTTCGCTCCTGAGGGAGCCGGAGTGAATGCCGCCCCAGACGCTGTACTTGCCACCGAAAACCAGCTTGGCCTTGCCATGGTGTTTGTGCTGCTTACCTTCGGTGGGTGGAACGAGGCCGCATACCTGTCGGGCGAAATTAAATCGGGTCGCGGACAAATGGTTAAGGCGCTCGTATTCAGCATTGTAATTATCACATCTATTTATCTGCTCATCAACTATGCCTATCTGAAAGTACTCGGACATGCTGCCATGGGGCAGTCAGACGCCGTTGGCGCCGATGTAATGCAATTTGCCTGGGGCGATACGGGCGTATGGATCATCGGCCTTTTGGTCGCCATTTCAGCGCTCACCTCTGCCAACGCGACCATCTTCACCGGTGCACGCACCAACTACGCGCTGGGCAGAGACTTTCCCATCTTTTCATTTCTCGGACACTGGAACCAAAAAGCATCCGGACCGGTGAATGCCTTTCTGGTGCAGGGAGGCATTTCGCTGGGCCTGATCGGTCTCGGGCTTTTCACGCGGAGTGGTTTCGAAACCATTATCGAATATACGGCGCCGGTATTCTGGTTTTTCTTCCTGCTGGTAGGAATCGCCGTATTCGTACTGCGCAAAAAAGCGCCGGAGGTAAAACGACCTTTCAAGGTCCCGCTGTATCCGCTCACACCCATACTGTTCTGTCTGAGCAGTGCCTATCTTCTCTACTCCAGTGTGATGTACACCGGTTTAGGCGCTTTGGTGGGCATCGTTGTTCTCGGATTAGGACTGGTGCTCCTGATTGTCATAAGAACTACGGAAACCGGAAAAAACGCAAACAAGGAAAAGGCTTCCTTGTTGTCTGATTACAAATGACTTATCAAAATTACCTAACCAAATTAACATGAAAACACTAAAAAAAATTGCAGGAACATTATTTATGCTGGCCTGCCTCAGCAATTATGCAGTTGCCCAGGAACCCAAACTTGATGTGCCCTATGTACCCACCCGACCGGCCGTGGTAAATGCTATGCTTAAAATGGCGGATGTAAAGAAGGGTGATGTGGTTTATGACCTGGGTTGCGGCGACGGTAGAATCGTCATCACTGCTGCCAAACAATACGGAGCTACCGGCAAAGGTTTCGACATCGATCCCCAACGCATCAAAGAAGCGAATGAAAATGCTATCAGAGCAGGCGTGAGCGACAAAGTTTCTTTCACAAATGCAAATCTGTTCGACACAGACCTGAGTGAGGCCGACGTCATCACGCTTTACCTCCTTCCTTCCGTGAACATGAAGCTGAGACCAAAACTCCTGAAACTAAAACCAGGAACACGCATTGTATCGCATGCTTTCACCATGGGCGACTGGGAGCCAGAGAAAACAGAGACGGTTGACGGGGCGACGATTTACTACTGGACCGTTCCCGGAAAGAAATAAT
>DAIRDA010000306.1:0-2371 GCA_036796375.1 Albibacterium sp.
CCAAGGCGCAGCAGGGCGAAGAGGCGGCCAATGCAGAACTTCAGCAAGCGAAAGACGACGGGAAAATTATCATCACGGATGTTATCGCGGATAACTTTTTGCAGCAGATATTGCTGAATCCTCAGCAATATTCGGTGGTTGCTACGTTAAACCTGAACGGCGACTATCTTTCGGATGCCCTTGCAGCGATGGTGGGCGGAATCGGAATTTCGCCCGGTGCAAATATCAATTACCGGACGGGACATGCGGTGTTTGAAGCAACCCACGGAACGGCTCCGCGCTTTGCGAATACCAATACCATGAACCCGTCTTCTCTTATTTTAAGCGGAGTGATGATGCTGGAATATATGGGATGGCAGGAGGCCGCTGATAGTATCAAGCGTTCACTCGCAAAAACGATTTTAAATAAAACCGTTACCGTCGATTTTTATAATCTGATGGAGGGTGCTACCTTGCTCAAAACGGACGAATTTGCCGATAAGATTTTAGAAAATATAAGCTAAAGATACCCGATGAGTATTTATCGTCGTTCTTAATGAAGAATTCTTTCTGCTGAAATAAACAATTTGGAATGGTAAACATACTTTTAGTGGAAGACGATACGACGTTTTCCGCTATTATTGAAAATTACTTAAAAAAACATCATTACAACGTAGACCCTTATTTCTCGATTGCTGCCAGCATCGAGGCACTCGCCAAGCATCGTTATGATCTGATTTTGCTCGATTATCGGCTGGGCGACGGCGACTGTTTTGAGGTGCTGGATTACATATTTGAAAAAGGACTGCAGATTCCCGTTATTGTGATGACTGGCTTCAGCGACGTGCGTACCGCCGTCAAAGCCATGCGTAAGGGAGTATATGATTATATTACCAAGCCGGTTAATCCGGAAGAACTGCTGATGATTTTGAAGGCTGCGCTTGAAAGTGAACCTGCCAGTCCATCGGCCTCGTTGGTGCAAAAAACGTCGAAGGAGAGCCAGAAAGCCTTACCCGATTATATCCGCGGCAAGAGCCGCCTGGCAAACAAACTGCAGGAATATATTGAACTGGTGGCGCCGACGGATATGTCGGTGCTTATTCGCGGAGAGAGCGGAACCGGTAAGGAATATGTGGCCCGGTCGATTCACAACCTGAGTAAGAGGGCCGATAAGCCTTTTGTTTCCATTGATTGCGGCACGCTCTCAAAGGAACTGGCGGGAAGCGAGCTTTTCGGTCATATTAAAGGCTCCTTTACCGGTGCTTTTGCTGATAAGAGAGGGCAGTTTGAAGAGGCATCAGGGGGAACCCTGTTTTTGGACGAGATTGGCAATTTGGGTTATGAGGTTCAGGTAAAATTGCTCCGCGCGCTTCAGGAGCGTGTTATTCAGCCCATCGGGGCCAATAAACCCGTTAAAGTGGATGTTCGGGTGATTGCCGCTACCAACGACGATTTGTTGGGGAGTGCGGCAGGGGGCGATTTCAGAGAAGACCTGTATCACCGTATCAACGAGTTTGAAATTCAGGTACCGGCGCTGCGCGAGCGGGAGAAAGATCTACAGCTGTTTACGGACTTTTTTATTGAGAAAGCAAATCAGGAGTTGGGTCGTGAGGTGAAGTTTATGGAGGACGCGGTGCTTCATGTATTTGAAAATTACGACTGGCCTGGAAATCTTCGCGAATTGAAGAATGTGGTGAAAAGGATGGTGCTGCTTACTCAGGGCGATACTGTTAAGATAAGTGCTCTACCGGAAGATATGGTGTTCTCATTAAAGAACAATGCTGCAGGGCAGGACATGGCGGGCGATGATTTGAAGTCGCAAAGTGAAGCGCATGAGCGGCAATTAATTATTGAAGTGCTGCAGAAGGTTAAATACAACAAGAGTAAGGCTGCCCAGATGCTGAATATTGACCGCAAGACCCTCTATAATAAACTCGATAAATATCAAATTTCATAAGTGGCGAAGGCAGAAAAAAAGGTGACACCTTTAATGCAGCAGTTCAATAGCATTAAGGTGAAGTACCCGGGAACATTATTGTTATTCAGGGTTGGTGATTTTTACGAAACATTTGGCGATGATGCGATAAAAGCGGCCGATGTGTTGGGTATAGTATTAACGAAGCGGGGAAACGGAGCACTTTCGGAAGTGGCATTAGCGGGCTTTCCGCACCATTCTTTGGAAACTTATCTTCCCAAATTGGTTCGGTCGGGTTTACGCGTGGCCATTTGTGATCAGCTCGAAGATCCGAAAACCACAAAAACCATTGTGAAGCGCGGCGTTACGCAACTGGTAACACCAGGGGTTTCCTATAACGATAATATTGTTCAGCAAAAGTCTAATAATTACCTGGCTTCCGTATTTTTTGAGAAGCAGAGCGTGGGTTGTGCCTTT
>DAIRDA010000307.1:0-2367 GCA_036796375.1 Albibacterium sp.
CTTTGCTCTTCGGTAAGCCGCGGTATGCGCGAAGCAAGGCCAGACCACCGCTCTCAGGATCGACATCACCGGCCTTGATGGCTTTCTTGGCGTCGTTTAAAACCGTGTTGATAAATGCTTTCTGGGCATTAACCAATCGTTCAATTCTCGGTTTCAGTTCGTAGAACTCATGCTGATCGCCACGCGGTACGGGTCCGGAAATAATCAGGGGCGTACGCGCATCATCAATCAATACCGAATCGACCTCATCCACCATGGCGAAGTGAAGTTTTTTCTGTACCAGGCTTTCCGGGTTCTGCGTCATATTGTCGCGCAGATAGTCGAAACCAAATTCATTATTGGTACCGAAGATAATGTCGGCGGCATAGGCTTTACGGCGCGCCTCTGAGTTCGGGGCGTGTTTGTCGATACAATCCACTTTCAAACCGTGGAACTGGAAGATAGGTCCGTTCCACTCCGCATCCCGTCGTGCAAGGTAGTCGTTCACCGTAACGATATGAACACCTTGTCCGGAAAGAGCATTCAGGTAGGCAGGCAGGGTTCCCACAAGTGTCTTTCCCTCTCCTGTTGCCATCTCGGCAATTTTACCCTCGTGCAATACGATACCACCAATCAGCTGAACTTCGTAATGAACCATGTTCCAGGTTACCGGTGTTCCGGCAGCCATCCAGGTGTTTTGCCAGATGGCTTTTTCTCCCTGTATTTCAATATGCGGATGAAGTGCGGCCAGCTCTCTGTCGTAGTCGAGCGCGCTCACTTCCAGACTTTTGTTTTCTGTAAAACGTCTCGCGGTTTCTCTGACCACGGCAAATGCCTCCGGGAGGATCTGCATTAGAATTTCTTCAAGCTCCTTGTCGCGGCTTTTTTCAAGCTTATCAACTTGTTCGTACAGATCGGTTTTAACCGACATTTCCTGGTGGTCGGTTTCGGCCTGTAGCTTTAGCTCTTTGATCTTTGCGTCTGTGTCTTTCAGGTACTCGGCAATTTTTTCTTTGAAATAAACGGTTTTATGGCGTAGTTCATCGTTGCTAATGGAGCTTAGCTGGGCGTATTCAATCTTTATTTTTTCAACTAAAGGTTGAATGTGTTTAATGTCGCGCGAAGATTTACTTCCGAACACTTTACTTAAAAATCCTAACATTTATATTTTTTTAATTGATACTTCTTGAGGTTCAATAAATAATCCAAAAACAGATTATCGACATTTTGTCATGCCAATGATGCAAAGTTAATAATTAGATAGCAATTATAACTTTATCGCCATTTTTTAAACTGATTGATCAGTCCGTTGGTAGACGAATCGTGCGCTTCAACAGGGTTATTGTCTTCCAGTTCGGGTAAAATCTTGTTAGCCAGCTGCTTGCCAAGTTCAACGCCCCACTGGTCGAAACTGTAGACGTTCCAGATAATGCCTTGTACGAAAATTTTATGCTCATACAGGGCGATGAGCGACCCAAGGGTATAGGGTGTGATTTTTTTAATCAGGAAGGAATTCGTCGGCCGGTTTCCTTCAAACACCTTAAAAGCGGCGAGCTTTTCAATGTCGCTGTCGGACATACCGGAGTGCCCCAGTTCGGAAACGACCTCTGCTTTCGATTTTCCGTTCATCAACGCTTCGGTTTGCGCGAAGTAATTCGACAGCAGGATGGGGTGGTGATTGCCAAGCGGATTATGACTTTGTGCAGGAGCGATAAAATCGCAGGGGATCAGTTTGGTTCCCTGGTGAATCAGCTGGTAGAAAGCATGCTGGCCGTTGGTGCCGGGCTCGCCCCAGATAACCGGACCGGTTTGGTAATCGACTGTCTTTCCGTTACGATCGATGTTTTTTCCGTTGCTTTCCATATCTCCTTGCTGGAAATAGGCTGAAAAACGGTGCATATATTGATCGTATGGTAAGAGGGCATGACTTTGTGCTCCAAAGAAGTTGTTGTACCAGATGCCCAGCAAGGCCATAATCACTGGGATATTCTTATCGAAATCGCTTTCACGGAAATGACGGTCGGCCGCTGAGGCCCCGTCAAGCAATTGACGAAAATTGTCGAAGCCGAGCGCCAGGGAGATGGATAGGCCAATGGCGCTCCAGAGCGAATAGCGGCCGCCTACCCAATTCCAGAATACAAACATATTGGCCGGATCGATACCGAAGCTGGTTACCGCCGCCTCGTTGGTCGAGATGGCTGCGAAATGCTTGCCCACCTCTTCTTCTGAGCCACCGCCCTGAAGGAACCAGGCTTTGGCGGAAAAGGCGTTAGCCATGGTTTCCTGCGTAGTAAAGGTTTTGGATGCAATTAAAAACAGGGTGGTTTCCGGGTTGAGGTTGCGCAGCGTTTCGGCGATATGTGTGCCGTCGACATTGGATACGAAGTG
>DAIRDA010000308.1:0-2362 GCA_036796375.1 Albibacterium sp.
AGTTGGCATCGAAAGCACGTACCATATCGGCCAGCGAATTCTTGGGAACAATGTTGGTTATGATATCCCCGACGCTTCGCTCCTGAGCCAATCCGGCATTCTTCTCAGCTGATGCCGACTTCTCCTGAAACTGCAGAGTAAGATAATCGCGCGTTTCAGGACTCAGGCTATGCCCGGGTTCAAAGGTGTTAACCAGCGCGATGCCTATAAATACGGATATAGAACTTACTATCAGACTATATAAAAGCAAGCGCATGCCGATCTTCCCCACTCTTTTCAAATCTCCAATCTCAGCGATGCCCAGAACCAGTGCGGCAAACACGAGCGGAATCACGGTCATGAAGACCATTCGAAGGAAAATCTGGCCAATGGGCTCAACCCAACTAACGATCGTTTCAAGCGTTTCAGGAGCGAGCCCAACGTGCTTTATGATCAACCCGGCTGCTATCCCGGCGACCATTCCAAAGAAGATTTTGGTATGGAGGGGGCTTTTTTTGGCGGTAGACATAATAGTGCTTATAGTATAGAACTTGTGAGTAAGGCGTTGTCTATTATCTGAAGACCCTCGACTAAGGTATGAGGCTTGAAATTAAGTTCAGTCTTCGCTTTTGTGATATCAAAGCCTGTGTATCCCGGACGTGCGACGGACGAGGGTAAATCTTCAGAGTGTACATTCGTGATAAGACTTTCATCGAGCTGCCAGAACGCAGCAACCCGGCGGGCTATTTCATTAACCGAGTAACTTTCCTCTCCGGAGATATGAAAAAGACCTGTAACTTCTTTCCGGGCCATCGCCAAACATACTTCTGCCAGATCGTTCACAAGTGTCGGCATCCGAACATGATCGGTAACCACTTTGATATTTTTGTTCTCTTCGAGCGACTTCTTCACCCATAAAATCAGGTTGGAGCGACTAGGATCGTGCGGCATACCATAAACGAGAATAGTCCTGACGATAGACCAGCGGCATTTCGACGATATAATCAATCGCTCTGCTTCCAGTTTACTTTCCCCATAAACATTCAGTGGATTTGGGCTATCGGCTTCCGCATAAGGCCCATTGAAACCATCGAACACAAAATCGGTCGACAGAAAAATCAAATGAAAATTATATTTTTCGGCGAGAAGGGTAAGGGTTTTGACGGGCTCGGTATTGATATGATAGCATTGCGCAGGATCGGCCGCGCATTCTTCTACGTTTGCCCAGGCAACCGTATGAATCAGACACTGAGGTTGATGAATCTGGATCTGATGTTCCAGCTCGGCAGGCTCTGTGACATCGACGGATTCATATTGATAAGCATCTTTTTTTACAAAACGATTTTCACCCCTGGAAAATGCGATTGGTTCGATGTCAACTGTTTGAATGGCCTGGTGAAGCAGTTCCTGCCCGATAAATCCATTGCTTCCCGTAATTATAACTTTGATCATCGAAATGTCATCAATACCTAATGTGGTCACGAAAATAAATTAAATATTGAAGAAATTCATGCTTATCCTTAACTATTCCTCAACCATGTAAACAAAACGTACATATTTCTCAAAATCTTTTGCGATTAAGTATTTGAAATCCGACTTTAAACCTTATTTTTGCAGTCCGAAATTAGGTCTGAATCATTAGACATAAATCGTTAACTATTAAAATTATAAGATAGCTTCTTTATGCCCAACATTGGAATAATAGCACAGATCATTGGTCCGGTAGTGGATGTTAGCTTCGCTAATGGTGCCAGTCTTCCGAAAATTTACGATGCTTTAGAAATAGAAAAAGCAGATGGACAACGTATTGTTTTAGAAGTTCAACAACACTTAGGTGAAGAACGTGTCCGCACGATTGCGATGGATTCCACAGAGGGATTATATCGCGGAATGCAGGTAACCGATACGCAGGCACCGATCAAAATGCCCATTGGCGATGCCATTAAAGGGCGGGTTTTCAATGTTGTAGGCGATCCTATCGACGGCATTACAAAGCTTGATAAAACCAACGGACGTTCTATCCATAATACTCCTCCTAAATTCGAAGACCTTTCTACCGAGTCTGATGTCCTTTTCACCGGAATTAAAGTAATTGACCTTTTAGAGCCTTACGCAAAGGGAGGTAAAATCGGTTTATTCGGTGGAGCTGGTGTGGGTAAAACGGTATTGATTCAGGAGCTGATCAACAATATTGCAAAAGCGTATTCCGGACTATCAGTATTTGCCGGTGTAGGTGAGCGTACCCGTGAAGGGAATGACTTGATCCGCGAGATGCTTGAATCGGGCATTATCGATTACGGTCCGAAGTTTATGGAGGGTATGGAAAAAGGTCAGTGGAACCTTGACGATATCGACCAGGAAGCATTGAAAGAATCGAAAGTAA
>DAIRDA010000309.1:0-2330 GCA_036796375.1 Albibacterium sp.
TTTGGCAGAACGACGTTTCAGTTGATGGAGTTTTGGCGGACGGTGCTGGAAAATCCTTCGGAGGATCAATCGATGAACGACTTTGCTGCTGCGATAGACAAGATTCCGAAGGTGGTTTTTTCCCGGACGCTGGAAGATGTGGAATGGAAGAGCGCCAGACTGGCTTCGCGCAGTTTGGAAGCGGAGGTTCTGGAACTTAAATATCAACCGGGGAAAGACATTCTGATAGGCAGCCGGAGTTTGATTGTTCAGTTAATGAATCTCGGTTTGATCGATGAATTACAGCTGTGTATTCATCCGGTAGTAGCAGGATACGGTTTACCTTTGTTTGACGGTCATGAGGCGCGAATAGTATTGAAACTTATCAAGACAAAGGTTTTTTACAGCGGCGCGGTAACGCTCTATTATGAACCGGTATTCGAACCGCTACAGCCTTGATTCTGTAGCGGTTTCAGTTTTATTTAGGTAATGTTTCCAGTTTTTCTTTATTCCCTGAACCGCTGATTGCCCAGGTACCGAAGAAGAATAGCGCGGATGGAATTACCCAGCCAAGTTCGTATTGGAAGAGGGGAATGTGATTAAGTACTTCGATACTGCTTTCGCTGAGCATCGAAAGATTTTTCAATAGGTAGAACACAGCGACAATAGTTGATGCCAGCAACGCCAGGATATAGGGCAGGCGGTTGGTAACTCTCGAACTGAAGAACACGAAGTATAAAACCAGCGTGATGGCGATCGGGTAAACAAAGCTGAGAATCGGGTAGGCGAAGGCGATTATATTATCGACACCCGTAATGGAAAGTATGCAAGAGAATATACAGCAGATGGTCACCAGAAGGGTATAGCTTAGCTTTCCTTTCGTTAAAGAGGAGAAGAAGCTTCCGAATGCTGAAACCAGTGCAATCGCGGTGGTCAAACAGGCTAGTGCAATGGCGACGGCTATTCCCAGATTTCCGTAGCCTCCTAAGATAGAATGAGAGATGCTCATTAATAATTCAGAACGTTTGATATCGGGGTCGGTTGCGCCAGAGGTGGCACCCAGATAAATAAGCCCGCCATATATAATGAACAAAAAGATCGAAGAGAGTACACCTGCGGTGATGACGACCCGCATTTTTGAACGCGTGTTATCGTAGCCTTTCACTTTGGCGGCGGCGATAATAATTCCGGCGAAGATGACGGAGGCTAAAACGTCGAGCGTTTGGTATCCTTCGATGAAGCCCAGGGTAAATGAAGGGCCACGTTCTAAAGCAGAATCTGAATAGCCTGCTGCCGGTGATATGATGCCGATCAGGATGAGTAGAAACAGCATGATAATCAGCAGTGGCGTAAGAATATTTCCAATGATATCGACTACACGCGATGGACGGATGGTTAGCAGCCAGGCTACCATGAAAAAGATGATGGACGTTAGTATGGGGCTTGATTCCGGAAAGGATGGCAAAATGCCGACTTCATAGGTTGTCGCCGCTGTACGGGGAATGGCGATAAGTGGTCCGATACAAAGCATAATGGCAGATCCTAAAACGGGCGACAAGAGCGGGTGAATTTTTGCTCCGAGATCTTCAAACTTTTCACCTGCCTTAACCACGGACAAGATTCCCAGAAAGGGTAGCAATATACCCGTGAGTCCGAATCCCAGGATGGTGATCCAAACATGATCTCCTATCAACAATCCGATATAAGGGGGAAGTAAAAGATTGCCTGCTCCGAAGAACATGGCGAAAAGGGCAAAGCCGATCGTGATGATGTCTCTAGTCTGTTTGTTCAAGGTATTGTAATTATGAAGGGGTTGTACTAAAATCAACGACAAAGTAGAGATTTTTTATTATATCCCATAGAATATTGGGCAATTATTCGTTCTTCGGCCTTAAGAGGCCTTTAATCCCCAGCGTTTAACGGCATATATTTCGATGGTTGCCAGCCCGACGCCCGCTACTCCGTACCAGGCATCGATGCAATCGGGGGTATTGAGAATGGGAATCCAGCTTTCGTAAACAATGTTGGTGAGCAATATCAGCAGGCTGAAACAGACGACATACTTAAATGAGATACCCATTAGGAGCCAGAAATAACCGATACCAGCAACGAGGATAAAAGCGAGTGAGAAATTCGATATATGTAAATGGAAGTCGGGGAAAGAACCTTGCAGAAATTCGAAACGCAGGGATTCGTTTTTTCGGGCGGAGAAGAGCAGAAAGGCGAGTAAAATGAGTAGCAGGTGTATCAGTGATGCGAGCGGTTTGGGTATGTATTTAAAATTCATTTGTGGTCGGAACGTGTTAGGGGCTTAGGGTGACACTGATTATCTTGTATCCTTCATCGGTTCG
>DAIRDA010000310.1:0-2325 GCA_036796375.1 Albibacterium sp.
GCTTCCTTCTTCCTAGATAGTGACAGCCAAGACGAACTAAAAAAATTATCCTTGCAAATCCAGAATATTTTAATTTACTTTGCAATTCAAAGTTCTTTTGAAAAAATGGAAGAAAAAGATATTCAGTCGGAATTGAGCTCTATCAGAAATCTGATGGAGCGTTCTACCAGGTTTATTTCGCTAAGCGGATTGGCTGGCGTGCTGGCAGGTGTTTATGCACTGGTTGGGACCTTTACGGCCTACAGAATAATGGAGGGATCATCTATTGATGTTTTTAATCCATTGCTTATGCTGGCCATTGCGGTTCTCACCCTCTCGGTACTGACCGGAATCGGGATGACCGTCAGGCAGGCTCAGAAAATGAAAGAGAAAGTATGGAACCCGATCAGTCGCAAGTTAATCACCAACATGGCGCTGCCTCTATTAACCGGAGGATTATTCGTCTTAATTTTACTTTCAAAAGAGCAGTATGACTTTATCGCTGCCTCTACCCTTATCTTTTACGGTCTGGCATTGGCAGCTGCCGGTCAGTTTACTTTTTCGGACGTGAAGTGGCTGGGACTGCTGGAGATTGCTTTGGGACTTATAGCGACCTTGCTACCTGAATACAGTTTGTGGTTGTGGGGCGCTGGTTTCGGCGTCCTGCATATTCTTTACGGTACCATTATGCACGTTAAATACAAGCAGTGAAGATATTCGATCAGTTTGATAAAGCCTTTGAGAACCGTTTGCGTCTGCAGATTATGAGCGTGTTGGTGGCCAACGAGTTTTACGATTTCAATTCTTTGAAAGAGTTGTTACAGGTTACCGATGGCAACCTGGCTTCACATCTGAAGGCTTTGGAAAAGGAGGAATATATCACGGTTACGAAGAGCTTTATCGGGCGTAAACCAAACACACAGTATGCGGCCTCTCCTTTGGGGAAACAAGCTTTTAAGAAACACCTGGAAGTGTTGGAAAATTTGATCAAACAACAAAAATAATTTTTTTTATCTATCTACTTTGAAATACAAAGCACTTTCATATAAACCAAATCAAAAATCATGAAAACATCAAACAAAAGACTTACCGCTATTCTCTGCTCAATACCTGTTATTTTAAGCGTTCCGCTAATCGCTATGCAATTTACAGACGAAGTAAACTGGTCGCCTTCCGATTTCATTATAATGGGCATTTTGCTCTTGATTACAGGGCTACTGTGCGAACTTGTGCTCAGGAAGGCTAGAACCCGGCTTAGCCGTTTAATACTCGCATCGCTGGTCCTCTTTATCTTCTTTATGGTTTGGGCCGAACTGGCGGTAGGCGTGTTCGGAACACCTTTCGCCGGAAGCTAATCAGTCGCTATTGATTCTAGTTAAAGACCATGACCTATTTTGTAGATCAAGATTCCATCGTACGAAAGATCTGGGGCGATGCCGACACCATCCTCTTTATCTTTGCCGGCGCTTCTGCCGAATTCGCCCTGAATAGGGCAGTCGACTGGCTCTACTTTACCGGTAAATTGCCGAAGGATCCGCTGGGAAGGCTTTTTTCCACCGTGGGGTATGCGCGTAGAATTGTGTTCTCTGACGATGAGGCTGCCTTAGCAGCGATTGATCAGATTACTGCGATTCATCAAGGGGTGGAGAATAAAAGAGGGGCTAAGATTCCGGACTGGGCTTATCGCGATGTGCTGTTTATGCTGATCGACTATTCCATTCGGTCGCATGAACTTTTAAAAAACAGATTAAGCAAAGCAGAGAAAGAAGAAGTCGTTGCGGTTTTCAACCGGGTTGGACAACGAATGGGAATAGAAGGCCTGCCGGCAAATTTCTGCCAGTGGGAAGAGCAGCGAGCCAGTCATCTTCGGCAGCATCTGGTTCGCAGTCATTTCACCGACCACCTCTATCAGCAGTATTCAAAGCACCTGGGCCATCTGCGATATCGGGTTTTGGTACAGGCGCAGTCCTTGGTCTGCCCCCAGGCAGTCGGCACCCTTCTTCGGAATCCGCGTATACGCTGGCTTCGTCCTGTATTGATGGTCTATAAATTTTTGGGCGAAATCCGGGTTCATCATTTTCTCAGAGATTTGATCCTTCCGAAAGCCTATAAACTTCAAATCCAACAATTAGATGCAGCTCATCGTTGAAAGCAGGTTAAGAACCTTTGCCATTTTCGGGATCCAGCAGGCCCTATCCTGCCTCTTTCCGGCCCTGGTATTCGCATTGCTGGCCCTGTCGCACCAGTTTACCTGGCTGATGCCGAGGTACGACTTTATGCTGATCACCTGCCTGCTGGTACAAGTCGCTCTGTACCGCAGCGGAATTGAAAGCAAAGATGAAGTGC
>DAIRDA010000311.1:0-2324 GCA_036796375.1 Albibacterium sp.
GGACTTCGCGATACTGCCCTTCTTCGGTGGGGACATAAGCCGTGATTTGATCGATGGTTTGATCAAAAAACTCGAGCAGGAAGCGTTTCTGCAGGGTGCCGTCGGACGCAATACGAATGCGGAACCAATGGTGTGTATGCAGCCTGGAGGCTTGCGGAGTGCTGAGCGTACTTGCTTTAAACTGGCTGGCAAAGGGCTCGCTGCTGACCTGTTGAAAGCGAAGGCGATTGCTGGTGTCGATCAGCATTTCAATTTCGTTGAAAACGAAGATATGCTGATTCAGCGAATCGTGTGGGTGTACGACCGATTGCGCCCGGGCGTGCAAGGGACGGACGAGTCCGGCAAGGGCAAGAAAGAGCGCAAGATAGATTCTCATGAATGCTTAAAGCAGTTCCAGGTTTTTATAGTTGAGTGCCTCCAGTTGTTTGGCCACTTTGGCGGGAACGGTGAAGAGCTGCATATTTTTAAGGTGACGGTTGTGGTGCATATCGCTTCCGATATAGTCGATAATGCCTGCATCGAGCATACGGAGCGCCATTTCCTGTTCGCGTTTGCCGTAATAGCCTACAAACGAGAGGGCATTGCATTGCAGCAGGCAGTTGCGGTCGAGAAAGGGATTGAGGCGGCTGAAGCTTTTATCTAAGTAGTGATAGCGCTCTGGGTGGGCCAGCAGCGGCTGATAGCCGTGGGTTTGCATTTGAAACAGGATGTGCTCGAGGTTGGGTGGCGTATCCATAAACATGGTTTCGATCAAAACGATCTGCTCGCGTATGCAGAGGAGTTCGCCTTCGCCCAGCATGTTCAGAAAATTTTCATCGAGCATGTATTCGGCCGCGTATGAAACGGGAATATCGATTTGATTTTCCGCCAAAGCGGCGCTTAGCTGCTGGAAAGCGGCCTCGATGGTTTCGGGGGTGTTGGGATGAATATCGCTGATGATATGCGGGGTGGCGACAAGCCTTTTATAGCCCAGGCCCATGAGTCCGCGCACAAGATGCAGGGATGCTTCAATATCGGGGGCTCCGTCGTCTATTCCGGGGAGTATATGGGAATGCATATCGGCCTGCAGAAGCTCGCCGATAGAGAAACTTACTTTCTTGTTGAATATGGAGAACATAGATAATGAGCTGTTTGGGGCAAAGATAAGGATTCGGCGCTTGCGTTTTTTGTTATGGCTGCAATTGAGTAAATTCGGGGAAACAAAAAACATTATTATGACGAACAAAGATAGCCTGATCAAGGAACTGCAGATAGAGGGGGCCAACACCCGGAAGATGCTGGAGCGGGTGCCTGCTGAGCACTTCGACTATAAGCCTCATGCAAAATCGATGAGCCTGAAATTTCTGAGCACGCATGTGGCCGACCTGATTGGCTGGCCGGGCTATGTGCTGACGACCGGGAAATTGGATTTTCAAAATAACGACCTGAAGGAGCCTGTGGTGAACTCTACCGCAGATTTGCTGAACCATTTTGACGAGTCCTTGCAGAAGTCGCTGACACAGCTTGAACAGGCAAACGAGGAATTGTTTAGCGAGCGGTGGACTTTATGCAGTGGCGATCATGTTATTCTGAATCAGCCACGGTCGGTGGTGATTCGTTCGACGTGTATGAACCATATATATCATCATCGCGGACAGTTGAGTGTTTATCTGCGCTTGCTGGATGTACCGGTGCCCGGAATGTATGGTCCCAGTGCGGATGAGATGCAGGGATAACAACAAAATATCAGACAACAAAAAAACCGGACTTGCATCCGGTTTTTTTGTTGAAGCTTATAACATCACTAATTTTTTGTGTTGTGTAAGCTTCTTTTAAAGGGTTGAATATTTAGCGTTTAGACTTCCGAATTGCTTAAAATTCTATTTCTGGAATTTCCGTTTTCCAGTCGTTTTCAAGTTCAATGGAAAAATCTGCGTTGGGCCGATTACTGAAGATGGGACCTCTCAAGCGGGTAATCTGGTTGCTCTGCAGGTTTACGTTCGGCACCACTCGTTTCATGATCACTTGTTGTTGTTTATTAAAAGTGGTGATGGTGACCGTACGGGGTGGTGCAGTTTTCCCCAGGGTATCTTTCAGCATAAAATAGCTGGCGAAAGCTTTTCCGTTCTTTCCGATATCGTCCGGAAGAATTGGAATGCGGCGAACTTCGCTGCCAGTGCCATCAGACGGGGTTTTTACCGAGTAATAGCCAACCTTAAAATGCATATCAAAATATTTAGCGACGTTGGCTACTTCGATCTCTACCCTTTCGGCGTTGGCCGGTATGGTATCGGTAGGTATCACTTCCACTCTTCCGACAACCCTTCTGAGTTTGACCGACTTGA
>DAIRDA010000312.1:0-2286 GCA_036796375.1 Albibacterium sp.
GTAAGGGGGCCTCGTCCTTTTTGCACGAGGCTAGAAACATGCTTCCCGTAAAAATTAGGAGCCATAAAAACTTTGAGAGTAAACGTTGTTTGTTCATTTAAAAAACAAGTTAAAGGAATGAAAAATAATAAAGATCGGACGATTGTTAATTACTCATAAACAAAGGCAAATTGGACTGGAATGTCACCAGTAGTTACCGACCATTTCAGGGTGCCTTCCGGGCTGAAGCAGTAGAGGGTGCCAGGACTGACAAAGTCTTTCGCATCGGTGAGGTATACTTCCCTGGAGCTGGGGTTTACAGCGAGCCCGTATGGCATATCGATTTTTTCGGCGGTTCCATCTGTAATGAACGACCGTTCCAATAGTGTTTCCTTTTTCACATCGATCATATGATAGCTCATCACATATCCGCCCGTTTCATAACTGAACTCGGCTCCAAGCGTATAAGCCATATCGCCTGAAATTACCAGTTGATTCACCGCGATATCAAATCGTTTTTTTACTTTTTCTGTTTTCGTATCAATTACGTAGAGGCGGGAAGGGGTTTCATAATAATCGCCGCGCGAACTCACGTACAAGTCGCCATCCGCATCCGCTTTCAAGCGGTGAAGGTTTGGGGCCACTTCAATCCGTTTTACTTCGCGGAAGCTGTTCAGATCGACCACAGAAACCGTACTTTCATAATCTGGGGGACTGTAACCACCGGAGTTTGCTATATACAGCTTGTCATCAATTACTGCAAGTTCTTCGGGTTGGCGACCCACTTCCGCGCGTCGTGTAATCTTCAGCGAGGTGGTGTCGATTTCAGCAACAATGCCATTGGCAGCATCCGGATCGCCAATCGTTCCCAGATAGGCACTGGCGTAGGCTTTCCCTTGCGCAAATGTAATATAGCGTACATTTTGGATGTCGATTTGCCCAATTTTCTTTGCGCTTTTGGCATCAAGCACCTCGATCTTGTTCGAGTTGTTTAGCACAACATATAGTTTGCTTCCATAAATGCCGATATCGTTACCCACATCGCCCAATCCCAGGGTAATTTCCGGATTTACTTCCTGGTAGATATTCCGCCGGTATGCTCCGGTCCTGAAATCAACATAGTCGAGAGAACTTTTATTCGAATTCATATTTCCTTCATTGAGCAGATACATTCCGCGTAGCGGCGTTTCTGGGTTTTCGGGGGTTACTATTTCCTCCTCCGGTTTAATAGGTTCTTTGTCCTTTCGGCAGGCGCTGAATAGACACAGGGCTGAGGCGACAAATAGAATGGCTAAGTTTCCGTGTAAACGTTTGATCTTCATGGTTTGGATGTATTAATTATATTTTCAAGTTCAGGGTAAAACGATAGTTCCGGCCCGGCATGGGAAAGTTTAGAACCACGTCGTAATATTGATTAAGCACATTATTGACTTCAAGCCCCAGCCGTAACGGGTAGCCTTCGAATCGCAAGATGTACCAGGCTGATAAATCGTGCGTATACCAGGGTTCTACGTAATTCACCGGGATGTTTGTCTTCTGGCTATAGCGCTCGCCGGTATAAATAAAACTGTAGTTAAGTCCCCAGAATTCCGTACCGGTCTGGCTCGTGAAGGATACCGCGTGCAGCGGAACGTAGGGGATTTGATGCTTATAGTTGTAGGCTCCCGGGGTCATGTCCCGAGCCTGCTGCCAGGTATAATTGAGCAGCGCAGAAAGTTGCATCCTCTCGTCCAGTTCTGCCTTTGCCTCAATCCTCAGATCCAGTCCCTGGATACTCACCTTATCCAGGTTGATAATGGTCCAGCCAGCCAGGTTCATGCTGGGCATCGCCACGATTTTATCGCGCACACGGTTGTGATAAACGTCTCCATGAAAGCTAAGCTCTTTCCAAAAGCCGTTCTCGAAATGAGAAGAATAACTGCCCCCCAGATTATACTGCTGTGTGTATTCGGGCCGCAGAAAGCGACTACCGATGAAGGTATAGTAGAGGTCGTTGAAGGTGGGCATCCGGAAGATTGATTTATAAAAAGCCCGAACACGAAGATTGCTTTCTGCGAAAGGTTTCCAGTTGGCCATCAGCGAGGGAGTGTACTCCGAACGGTCGGCAGCAGGAGGACCTTCCTTTGCCAACTCGTGTATAAAGCTGCCCAGCACACTCGCCTGAATATTCAGGTCGTTCCACCGCCACTCCGAGGCCAGGGCGATGAGGGTGGTATTACGTGTTGGAAAAGCAAAGCGATACAGATTCGCCTCCATTGTACTGCGAATATGGTCGCCTGCGACACTCAGTCTCCAAAATGGAAGCAG
>DAIRDA010000313.1:0-2273 GCA_036796375.1 Albibacterium sp.
GAGGTTGAACTCACCTATAGGTGAGTAAGGGGTCTGTTTGGTGTCTGGTTGGTGTGAGATTAGTGTTAGTCTGTCAAAAAGAAAATCCGAACCAGAGATTCGCCTGATTGCCCCAAAAAATGCTGAACGCTTCACTTTCCATGGTTATAACATCGACGTTTTCCTGTAACTTTGTTCCGCCCAAAAATGTACACATCCCTGCGCATGATATAAACCGATGATATCCTTTTTTAAACGCGTTGACGACACCATTGTCCGTTTAGCCAGCCGAGAGCACGACCCTATTAACCAAGTCCGGGTTAGAATTTTGATTTATAGCTTGTTTGGTTATTTAGTCTATTCGAGCGTTCTGTGGACAGCTTACTATGTGCAGGAGGAGTATCTGCATTTAATGCGGGCGACGATCATCTTGGTATTTTCAATAGTCTTATTACTTGTGGTGCACTTTGTAAAAGGAGCCTGGCGACCCATCTCCCATTTTGCGCTTTGCGTAGTGACGCTTACGGTGTGGAGCAATATTATTATATACGTCCAGGGAATCAATACAGCGACCATTCAATTTATCTGGATCGCCACGGTACTGAGTGTTTATATGCACGGACTTCGGTGGGGATGGTTTTATTCGATCATCAATGTAACGCCTGTAATGGCATACACTTATGTTGAATACAGCGAGTATAACTATTTGATCAATGATCTGAAACTCTTTTACGACGCCCGACCAGTGAGCCAGGGGGTATATCTTTTCGTGCTGACGGGCAATTTCCTCATGATCGTTCTGCTAAACTACTTCTTTTTCAAGACTTTCAAACTAAATATTACCCACCTCACAGAAACGAAGGACGAACTAAAGAGACTTAATTCTAAATTAAACGAAACACTGGAAGACGTGCACAAACTTTCCAATGCCCGGATGGATTTTCTCTCCACTATGTCGCACGAACTGCGAACACCTTTAAATGGGGTTATCGGCATCTCAAATGCGCTGATATTGCAGAACCCCAGTGAGGAACAAAAAGAAAATCTGGGCATTCTCCGTTTTTCGGCGGAAAACCTGATGGCGCTCATCAACGACATCTTGGACTTCAATAAATTGGATTCCGACAAGGTAGCGATGGAACACGTTCCTTTCAACCTGGCGGAGCTTATCCGAAAGAACTGCGCAAGCGTGAAGATGAAAGCTGAGGAAAAACTTCTGGATCTCCGCTTGTCTATAGCCAGGGATATCGAAAACAAGAACGTGATGAGCGACCCGACGCGGTTGAATCAGGTTTTGATGAACCTGCTTAATAATGCCATTAAATTCACTGAAAAGGGCTTTGTTCACTTAACCGCCCAGCTGGTTAGACAGGACGAAGGAACGATGACCGTTCATTTCTCTGTAGAAGACAGCGGAATCGGCATTGAGCCTGATAAGCAGGATCATATCTTCGAAGTATTCACGCAGGCAACGGAAAGCACCAATCGAAATTACGGAGGAACGGGCTTGGGTCTGCCCATCGTGAAGAAAGTATTGTCGATGTTCGGCTCGAAAATTAATCTGGTCAGTCAGCCGGGTTCGGGCTCCAGGTTTCATTTTGATATCGACTTTGAATACCGGGAGATAGAAGCAAGCGAGGCCGCCAAGGGTGTATTGGCCAGGCGAGAACTATCCGGCCTGAAAGTGCTGGTAGCGGAAGACAATGCGATTAATATTCTGGTGATTCGTAAAGCCCTGGAGCAATGGAACATCGTCCCGGAAATAGCGAAGAACGGACAGGAAGCGGTTCAGAAGCTGGAAAAAGAAAGTTACGACCTGATTTTGATGGATCTCTATATGCCGGTGATGGACGGATGCCAGGCGGCAAAAACGATCAGACAGATGGTCGTCCCAAGGAAAGCGCAGGTGCCAATCATTGCCCTTACGGCCAATGTGAGTGAAGATGTGATTGCCAACGTGTTTGATGCCGGCATGAACGATTACCTTTCAAAACCTTTCTACCCGGATCATTTGTTTGAAAAGATTCAGAAATTGCAAGCCGAGCGGGTCGTAACGTAAAAGTTTTCCAGTACATTTGGCCAGCCAAGTAATGTAACAAACCTGTGCCCATATTCCTCCATGTCCAATCTTATAAAAAGGATCGATAATAGCATTGTCAATTTAGCAATTCAGGAAGAAGATCCGATTAACCAAGTGCGCGTCCGAATCATCGTCTATCTGATGTTTACGTATCAATTTTATACCGGATTTTTAGTCGGTGTCTATATCCTTGATCAGGAATACATGCACTTAT
>DAIRDA010000314.1:0-2272 GCA_036796375.1 Albibacterium sp.
CCTTCAATCTGCTCGAGCGATTTCCCTTTGGTTTCCGGCATCATCTTCCATACAAAAAGCAATTGCAGCACCATAAATCCTACAAATACCAGGAACGTACTGCCGCCACCCAGGTAGCTGGTGAGCATCGGGAAACTGAAAGTGATCAGCGCCGCCATCACCCAATGTGTTAAGCTACCAAAGGTTTGCCCTTTTGCCCTCACCTCGTTCGGGAACACCTCCGAAATAAACACCCAGATCACCGCTCCTTGCGAGAAGGCGAAAAAGGCTATGTAAATCATCAGGTAAATGGTGATGGCCAACCCTGTGGTGAAAAATCCTGTGGTACCGTTGTCGAGCATATAGAACGAGTAAGAAACCATGGCCAGAGAGACAATGAGGCCGAAAGAGCCGATGAGCATCAGCTTGCGACGGCCTACCCGGTCGATAAAACTAAGTGCAATCAGCGTAAACATAAAATTCACCAGCCCGATACCCACCGTCGACAGCAAGGAACTCTGAACCCCGAGTCCCGCCAGCTCAAATACGCGTGGCGCATAATAAATAATGGCATTGATACCTGCGAACTGGTTGAATACCGCAATTAGAAAGGCCAGCATAATCGGCTTCCGATGCTTACTCACGAACAGGCTGTGCTGGTTCTTAAGGCCGGCATGACTATCACGATCACGAACAATCGCATCCGCTTCCTCTTTGTAATTGCCCGGGTCAATTTTGAATAGTATTGCTTCTGCTTTCGTCCGGTCGTTGCGTTGAAGCAAAAGCCATCTGGGGCTTTCAGGGATAAAGTAAATCAGCGCATAAAAGATAAAAGCTGGAAAAGCCTGGACACCCAACATCCACCGCCACGAATCCTCGCCCCAACTACCAATGAAATAATTCGACAGGTAGGCGATCAGTATCCCCAGCACAATATTAAACTGGAAGAAGCCTACCAATTTACCGCGCGACTTTGCCGGGGCGATCTCCGAAATGTAGATCGGCGCAACAACGGAGGAGGCCCCTACACCTATTCCACCCAGAAAGCGAAATACCATAAAGACCGGCCAGTCCATCGCTAAGGCCGTTCCAATCGCCGAGAAAAAGTAAAGCACTGCCACCAGGAACAGGGTATTTTTACGCCCCCAACGATCCGAGGGATAAGCCCCAATGGCTGCACCCACAATCGTCCCTATTAAAGCAATGGCCATCGTAAAACCGTGTTCAAAAGGTGAAAGGTTCCAATATCCTTGAATGGCTCTTTCGGCTCCTGAAATAACGGCTGTGTCGAAACCGAATAAGAATCCGCCCAAGGCAATGATTAAGGACCAACCCACTACTGAATTTCTTCCCATGTTGTTCTTTGTTTGATTTTTTTAAATACTGACTCTGTCTTTTAGGTTAATTGGCACTACAGCACGGTGATGCAATCGTTACATAAAACTCTGCAACATCCTTACGATATTAAGAGAGTGTTAAGATAATTTAACTATTCCAATTTTTAGCCTGATAAAATCTTTTTTCATTAATTATTTGAGACTTTTGCGACCAAATTATCGACCAAGTTCAAGATAATCAGCAAAAAAACGCAAACATAACCAAAAAGAAAGGAGGACCTATGACGACATTTTGATCCAATTAGACAACACTAATTCACACCTATGAAAAAAAATTAACCTACACTTATGCATTATTTCAAATCCATTTTTTTAATAACACTGCTGTTTACTGCCTTTACGTTACAGGCGCAGCAAAAGACAGTCAGGGGAACCGTTACCGACGAGAACGGCGATCCCTTACCGGGAGTTAACGTTTTGGTGAAGGGCTCAAACCTCGGAACGCAAACCAATACCGAAGGGGCCTATCAGCTCAACACCGAAAGCGATGTAACCTTAATCTTCAGTTTAATGGGTTTCTCCGAAGTGGAGGCAAGTACCGCCGGAAAAACCCAAATCGAGATCGTATTATACGAATCAAGTGTAAGTTTGGGAGAAGTCGTGGTTATGGGATATAACGCCGTTGAGCGCCAACACCTTGCATCTTCCATTTCGGAAATGAATATGGACAAGATAAAATCACGACCGATCTTCAAGATGGAAGAAGCCTTTGCAGGAACTATTCCCGGTGCCACGATCATGCAGGGCAGCAACTTACCAGGATCCGGACCCGGCGCCATTTCCATCCGTGGAATCAGTACGCTCCAAAACGCCTCCCCCCTGGTGATAGTCGATGGAATGGAACAATCGCTATCCGACCTCGATCCAAACCAGATCAAAAGCATCACCGTTTTGAA
>DAIRDA010000315.1:0-2260 GCA_036796375.1 Albibacterium sp.
ATCTGGAATCCAAACCCATGGAGTTCGATACCATCGCTCAGATTGTTAAGCTGGCCGGTCTGGAAGAGACCTTTCGCAATGAGGAATTTACTTTTTTTGCGCCAAGGGACGAGAATATCAAACGTTTGATTGGCGACGTAACCCGATCAAACAGTGCCAACCGTGAGCTTTTCTACTCGGGACGCGATACCATCCAAACGCTGGCGGATGTGGACCCTGCTATTTGGAGGAAATACCTCGAGCGCTATATGTTTGACGGAAAGAATAAGTTGATGGACTATCCCCAGATAGATTACGACCTGCTGAACATTTATCCAGGACAGAATTACATCTCCCGTGCTTCCACGGTGAGCAATATTGGTGTTGTCTATAACGACGCCAATAACATTAAATACATGGGATACCGCCAGCTTTACATTTCCCTGATACCGGATTTGTCACAGCCTACGACCTGGATTGTTCAAAAGGTTGCATCCTCGGATGTTCAACCAAAGAATGGTGTTGTTCACGTGATCGACTTTACCAGCGGGGAATTTGGCTTCAACCCTTGGGAAGTGATAAATGATATTTTGGAAAGTAAACGATAAAACCGGGAAAATTTAGACAGAAAGATGCTTTATGAAAAGGATATCAATTAAAATAAGAATAGTCGTTTTGATGATGGGAGCGGTATTTATTGCCGCCTGTCAGCAAAAGGAGGATATGTTTACGGAGCCCTACGAAGAGGGGAAGGCTCCTCTGGGAATTGTGATGAACCCCGCACAGACACCTATTCCTGCTTCGGGGCTGCCTGGTATAACGGTTACGGTGAAAGCGACGGGACTGGACGCCTATAAAGACCGGGTTGTTTTCCGGATCAACGGTGAACCCGCCCAGATTACATCGATTACTGATACAGAGATTAAAGCGACGGTTCCCGATAACGCAAGTACAGGGATCATTTCCCTGACGGTTGACGATGTTGTCGTCTTTGGACCGAAGTTCGATGTTGTAGGGAAAGTCAATCTGGATCCGACCTTTCAGGCCACACGTGGTGCTAATGGTCAGGTAGCCACCGTTTATAATACGCCGGACGGCAAGCAATTATTGGTTGGGAATTTCACCAATTACGATAATAAAGGTATTATTCGCCCGATCAACCGCATCGTACGTACATTTCCTGACGGAACCTACGATGCGAGCTTAAGGACTGGTCGTGGAGCCAACGGTTTTCTTTCATCCGTTATAAAAATCGGCGACAAGCTTTTCATTGGAGGTTCTTTCAGCGGATACGATCAACGGGGTGAAAATATCAGTAACATTACCCGCCTGAACGAGAACGGGACGATCGACACCATGGGTATCTCTACATTCAGAAGGCCCGATCAGAGCGATACGATTAAATACTTCCCCACGTTTAACGGCGGCTTCCATGGCGGTGGTATCGGTCAAGTTTACGAGCAAAGCGGAAAGATTCTGGTCACCGGTAGCTTCCGCTACTATGTAACCCGGACCTATGATCAACCCAATAAATTAGAAGTGCGCGATACCGTCATCATCGATAGTACCGAAGTTCGCCAGATAGCGCGCCTTAATACTGACGGAACGCTTGATAAAGGTTACCGCTTCAGCACTGCGTCAAATAAAAGCCTTACAGGCGGTAACGGTAATTTTGGTTCGATCTATCATGCCGAAGGCGCTCAGAGTGGCAAATTGTTTTTGTATGGTACATTTACCTCTTTCGACGATCAACCGATAAAATACCTGGTGAGATTGAATGCCGACGGTACCATCGATGAAACGTTCAATGCCTCGCAATCGGGACCTGATTTCGAAGTCGGTACTGCCACCTATAACCCTGTTACGAAGAAGTACGTGATTACCGGAAATTTCCGAACCTACAACGGAAAGCCGTCTCATCGGATAGCAGTGCTCAATGAAGATGGCTCCCTCGATGAGTCCTTTATTCCCAAAGAGTTCCTCGGCGGAGGTGTCGGCGTCTCGAAGCAGCTAAATGACGGTAAGATCGTTGTCACGGGTAGCTTCAAAACATACGGAGGTATTGCCAGAAATGGTTTCATGATTCTTGACAGCAATGGCAATCTGGCGCCAGGATATAATGCCACTGGTTTGTTCGGTGGATTTATCAATAATATCTACGAAACACAGTCAGCCGATGAAAAACGTGCTTTATTACTAGTAGGAAGTTTCTGGCAATTCAACAGCCAGCCTGTTAACAATATCATCCGCGTAACCCTTGACTAATATAACCGATCGATTA
>DAIRDA010000316.1:0-2252 GCA_036796375.1 Albibacterium sp.
ATCTGGAATCCAAACCCATGGAGTTCGATACCATCGCTCAGATTGTTAAGCTGGCTGGTCTGGAAGAGACCTTTCGCAATGAGGAATTTACATTTTTCGCACCAAGGGACGAGAACATCAAGGACCTAATAGGTGCATTTGATCGTGGAGGTGTTAACCGCGAACTATTCTATGCAGGTCGCGATACCATTCAAACGCTGGCGGATGTGGAGCCTGCTATTTGGAGAAAATACCTCGAGCGCTATATGTTTGATGGAAAGAACAAATTGATGGACTATCCGCAGATTGATTTCGACCTGCTGAATATCTATCCAGGACAGAATTACATCTCCCGTGCGTCTACTGTGAGCAACATCGGTGTTGTCTATAACGACGCTAATAACATTAAGTATATGGGATACCGCCAGCTTTATATTTCTCTGATACCGGATTTGTCACAGCCAACGAACTGGGTCGTTCAAAAGGTTGCATCCTCTGATGTTCAACCAACGAATGGTGTTGTTCACGTGATCGACTTTACCAGCGGACAATTTGGTTTTAACGTCAGGGAAGTGATAAATGATATTTTGGAAAGTAAACGATAAACCGGAAATATTAAGACAGAAGATGCTTTATGAAAAGAATATCAATTAAAATGAGAATAGTCGTCTTGATGATGGGAGCGGTACTTATCGCCGCCTGCCAGCAGAAAGAAGACATGTTTACTGAGCCCTACGAAGAGGGAAAGGCTCCCCTGGGTATCGTGATGAACCCGGCACAGACACCCATTCCCGCTTCGGGTTTGCCTGGAGCAACAGTAACAGTGAAAGCAACAGGTTTGGAGGCTTATAAAGATCAGGTTGTATTCAGAATCAATGGTGAACCGGCTCAGATCACGTCCATTACCGACACCGAGATCAAAGCGACGGTTCCCGATAACGCCAGTACGGGGATTATTTCTCTTACGGTTAACGATGTAGTGGTTTTTGGGCCCAAGTTCGATGTAGTCGGTAAAGTCAATCTGGATCCGACCTTTCAAGCTACTCGCGGTGCGAATGGTGCGATCGGTCAGGTGTATTCTACCCCCGACGGAAAGCTTATCATGGTAGGTGGATTTACCAACTACGATAACAAAGGAATTATTCGCCCGATCAATCGTATTGTACGAACATTCCCTGATGGAACCTACGATGCCAGTTTACGAACCGGTCGCGGAGCGAATGGCTTTGTTGGTGCAGTTGTAAAAATTGGCGATAAGTTTTTTATCGGTGGTTCCTTTAGTGGTTACGATCAGCGTGGGGAGAACATCAGTAATATTACTCGCTTGAACGAAAATGGAACGGTTGATACCATGGGTATCTCGACTTTCAGGAGGCCGGATCAGGCGGATACGATTAAGTATTTCCCTACGTTTAATGGCGGCTTTAACGCCACGGTGGGTAGAATTTATGAGCAACAAGGTAAACTTTTGGTCACTGGCAGCTTTCGCTATTATGTAACACGTACATACGATCAGCCGAATAAGCTTGAAGTCAGGGATACCGTGATTCTAGACAGTACAGAAGTTCGCCAGATCGCTCGTCTAAATACCGACGGAACCCTGGATAAAAGCTATAGATTTGACGCCGCGGCCAATAAAAGCTTGCCTGCCGGAAACGGAAACATAGGAACAGTGTATCATACAGAAGGCGCTCAAACCGGAAAGATGCTTGTATTTGGTTCGTTCACAACATTCGATAATCAGGACAAGAAGTACCTGCTTCGATTGAAGGCCGATGGAACCATCGATGAAACTTTTAACACCTCACAGCCAGGCCCAGATTTCGAAGTGAGGGAAGCAACCTATAATCCCGTTACCCGAAAGTACCTGATTGCGGGAGATTTTCGAACCTATAACGGGACACCCAGCCACCGTATGGCCTTGCTAAACGAAGACGGATCGCTTGACGCAAGCTTTATTCCAAAAGAATTTCTTGGTGGCAATGTCGGACATTCCAGACAGCTTAGCGACGGGAAGATCGTGGTGTCCGGACGTTTCAAGACTTATGGCGGAATTGCCCGGAATGGATTTATGATTCTCGAAAGTAACGGAAACCTGGCCTCAGGATATAACGCTACAGGTTTGTTCGATGGTGCTATTTACGATATTATCGAGACACAGTCTGCCGATGAAAAGAAAGCCTTATTACTTGTTGGAGATTTTTACAGGTTTAATAGTCAGCCTGTTAACAATATCATCCGCGTAACCCTTGACTAATATAACCGATCGATTA
>DAIRDA010000317.1:0-2249 GCA_036796375.1 Albibacterium sp.
GCTGAAAAAGCCAATCTGGCTAAATCGGAATTCCTGGCGAATATGAGCCATGAGATCCGTACTCCGCTGAATGGGATTATCGGATTCACGGATTTGATCCGGAAGACGAAGATGGATGAAACGCAGAAGCAATACATCAATATTATACACCAGTCGGGCAAAACATTGCTCACCATTATTAACGACATTCTCGATTTTTCAAAAATTGAGGCGGGGAAACTGGAACTTGAGACAGAGAAAGTAAACCTGAAAGACATGCTGGCGGAAGTGAGCGACATCGTATCGTATCCGCTGAAGGGCAAGGAACTGAAGTTGAAGCTGAAGCTCGACGAAAACCTTCCGCGTTTTATCTGGACCGATGAGATGCGGCTCAAACAGGTGTTAATTAACCTGTTGAACAATGCTGTCAAGTTCACCGAAAAGGGGGAAGTAACCCTATGCGTGAAGATTCTGGAAAACTACCCCAAAAACCGAAAACTGTTTCGGTTTGAGGTGCAGGATACGGGGATAGGGATCCGGAAAGATATGCAACAGAAAATCTTTGAAGCTTTTGCGCAGGAAGACGGTTCTATTTCGAAGAAATACGGTGGTACGGGCCTTGGACTGACCATTTCAAACCGCATATTGAAGCTGGGCAACAGTGCACTGCAACTGAAAAGTGAACCTGGAAAAGGAAGTTGCTTCTACTTTGATATTAAACTCAGAACCTCCGAGGAGGTTGCCAAGAGAGCAAAAATACCCACCGCCGAATACGGTCTTCCCGCCCCGCCCCTCAATAAGGCCTATCGGATCCTGATTGCCGAAGACAATAAAATTAATCTGCTGCTAGCTCATACGTTAATCAAGCAAATCTCGCCTGAGGCTACGGTATTCGAAGCGACAGACGGGAAAGAGGCTATCAAGCTTTACCTGAAAGAGAAACCGGATCTGATACTGATGGATATCCAGATGCCAAACCTGAACGGCCTCGAGGCTACGCGCGAAATCAGGAACCATGAAACCGGAGATCATATTCCTATTCTGGCCTTAACCGCTGGGAATATGAAAGGCGAAAAGGAGAAATGCCTGGCAGCGGGTATGGACGACTTCCTTGCCAAGCCCATTATCCGACAGAACCTGGAATTGGTTTTATCCAAGTGGCTTCCCTTTAGCGAGGGCAGCATTGTGGCCGAGGAAGAGAAGAAAATGGAGGTTGAACACATCAACCGTGCCTGGTTCGATGAGTACACGATGCACGATGCCAGCTTCAAGGAAAATTTCCTGATTCTGATCCGGAGCGGGCTGAGCGAGAGTTCACGTTCCTTGCGTGAAAATGTACTGCAGCGCGACCTGGAAGGGTTGCGTATGAGCGGGCATAAATTAAAGGGCACCAGCGTGACGGCAGGACTCACGGAGCTGAGTAAACTGGCAGTGGCCTTTGAACGCTTAGAAGAGTTTGAAGACCTCTATATCCAGGAACTGCTGCATAAGACACTCAAAGAAATCGAGGTGGTGCTGGCCTTGCTTGAAAAGGAAGGCTAGGGTTCTTGCTACCCTACCGACTAAGTGATCTCAATCGTTTGTCCGTCAGTTAAACATTCCATTTGAACGTTTTGCAGGTGCGCCAGCATATCCGGGCCAAGATGATTAAGACAAATTCGTTTGGCCGTTATAGCCGGCAGGTGTTTCTGTAAAACCCGATAGCTGAGGTGTCCGGGGATGTGGGATTGATAGAAATTACATTCACATATAAACAAATCGGCGTTCTCGGAAAGATCGAGCAGGACGGGTGTCCATTCCGTGTCGCCGGAATAGGCAATAACCTTTTGCTGCGTCTCCAACCGGATTCCATGCGGATCGGTTGCTTTGGAATGAATAACCGGCATGGCACGAAGCCGGAATTCAGGAAATGAAAGCGGCATGGACTCTCCAAAGGAGACAAACCGGATGCTCAGTTTTTCCATAATGCGGGTTCCCGGGTAGAGCAAAGCCAGCAGCGCCAGTGTTTTCTCGCGAAGACTCTTCGGTCCGACGATGGTCAGCGGTTTACTACGCTTTTTCACTCCCGCATCAAGCAGGAAATAGGGCAATCCGCCATAATGGTCGCCATGCAGATGAGAGATAATGATATAGTCGACCTGGCTTTGGTCGACCGAATGCTGCTTTAGTCCGGCAAAGGCGGTACCACCCAGATCCAGCAGTACGCCCGCGCGGTTGATCTTTAAAAAAAAGCAGGAGTGGTTTCGCCCGCCACTGGCGAAAGCATCGCC
>DAIRDA010000318.1:0-2242 GCA_036796375.1 Albibacterium sp.
TCTTACTATTCCTGAAATAGTTAATCACGCCCACGATAAGCACGACACCGGACACAGCAAATAAAACGATCTCAAATATCAGCGCACGTGGGCTATCAACCAATTGCTGGATACTCAAACCGGCGATCAGGAAATACATGGAGGTTCGCAAAAAAGCAAGAAACGTGCTTTGGTTGGCCAACACAGTCCGTTGCAAAGCCAGTTTTTCCCGAAGAATCAGGTCTTTCTTTAGGGGCGCTGGAACGATATCTCTTTCTTTCATTGGTTTCGAATAGTAACACTACGGATCATATTTGCGTAATAAAAGTAACATTTATGCTCAACATTACCATACTTCTGCCATAGAACAAACGAATCCGCTTAAATTTTATAAGTTTGTAATCAAGACAAAAAGAATCCACAATTGATGAACGGGAAATATCCTACCATTTATAGAAAACTGAAGGCAACGGCATTGCTGTTATGCCTCTTTTTTATGATGGCAAACAGTTGTCCGGTTCGAAATTTTCTGAGCGGGTCCCTTTTGCCTTCTGTTGAGGTTTCCAAACAAGCGAAGAGCACCAAGCAGAAGATCCATTCGGAGACGTTTGTCGCTGATGAAATTCACTGCTCGGAAACCAAGATAACAGAGGCATCCTTTATGGACCTTAGCCCATTAAGCAGCAAGTCCTTGCCTCTTCCTCTGTTGCTAACGGTCGTCAGTTTATACCTGACCTTGTCTATCCTGAGTGTACGTTTCGGTTCTTTCCCTGCAGAAAGGAAAAAGTCTTTAAAAAATTCTCTCCCACTGTTTCTCCAGAACAGGTCGATCATTATATAGTACTCGTTCCCTCCCATAATCCTACGAATTAAATGAGTGTGAATGGCTGACATCCTAAGGCGTCAGCATAATAACTATATAATGAATTCTGAAATTAAACAAAGGGCGAAGATCTCGTTCTCCAATATATTTACAGGCATCCTCATGCTTTTTGTGCTTGCCATGGTGTTTAGTCCCAACTTCAAAGGCTTGGTATCGCAAAACCTGATGAAAATAGGCCTCTTCCAGCCGAACGTGCCCGATGGGCCGACGGAAGCGGTGGCGGGAATTGACGCCGACGTCAATAATGACGAAATCTTATTTAAAAACCCCGACGGCCATGTGATTGAATTATCCGACCTGAAGGGGAAAGTGGTTTTTATAAACTTCTGGGCCACCTGGTGTCCGCCGTGTATTGCCGAAATGCCATCCATCCACAAGCTTTATTCTGAATTTCGCGACGACGAACAGGTAATGTTCCTGATGGTCGACGTGGATAACAAGCGCGCGTCCTCACAAAAATTCATGGACAAGCGAAAGTTTGATCTGCCCGTATATACCCCTGCCAGTCCAATCCCCTCCTCTTATATGAGTGGCGCCATTCCGACCACCCTCGTGGTAAACAAATACGGCAAAGTGGTTTTCAAGCACGAAGGAATGGGCGATTTCTCGAACAAAGAGTTCAGCGAATTTTTGACTAAACTAATTGCAGAGTAACGATGAGGAAGATATTAATGCTGCTCCTGTTTCTGACAGAGGCTGTATACGCGCATGCCCAGACCAGTCTAATCAATCGAATTAATTAAGAATAACACCGAATACAATGAAAACGAAACTCATTCTATTAAGCTTCTTCAGCTTTGTCTTCTTCGCCTCATGCGGCGCAGCGGACGAAACCAAATTTACACTCAGTGGACGGATCGAGAATGCCGGACAACTGAAAACCCTGTTATTATACGAGGGAGAAATGCTGGTTGACTCCATCGTGTTAGACCAGAACAGCGACTTCAGCTACGAAGGCGAAAGTCCGGAGGCTGCGCTGTATACCCTGCTGGTTGGCGAGCGCCCGTATTTGCTGGTTTTGCAGAACGGAGAACAAGTGGAATTGGAGGTCAACCTCAACGAACCGGGAAATTATTCCATCAGCGGATCTGAGACTTCCTCGAAGCTGAAAGAACTGGATGCCCTACGCGATAAGTTTCAGCAACAACAAGCGGGGCTGCAACAGGAATTTGAACGGCGCACAGACGGCGACGAAGAAATGGCCGCCATCCAACAGGATCTGATGACAAAGAACGAAAGCTATATGACGGAGCTATCAAAGGCTGTATTGCGCTTTTCTTCTGAAAACAAGGATAACCTGGCCGGATTTTACGGCATGTTGATTCTGTATTCCGTCGATCCGGCTGCCCACGAAGAGGCCATGATCAGTTATATGGAGAC
>DAIRDA010000319.1:0-2230 GCA_036796375.1 Albibacterium sp.
CACTTTCCGGTCATGCCCCGCATGTTTATGGCCTTGCAGATGGAAGATCGTTACCCGATCACCGATATTTTCGACCAGACGCCCGACATTCCTGAAACCTGCCAGTGGGCAATCTTTCTCCGTAATCACGATGAGCTTACCCTGGAAATGGTCACCGACGAGGAAAGGGACTATATGTACAAGGTCTATGTCCGCGACCCGAAGGCCCGTATCAACTTAGGAATCCGGCATCGTTTGGCTCCTTTGCTCGAAAATAACCGAAAAAAGATTGAGCTGCTCAATACCCTGCTCTTCAGTCTGCCCGGTACACCCGTCATCTACTATGGCGACGAGATCGGGATGGGAGATAATTTCTACCTGGGTGATCGCGACGGGGTCAGAACACCCATGCAATGGAGTTCCGACCGCAACGGCGGCTTTTCGCAGGCCAATCCGCAGCAACTTTACCTGCCGCTGATCCTCGATCCGCTCTACCATTTTGAATCGGTAAACGTCGAACTGCAATCGCGCAATACCTCCTCGCTGCTCTGGTGGATGAAACGCATGATCAGTACCCGCAAGAAATATAAGGTCTTCGGCCGGGGCGATATGAAGTTCGTTCAAACCGAAAACTCGAAAGTTCTTTCATTCATCCGTCGTTACGAGGATGAGGTAGTGCTGGTAGTAGCGAACCTTTCGCGCTATCCGCAAGCCGCGGAGCTCGACCTGGAAGAATTTAAAGGCTACGTTCCCGTCGAACTGATCAGTCGCAATCACTTTCCTGCCGTGAAAGAAGATGCAGGCTATTTCTTTACGCTCGATGCCTATTCCTGCCAGACCTTCCTGCTCGAAAAAGATCATGCAGAGATGGAAAACGACCAGCGTCTGCAAACCATCGAATTAAAAAAATGGCGCGATATTGTTGAGCAACCCGCTATAGAAGCGCTTGAAAACAAAATACTAGCCAACTACATCATGCGCTTGCGCTGGTTCGGCGGAAAAGGTCGCGGCCTGGAGCATATCCGCATAAAAAGTCATGCCCGAATCCCAACGGAAGATAGCAGCATTATCATTTTCCTGCTCGAGGTATCGTACCGCGACGGTTTGCCCGATTTGTTTCAACTTCCCGTGGCCTTCGGTAAAGGCGAAATCGCTGTCAAATTAAAAGAACGTTGTCCGCAGTCGGTTATCAGCCTTCTAAAAGTAAACGGCGAAGAGGGTACCTTATACGATGCCATTTATGGAATCGACTTTCAGCAGGTTATTATAGAAAACATGGCCAGGAGCGAACGCATTGGGCTGCCGGTAGGTGAATTGGTCTTTTCCGGTAGCGACGCGCTGAAAGCGCACATGAGCCAGCAGGAGAAAATCCGGCCACGCGTTATCTCTGCCGAGCAAAGCAATACCTCGATTACGTACGATAATGCCTTTTATCTCAAGCTATACCGCAAGGTTGATCAAGCGATCAATCCCGATGTGGAGATAAACCGCTTCTTAACGCAGGAAGGGGGCTTCAAACACATACCCGCCTATATCGGAAACATCGAATGGCGCCTGCCCAACAGCGAGCCCATGGTGTTGGGGATGATGCAGGAAATGGCCACCAGCACCAGCGACGGTTGGGCCTATATACTCGATCGGCTTCATAATTTTAATGAACAGGTATTGTCGAGCATGCCTTCTCCGGTAGCCAGCACCGTTCTCAAAGGAAGTCTGACTTCGCCAGCCGCCTACGAAGAACTCCCCGATGAGATCCGGAATTTGCTGGACGGAACCGATGCCGAGCTGATACGTTTGCTGGGGGCACGCACTGGCGAGCTGCACATGGCGCTTTCGTCGGAAAATGATTTGCCCGCTTTTAAACCGGAGCCCTATTCGCTGCATTACCAGCGATCCCTGTTCTCCTCGTTTCAGTCGCTCGTACGCGTTGCCTTTCAGAGCCTGAGTCGCAACCTGAAAAATCTGCCCGAAAACGTGCAGGCCGAAGCAAGAGAAGTTTTGGATATGAAAGACGAGCTCCTTCAATTGCTAAAGCAAATCTACCATCATAAAATTGATGTCACCAAAATTCGGATACACGGCGATTACCACCTCGGACAGGTACTGTTTACCGGAAAGGATTTTCTGATTATTGATTTCGAAGGCGAGCCGGCACGGAGCTATAGCGAGCGGCGACTGAAATATTCGGCGTTGCGCGATGTAGCCGGAATGATCCGGTCTTTCCATTACGCGGCATACGGCAGCCTTTTCC
>DAIRDA010000320.1:0-2221 GCA_036796375.1 Albibacterium sp.
CTTACATTTATCATAACAACCTGATAATATGAACGCTAAACTCCTTTTTCTATTGCTGTGCCTTTTCCCCGCCAGCCTGCACGCCCAAGATTCACTATCCAACAGCCGGCTGTTGGATATGTACCAAAGTGGTCGTTTTGCCGAGGCGGCTCAATATATGGAGGCCCTATACCCGGATAGCCAAAAGACTGAATCGGTATGGAAAGGACTGGGGTATGCACATCATATGGCCGGAAATTATGTGGAGGCTGAAAGAGCCTACCGGAAGCTTTATGAACAGGACAGCACCTCTTTGCCCACGCTTTTGAGTTTAGGAAGTATTCATGCCAAACGGAGGAAGACGCAGGAGGCGTACGACTTTTACAGCAAGGCGCTTCAGCTAGACAGCAGCAATATCAGTATTTACCAGCGACTTTCAGAGATTGAGTTTGGAAGGAGGAGAATAATCGATGCTCACGCGCTTTTGATAACAGCGCACCGCTTAAATCCGGCAAATGCAGACGTGGCTTACAACCTGGCCATGATCTCTATTTCTTTGCGGAAAAACGCAGAGGCAGATTCCGTTCTGACAAATACATTGAAATTCGATCCGGAAAATCGGCACTTACTTTTTGGTAAAGCGGTAACGCTTGAGAAGCTACAGCATTACGACGACGCGATAGCCGTTTGCCAGACACTGCTCGACCTGGGAACCGACAGCCTGGAAGTTTTTCAGATTTTGGGGCCGCTTCATTTCTACAAAAGGGATTATAAGAAATGTTTAGAAGTGATGAAATGGCTGGAGCTTGCGTCGGGCGATCTCAGTGAAGGCAATATGTTCATAACGGGTGTGAGCTATGCCTGGACGGGCAACCGGGCGCTTGGGCTGGAGTATATCGATCGGGCCATAGAACTGGGCATTTCGCCGAGCATGGGCCGCTATTACAGCGAGAAAGGAAGAATTTACCAGGTTGCCAATCAATTCGCGGAAGCGGTAAATGCATATAAGCAGGGACTACGCTATAACGAGGATGCACGATCGTCTTATAACGTGGCCCTGATTTACGATTATCACCTGAACAAGCCAAAGGAGAGTCTGCCTTTCTATAAGAAGTTTGTTGAAATGAACATAGCGGAGGCCAATCAGGATATTTCGGAATTTGTTAAAGGGCGGATTGAGGAGTTGGAGAGTCAATAAAAAAAGTCGTCCCCCAGGGGGAACGACTTTTTTTATCACGCTAACTTGAAATGATTTACGCGGCTTGACTAGTTATAATTCGGATTCTGTTTCAGCATCGGCGTGCCGCCAACGACACTTAAGTCAATCTGAAAATTAGGAATCGGGAAGTATTCATTTTTTCCGGAAACAAAGCGACCTCCCCGTATATCGGTGGTGATGGTACTTTCATACTGGAAATAGGCATTCAGCGTTTGTTCGGCAATTCCCCACCGAACCAGGTCGAAAAAGCGATGGCCTTCCATGGCCAGCTCCAGCTTTCGCTCGAAGTAAATAGCCCGCAGCGCAGCCTCTTTGCCTAGCCCTCCAAAATGACCAGCCGGATACACGGAAATCACGTAATTGGCAGCCGGAGCATTCGAAAAGCCGGCCAGCGGATTGGCAGGATTCGCATAATTGCGCAACCAACTCACCGGAGCAGCGGCTCGCGCCCGAACCAGGTTGACATATTCTTGCGCCTGCGCGAGGCTTCCGGCTTGCGCTTCCGCCTCAGCAGCCATCAGCAGAACGTCTGCAAAGCGAATGATGAGCACATTAATGGCATTACCCGGTGCCCAGGAGCTTTGATCGGAATGCTGATCCTGGGTACTTTGCCAGTATATATTCTTCTTCGGCGCGTATGGCCCCCCATAGGACTGAAGCCTGATCCAGTCAGCCCCCGGGTGGTAACCCCAGTCGTGATAGGGAAGTCCCCGGCGACCGACCGTCCAGTCCAGGCGCGGATCCAGTCGCCCCGCGTCGGGAACGAACGCTGCCGTTGAGGAAATACCCATGTCGTTTTTAACCGGCTGTTGATTATAACCATCCATTACGGGCAAACCTCCCGCGGTGGTACGGTATGAGTTAACCAACTCCTGGGTAGGCTGATAAAACCCGCAGCAACGGAATGGGCTATTTCCATAAGGATAGTTAAGCATCCACCCGTTATTGGAATTGGCAATCGTATTGGTACCGTCTTTCGCTGCCATCTGAACCGCAAATACAGATTCCTTGTTGTTCTCCGTT
>DAIRDA010000321.1:0-2216 GCA_036796375.1 Albibacterium sp.
GAAGTTACGGCATCCTCGATTCGTGAATATGGAAGAGCAAACCTGCAGTATATCGAAGAAGACAATCTGCTATTAACAAATATAGCCCCTTATTCGCAAGTCTGGATGTCGCACGGCGATACAATCTCAGTGGTTCCCGAGAATTTTAAAATCATTGCCAGTACCGATCATGTTAAAGTAGCAGCCTATCAGGTAGAGGGGTCACAAACCTATGGAATTCAATTCCACCCGGAGGTAACTCACAGCGTCGAAGGGAAAACAATTATAGAGAACTTTCTGTTGAACATTTGTCATTGTAAGCAGGACTGGACTGCCGATACGTTTGTCGAAACGACGGTGAAATCGCTTCGCGATCAACTCGGCAATGACCATGTGATCCTTGCATTGTCTGGAGGCGTTGACTCTTCTGTGGCAGCAGTACTTTTGCATCAGGCTATCGGCGAAAAACTACATTGCATCTTTGTCGACAATGGATTGCTCCGGAAAGGAGAGTTTCAACAAGTGCTCGACTCTTATCAGCATATGGGTCTGAATATTCGCGGAATCGATGCAAAAGATCGCTTCTACAAGCAGCTGGAGGGAGTGAAAGATCCGGAGCGAAAGCGCAAAATTATTGGCGGAATGTTCATTGAAGTGTTTGACGATGCTGCCCATGAAATAGGAGCAGAGCTGCCAGAGGGGATCGAGGTGAAATGGCTCGGTCAAGGTACCATTTACCCCGACGTTATCGAGTCCATTTCGGTAAACGGACCTTCAGCAACCATCAAGTCGCACCACAATGTTGGTGGACTGCCAGATTTTATGAAGCTTAAGGTGATTGAGCCGCTTCGTTCACTTTTTAAGGATGAAGTAAGGCGTGTCGGAAAAGCACTGAATATGGATCCGGTTATCCTGGGTAGACATCCTTTTCCCGGCCCGGGCTTAGGTATCCGGATTCTGGGTGATGTTACAGCCGAAAAGGTGAGAATACTTCAGGAAGCCGACGCTATTTATACGCGTAACCTGCGCGAGGCCGGTTGGTACGATAAAGTATGGCAGGCCGGAGCGATCTTCCTGCCGGTTCAATCGGTTGGCGTTATGGGCGATGAACGCACCTATGAAAATGTCATCTGCCTCCGTGCAGTAGGCTCCATGGACGGAATGACTGCAGACTGGATTCACTTACCATACGATTTACTAGCAAAGATATCTAACGAAATTATTAATCATGTCAAAGGAATCAACAGGGTCGTATACGACATCAGCTCTAAGCCGCCGGCTACGATCGAGTGGGAATAAAATAGCAGGGCTTCTCGTACTTCTAGTGTTTTTCAGTGCATGTACCGTATTACAACCCGCACCCAAAGCTCCGACACCTGTTCCTAAAGAAGAACCGATTGAACCTCAGGTAGAAGAAGTAGACGATGATCCGGAACCTGTCGAGGAGAAGGTCAATTCGGTGGTGTTGGTTCTGCCTTTCGAACTTCAACGCCTTCAGGGTGCTCCCTCACGAAGCGATGTTAAGCGTGCTGAAGTTCCTCTCGACTTTCTGCAAGGTTTTGAGCTTGCTATGGAAAGCTTAGCCCAGAAAGGACATAAGTTTAGACTCACAGTGCTTGATTCCAGAGACAACGTGGCTCATACTGGCGTTATCGCCCGTAGTGGAGAAGTTCAATCTGCAGATATTATCATCGGCCCGATATTTCCGAAGGAAATCAGCGCCTTCGCACAAGCCGCTAAGCTTTCCGAAAGTTTGCAGGTTTCGCCGCTGGCTGCCTCCAAGCCTTCCCAGTTCAACGTTCCAAACCTTGTAAGCCTGGTCGCTCCGATCGATCTTCATAGCGAAGGTCTGGCCGATTATCTTGAAAAAGAAGGCCGCACGGGCGATCATATCATTTTACTGAACCTTCAGGATGAAGACAGCCATGGTTTTCTAGTGCCTTTGAGGAAAAGTCTGCAGGGAAAGAAAATTAGTTTTACGGAAATTAATGATATCGACGGCCTCGGAGAGAAGCTCGTAAGCGGCGGAAGAAATCGCGTGGTTATCGGCTCTAACCAGAAGTTCCAGGTCAATTCCATATTGAACCGCCTGATTGAACTGGAGGCGGAGCGGGGCGTTCAGATTGAGCTCTTCGGACATCCGAACTGGTCAAGAGAAAATTTCGACGCCACCAACCTTCAACTTCTTAATGCTAAAATCACGACGTCTTACTATGTAAATTCCAATCAGTCGAACG
>DAIRDA010000322.1:0-2209 GCA_036796375.1 Albibacterium sp.
AGTCAATTGCAGCGCACCATGCAAAACCTGGAAACCAGTTCGCAAAAGCTTGATAAAAATCTGGAAGCGCTTCAATCAAACTTTCTGCTAAGAGGATTTTTCAGGAAAGAAGCGAAACGGGAAGAAGAGGCGAGAAAAGATTCCTTGAGAAACGCCGAATAGGCGGTTCGCTTACGCGTTTGTCCGTTAAGGACTTGCTCGCAGACGATTCAATTGCGAGTTTGGATGCTCTACGGAATGTTCATGAATTTATGGGTCTGTAAGGAAATATCCCATTTAGGATTATTCTTTACATACTCAATAATCAGGGGCGTAATCACTTCGTTTTTCGACCACTCCGGCTGAAGGTATAGTTTGCACTCGGGCGATACCAGCTTCGCATAATCTTCTGCCCAGGCAAAATCGCTTTTGTTAAAAACAATCACTTTCAGTTCGTGGGCAAAAGGGGTAATGTCGGGTCGGGGCGACTTGAATTTTTTGGGCGACAAGCATATCCAGTCCCACTGCCCGGAAAGGGGGTAGGCTCCTGACGTTTCGACAAAGGTTTTAATTCCCTTCTCTTTCAATTTTGCAGTCAGATAATCCAGATTGTAGATCAGAGGCTCGCCTCCGGTAATCACCACCGTTTTGGCGGGATGTTGCATGGCCTGTTCCACGATCCGGTCGGCCGGCGTCAAGGGGTGCAGAGAAGCATCCCAGCTTTCTTTCACGTCGCACCAATGGCATCCCACATCGCAGCCGCCCAGGCGGATAAAATAAGCGGCTTTCCCTGTATTGTATCCCTCTCCCTGTATTGTATAGAACTCTTCCATTAAAGGAAGTAATGTACCGTCTTCCGGAACTGAATTTGTCATTAATAAATTTCCTTTTTTGCCGATTTCAAGGTGTTTTTTAACAATCCTATAATGGTCATTAAACCCACACCGCCTGGAACCGGACTAATCCATGAGCTTTTCGGAGCGACCTGGTCGAAGTCGACATCGCCGAATAACTTATAGCCCGATTTTGTCGTATCCGATTTTTCCCGGTTAATCCCAACATCAATAATCACCGCACCCTCCTTCACCATATCGGCCGTGACAAAATTCTTTTTGCCAATAGCGGCAACGATGATATCTGCCTGCTTCACGATTTCCGGCAGGTTTTGAGTTCTGCTATGCGTCAGTGTGACGGTGCAGTTGCCCGGCTGGCTGTTTCTGGCCAGCAAAATGCTCATCGGGCTGCCCACTATGTTGCTTCTTCCAATCACAACCGCATGTTTGCCTGCCGTATCGATCTGATAATGTTCCAGCATCAGCATAATGCCGTAAGGAGTAGCCGGAATAAAGCAGGGAAGGTTGCGCATCATTCTTCCTAAATTCACCGGGTGAAAACCGTCTACATCTTTTGTATAATCGATGGTTTCGGTTACTTTCTCCGGATTTATATGTGCTGGCAGGGGTAACTGAACAATCAGTCCGTCTACGCCCTCATCCTCGTTGATTTCACGTACTTTCGCAAGCACTTCATCTTCGGAAACATTTTCATCGTAGCGTATCAGAGACGATTGGAAACCGACTTTTTCGCAGTTTTTCATTTTACTGGCCACGTAGGTTTCACTGCCTCCATCGTTGCCCACCAAAATGGCCACCAGGTGTGGCTTTCGGCCGCTTTGTTTTAAAAAAACAGCTGCTTCTTCCGCGATATCTTGCTTTATTTTTTCAGAAACCAGCTTTCCGTCTAATAAATTCATTGTGCTTAGTCTAATTTTAATACAGCCATAAATGCCGATTGCGGAATCTCTACGTTACCTACCTGACGCATTCTTTTCTTACCCTTTTTCTGCTTTTCCAGCAACTTCCGCTTTCGGGATATATCGCCACCGTAACATTTGGCCGTTACATCCTTTCTCAGCGCACGTACGCTTTCGCGGGCGATAATCTTCGCGCCGATAGACGCCTGGATAATAATTTCAAATTGCTGGCGCGGTATCAGCTCCTTCAGCTTTTCGCAAATCCGTTTTCCAAAATCGTACGAGTTGCTGCGGTGAATAAGTGATGACAGGGCATCCACAGGTTCCGAGTTTAAACGGATGTCGAGGCGTACCAGATCCGACTGTTTATAGCCGATTTGGTGATAGTCGAAAGAAGCGTATCCTTTTGAAATGGTTTTCAACTTATCGTAGAAGTCAAAAACAATTTCTCCCATGGGCATTTCGAAAGTCATTTCC
>DAIRDA010000323.1:0-2196 GCA_036796375.1 Albibacterium sp.
GGCTCGGGTTGGGTGTCGGTCCGGAATTCCAATCATTTTGGCATTGCAGCCTACCATGCACTCCTTGCCGTGGAAAAAGACATGATCGGAATGGCTATGACCAATGCCAGTCCACTCGTGGCACCAACTTTTTCGAAAGAACGCATGCTGGGTACAAACCCCATCTGTTATGGCTTTCCGGCAGGCAAATACCCTCCGGTTATCATTGATATGGCTACTTCTACGGCCGCAAACGGAAAACTTGAAGTCGCCCAGCGAAAACAACAGCCGATTCCTTCGGGATGGGTTCAGCAAGCCGATGGAACACCCACTACCAACCCCTCTGCGCTCGCTTCCGGAGGATCGTTACTTCCGCTTGGCGGCGATCGCGACCATGGCAGCCATAAAGGCTATGCCCTGGGTAGCGCGGTAGACATTCTCTCGGCTGTGCTGTCAGGCGCTTCTTATGGACCCTGGGCACCTCCTTTTGTCGCTTTTCTCGATCCGAAGGAAGATCAGCCGGGTGAAGGACTCGGACATTTTTTGGGAGCCATGCGCGTTGACGGATTCCGACCGATGGAAGATTACAAGACGAATATAGATCGATGGATCGAGCGTTTTCAACAGGCTGAAAGAATCGACCCGGCGCAACGGGTGATCATTCCCGGCGAACCGGAATTTGAAGCCGAAATAACCAACCGCATACAGGGCATCCCGCTGGTTGAATCAGTAATTAAGGACCTCCGCGGCCTGGCGCTACGCTTCGGCATAAAGGCTTTGGAGATCTGACAAAACTTTCAAAAGAAGTCTGATAAAGATGAGCAGGCTAGTCAATTCCCATAAAGATCCGGTTCCAGCGCACTTTTGAAAGGAAAGAACCCACTTCATCCAGGCTCAGCCAAACAAATAAGGCCTTCCCCACGATGTGATCTTCGGGAACAAAACCCCACAAACGTGAATCGGCAGAACTATGGCGGTTATCACCCATCATCCAGTAGTAATCCATCTTGAACGTATAGCTCTCAGCCTTCTGGTCGTTGATATAATATCCGTCTGCCCGTTGTTCAAACCGATTGCCTTCGTATACTTCAATCGCACGTGCATAAAGCGGTACTGTCAGACTATCCAGCTGAACCGTCCAACCTTTCTGAGGAACGATTATCGGACCCATATTGTCTACGTTCCAGGGCAAAGAACTTTGATATGGGAAAATCTGTTCATCGAACGCGTTTTCCGGAGCAATATTTTCTTTCACCGCCTCTACATTGGCCCAGCCAGCGATTGTTTCAGCCTGCTCATGCGTCATCGTAAAAACGTATTCGGTATCCGACTGGCGCATGCCTTCTATCCGCATATCGAACAGCGTTTGCGGATTCAGGTCCGTGCCATTGGTCTTCACATAAAAGGTGGTCTGACTCCCCACTGGCAGCACTTCGGGCTGTCCGTTGATATATGCGATGGAATTCCGGATGGAAAGCGTATCGCCGGCAATGGCAATACAGCGCTTGATGTAGTTTTCACGTTTATCCACCGGCCGGTTTAGGGGGGCATCGGCATCCAACGGGTAGTTAAATACTACTACATCGTTGCGTTCGATTTTCTCGAAACCAGGCAAGCGGCGATAATCAATCTTTACACTTTCTACATAGGCCTTTCCGCCGGTGGGCAGGGTGTGGTGTGAAAAAGGAAAGGCAATGGGCGTCATCGGTATCCGGGGGCCGTAGTTCACCTTACTCACAAAGATAAAATCGCCTACCAGCAAACTCTTCTCCATCGATCCGGTCGGAATCATGTAAGCCTCGATCAGAAAACCCCGGATGAGCGTTGCGGCAACAACCGCGAAAATAATCGCATCGGCCCACTCGCGTCCAACACTTTTTTTATAGGGATATTTCTCCTTAAAGTCTGCGGTGGTCGATTGACCCCAGTAGGTGCTCTTATCGGTTCCCCACATAGGGAAAACAACAAAAGGCAACAAAATAGTTCCCGCATGCTCCAGAAAACCACGCTTACCAAAGCTCTTAACAAAATCGATATACAGGGTAATCGCGATGAAAATATTGAGAATCGGAACAATCAGCATAAGAACCCACCACGAGGCCCTGCCCGTCAGTTTCGTGATGATATACTCACGATAAAAAGGTATCAGTGCTTCCCATCCGGGGCGACCTGCTTTTACGAACATCTTCCACAGGCCGAAATGGATAAGCACCAGTA
>DAIRDA010000324.1:0-2187 GCA_036796375.1 Albibacterium sp.
TATACACCATGGGGTAGCAAACGACCGGATCCGCATTCAGGTTCAACCAGAGTGCGGCGATATAAGCTTGTATATAGACCAGCAGCTGATCATTGACAACGCCTATGCGGAAGCTGTGGTTAATGGGCAAAAGCTAACTTCGAGCGAATATACCACTCATGAAGTAACGAAACAGACGGGGAGTGAAGGTAAAATTATTCTCCAGATTTTACACAAAAGGGAAGGATTGCCGGATTTGCTACAGCGCTTTACCTTGCTTGAAAGCGAGACCTTCGTGGTTGCTGAATTAGAAATCATTGGAACGGATCTGGAAAGCAATTCCATATCTGTCATAAAAGGAGATCATCTCTTTAATTCGCCCATAGGGGAGACTAATTTTATCAGGGTGCCTTACGATAATGACACGTTCATTCGTTACGAGGTAAATTCAGTAGCAGAGGGCTTTACCGGCCGAAGTTCGGAGGTGAGCAGTCTGTATCAAAATGGGTCCAGAGCAGGGTTTGTGCTGGGTTCTTTGGATCAGTCGGTCTGGAAAACCGGAATCATCGCAAACTGCGTTAAGAGCGGAACTGTATCGTTCGAGGTGCTCAATGGTTTTTCAGACGCGGCGCTGACCAGAGATTCCATGGCTCATGGCTCGATTAAAAGCGATACCCTTAAATCCGCAAAGGTATTTCTGGGATGGTATAGCGACTGGCGGGATGGAATGAATGATTACAGTAGTGAACTAAGAAAAAGAACCGTCCGCTCCATTGAATCGAGTTTTGAAAGTCCTTACAGTTGGAATAGCTGGGGCGCGATCCAGACGGAACTAAACCTGGATAAAGCTAAAGCGGTGGTCGACTTTTTTGCCGACTCGATTCCCTATTTCAGAAATGAGGGAGCAGCATATATAGGTTTGGATTCGTATTGGGATAATATGATTGAGGGGGGGCTGGAAGGTGACTTCTCAAAACTGCGGGCATTTGCTGAGTATTGCAGAAGCAGGGGTCTGAAGCCCGGTATCTACTGGGCCCCATTTGTGGATTGGGGAAAAACCGACCGACGGGTAGAGGGATCCGATTATCATTATCGTGATATTTGGACGAAGACGGGCGGTAGATATCACGATATTGACGGCGCCCGGGCTTTAGATCCTACACACCCCGGTACCAAGCAACGTATTGCATTGCTTATTAATAAGTTTAACGAGATCGGCTTCGACCTTATTAAGATTGATTTTATTGGCCATGCCAGCATAGAAGCCGACTCCTTCTTTGAAAAGGATATCCGAACCGGGATGCAGGCTTTTCATCATGGAATGCAGTATTTGGTGGATCAAATAAACGGAAAGATGCTGATTTATGCAGCGATTTCGCCGAATATCGCGACTTTCCCGTATGCACATTCCCGACGAATCGCCTGCGATGCCTACGCAGATATAAATGCTACCGAATATACCTTGAACAGTACCACGTTTGGCTGGTGGCTGGGTTCGTTATATGATTTCATTGACGCAGATCATTTAGTTTTTGGCGATGAGCAATCAGGGACAAACCGTGCCAGGTTAAGCTCGGGTATAATCAACGGAACGCTCACCTTAGGCGACAATTACAGCAGACCATCGACTGCAAGCACTAAGGCTAAGCACCTCCTGAACAATCCACTCTTGCTGAGCATTGCCCAAGACGGTGAGGCTTTTATGCCTGTTGAACACGATACAAGCGGAAAGGCAAGTGAGATTTTTACGAAAGAGCATTCGAATGATTTTTACATCGCCCTTGTAAATTATAACGGTAATGAAAAAAAGTATGTCCTTTCGCTCGCCCGGCTCGGGATTCCAAGCGGCGCGTATGAAGTAACCGAAATTTACTCGGGAGCCGCGCTATCCATGAAAGGGAAAGACCACCTGGAAGTAGGGGTGCCGGGAAGCGATAGTAAGATTTTGCGTCTGAGAAAGAATATTGATTGATATGATTTAAATATCCAAGCAGGGATGATCAAAAAAACACTACTGATATTAGCCGAAATTTAAAGGGAGACAATAGATTAGTCTTTTAAAAACTTAGCAACCTAAACAGATGACCCAACCAACCAGAACACTGGAAGAACAAAAAGAAGAGTTTAAACGAGGAAAACTGCTTGCCACTCCGATTGCGGGGATGATAGCGTGGTTTATTATCGGCATCGGAGGAATATTTTTATCGC
>DAIRDA010000325.1:0-2170 GCA_036796375.1 Albibacterium sp.
TTGATGATTTTCTGCTCATCAGCATCGGGGTATTGGTATTTATGAACAATGATGAGGCCCTGAAGCAGATCGAACGACCCGCTTAGCGTCCATAACTCCAGTTCGCGGTATATCTGATTAAACTGAATTTTATGCACCAATTCTTCAATACGCTCCTGCTGGAGATGATTGAAGGATTGCTCCCAGGCTTTTTCGAGCGGACTGATGGCTACTTCGCCTAAATCGAGAAGTTTTTCCTCAACATGTTTGAATATTTCCTGATCGGGATCGTCCAGAAGTTGTATCAATGAGGCGATTTCTTTGCTATTATCCATAAACACTGATCAAATGACTACCAATAATAAAGAAGGCGAATTTACGAAAAATTGTTTTCTCTTTTAAGCGAAGCTGTATCTTTGAATGATGGCAAATGCACGTTTTTTTATCGATTACCTGCTTCACTTCCTGAAAGCCAATAGCAGACACGGTGTTCACTCTCCGTTTGTTTATCAACTGGTCGACACCGTTATTTACGATTTCTCGAAAAAAAACTATCAGGCCCCGCTGGAGTCTTTGCGCGGGGAACTGAAGGCCGACCGTCGACAGCTGCTGATTGACGATTTAGGGGCTGGATCCATGTTAAAAAAAAGCCGCGAGCGGCGCGTGAGCGATCTGGCCGGGAACGCGCTGAAGCCAGCCAGGATAGCAGCCCTGATTGCACGGTTGGTTGCCCATTTTAAACCTCGTGTGATGGTTGAATTAGGCACTTGCCTGGGCCTGACGAGCCTGTATCTTACCAGGGCAAGCCCTGATTCTCGCCTCATCACCGTCGAGGGATGCAGGCAGACCGCATCGATCGCACAGGAAAACTTTTCAAAAATGAATGCAGATATTGATTTGCGCGTGGGTAATTTCGATGAGCTGCTACCGCAAATACTAAGCGGGTTGCCCGAGCTCGACTTTCTGTTTATCGACGGGAATCACACCCGCGAGGCAACCCTGCGCTACTTTCATATGGCTCTTGCTAAAAGGCACCCGGGTACGGTCCTGATTTTTGATGATATTTACTGGAGTGAGGGGATGAAGGATGCCTGGAAAACCATAAAACGTCATCCGGAAGTTCGGGTGACGGTCGACCTTTTCTACATTGGTTTGGTTTTCTTTAAACAGGACCAGCAGAAAGAAGATTTTCTGATCCGCTTCCGTTGATTAAAAGGCCTGGCCCAGGGCCAGGTAAAAACCTCCCTGCCTGCTTTCGCCCGCTTTCTTTTCTCCGATGGCATAATCGAAGCGGATACTCGAATGATGCTCCAGATCGAAAAAGTACCGAAAACCGCCACCACCTGCCAGTTTAAGCCTCGAGAGATCGACGCTGCCCTGATAGACGGTTCCGGCGCCGACAAAGGCTGCCAGGCCGATTCGCGGATGGATCCGGTAGCGGAGTTCCGTCTGCGCAGCGAGATAGTTTTCATCTCGGTAGCGGCCCTGATAATAGCCTCGCATCATCTCATCGTTGCCCAGCTGGGGCGTCAGATAGAAGGGCGTGCTTTCCGAGAGAACCGATTCGAAGATGCCCTGAATACCCAGAGTGAGCTGCTGACGCAGGGGCAAAAAGCCCCTTAAATCGATCGAAAGCAGACTTCCCGTGAAGTTTTCTTTCTTCCAGAGATCGGGTGCATAAGCGTATTTGACCCGTCCGTATACGCCCCGCGTTGTTTCCGTGTTTGAGTTTCGGCTGTCGAACGATTGCGAAACTCCGATGGCCAGGTAGCGACCCCCGGCAGCGCCGCGAAGCGCGGGGGAAGAAAAGGAAGTTCCATCGTCCTGCAAATACTCGAAATGTTCATAGCGTACGTTCAGGCCGCCGTAATAGCGGGATAGTAATTTCTTCTCGGCTTCCAGATTGAATTGGAAGAAATTTTGAGTGATTACCTCCTTATCGGCTGCTCGCGTCTGGTCGCCCAGTCCGTAAAAATTAAACGGAAATTTTTTATAGCGCAATGCTGCGATGTAATGATAGGCATTGCCGGTGGTCCAGACATCGCTCTCCAGCTTCAGGTTTATCTGCTTTTCGGTGGTGAAGCTGATGACGGAGTTTATACTGGAGGTATAGATGCTGGTGTCGCTCCGGTCGGTATAAAAATTATACATGCCGGTGGCCCCCAAATTCAAGGCCGGTTTCCTGCGCATA
>DAIRDA010000326.1:0-2119 GCA_036796375.1 Albibacterium sp.
ACTTTTTTATAATGAACGGTCTCGAACAGACTGACCAGGTCTTTGACAATAATTCCCTGTGCAGCATCGGGCTTCAACAGCTGCGGATTTTCCGCACTGATATCGATTCGCGGGCCAGCGCCACACGAAATAGCCGCAGCTACAAACAAGGAAAAGAAAACTTTTTTTAACATTTCTTTAAACGATTTATAATTCATTTCATTTTTTTTATCATGCACATCCGATTTCGAAATAAGAATTCTTCCCTATTTTAAATTTGGATTGGTCTGGCGAATTAAATGTAATAATTCTCCTGAATGTATGACGATTAAATCACAGGAATTGTTTACTAATAAATTCCCCTTTGAGGATATTATAGGAATTCAGTGCCATGGCCGCTTCGGCATAATTACCCGACTGCAGGTAAGCATCGCCGAGTCCGTCTTCGATCTCCACCAGGAGCGATTGCATATCGTGTTTAGACGCATATTCCTTGGCCAGTTCGTAGTCAGCGATCGAAAGGGCGCCATCGCCGATACGGTTTTTCAATTCAGCCACGTTATACAAACTCCGGGCCAGCCCGCGTTCGTCGCGATGGATGTTAGCCACATCAATGGCCTGAAGGTAAATCCATTTGGCTTCGGTAGGTTTATTCTCCGACTCTTTGATGGCCGCCAGAATGTTCAGGGCATTTACTACGTCCGGATAATGCTTCGTCTTCTGCAACAAAGGAAAACTCTTCTTAATCACCAGGTTGTGTGCAGCCGAAAAATTTCCCAGCTTCGATTCAATCCGTGCCACCGAAAGGCTCAGCAAACCTTCTTCCTGAAGGTTTTTCGTTTTCCGCGCCTGCTTCAGCAGATCGTCGTAATAGGTCAACGCCTTCGCATAATTTTCGCTTCGCTCTTCCAGTACAGCCAGGTTGTTCAGCAAGGCCAGTTCTTTCTCGCGGTCGCCCGTTTGTCCGAAATGGGCATAAACTTCCGTAAAAAGCGCTCGTGCGGCCGTTTTGTCGTCTTTGATCAGGGCCAGGCAAGCCAGGTGATTTTTCCAGGCCATCGCCGAATCAATCCGGTTTTGCTGGGTGTAGAAATGGACAGCCGCCTGCGCTTGTTTTTCCTTATTGTTCTCAGCTGCCAGGGCAGCACTAAAGGGGAGACGGCCATGGTCGATAAACCTGAGCGATTTCAACAGCTCTTGCTGACTAATCAACCTATCCAGCTCCAGCTGTCCGTTCTTCTTATCGATATAACGATCCTGCAACACTTCCTCGTCGCTTTTGGGCGGAGGAAGGATATATACCTGCGGACCCACGCCCGCAAAATTTTCATTGTATTTTATGGTGGAATCGGCCGGATGAGCAGCCGCACTTGGCTTCGGCCAAAGAGCAATTAACAATAACAGTAAATAACAATTCCCGAACACTTTTTTCATACACACTTGTTAATCAATACATTTTGAAGTTAAAATTAATGCAAATATACCTTAATTTCATCTATTTTTTATCTTCGATATTTTATCTAAGTTTGTTCCAATGGCAACACTTCCTCCCTTGGCCGAGCGCATGCGTCCGCGCCGGCTCGACGAATATATCGGTCAAAAACATCTTGTAGGTCCTGATTCCGTATTACGCAACGCCATTGAGAACCGGAATATTCCATCCATGATTTTCTGGGGCCCTCCCGGCGTTGGTAAAACCACCCTGGCTTATATCATTGCCGATTCGCTGAAGCGCCCGTTTTTTAGCCTGAGCGCTATCAACTCCGGTGTAAAAGACATACGCGAGGTGATCGATCGCGCCAAGGCACTTAAACAAAACGACGAAGAGCAACCCATATTGTTTATCGATGAAATTCACCGCTTCTCCAAGTCGCAGCAAGACTCGTTGTTGGGTGCCGTCGAAAACGGATTGGTTACCCTGGTAGGAGCGACCACCGAAAACCCCTCGTTCGAAGTTATTTCCGCCTTGCTATCCCGTTGCCAGGTCTATATCCTGAAACCCATTGAGAAAGAAGATCTGATTGCGCTTATCGACACCGCCTTGCAAACCGACGCCGAATTGAAGAAGAAAAGTCTGCAGATTGAGGAATATGAAGCCTTCCTCCGTATTTCCGGGGGCGATGCGCGTAAGCTGCTCAAC
>DAIRDA010000327.1:0-2105 GCA_036796375.1 Albibacterium sp.
AAATAATCTGTCAAAGTTAGCGGAAAACATTGTTTATCTTTGAGTATACTTGTATAACAAACCAAATTATGATGAAGAAAACAATATTATTGTGCCTGATGGTACTGATGGGGGGGCTGTTACATGCGCAAGATCGCGACGCCATTGTGGGCAATTGGCAAAATCCAAGCGGGGAAGGAAGGATCCAGATTTTTAAGAAAGGCGAGGCCTATTACGGCAAGCTCTACTGGCTGAAAGAACCCGATGAAAACGGTAAACCCAAAGTCGACAAAAAAAATCCCGACAAATCCAAAAAAAGCCGTCCGTTAAAAGACCTCGTTATTCTGACCGACTTCAACTATGCCGGTCAGGGAGAATGGTCCGACGGACAGATATACGATCCTAAGTCAGGTAAAACCTATAGCTGCAAAATGACCCTGAAAGACGCTAATAAACTCGATATCCGCGGCTACGTAGGCATCAGTCTGCTCGGAAGAAGCGAAATATGGACCCGGATCAAATGATTTTCTATCTTTGCCGGAAAAATAACTTATGAAAAGGATCTGTCTATTGCTGTCACTCGGGCTATTGCTTACCTTCAGCAGCTGTGAAGTTTTGAATACCGGTGCAGTCGGAAGTGTGCTAAAAGATATCAACCTGGGCGATCCTAGCAGCACGGAAATCAGTCAGGCTCTAAAACAGGCCCTGGAAATTGGCACCAATGAGGGCACCTCGCGCCTGTCGGCCAAAGATGGATTTTTGGGCAACCTGGCCGTTAAGATTTTGTTTCCGCCCGAAGCAGCGAAAGTAGAAAAGACCCTGCGAAGCCTGGGCCTGAATTCTCTGTGCGATAACATTATCCTTAGTTTAAACCGCGCTGCTGAAAACGCCGCCGTCGAAGCAAAACCTATCTTCATTGCCGCCATCCGTCAGATGACAATCGCCGATGCCACCAATATCCTTTTGGGCGATGAAAATGCCGCCACACAATATTTCAAGCGTACTACCAGTGCCGAACTCATGAAAAAGTTCAGACCTGTCGTAGCACAAAGCCTCAGCGAAGTAAACGCCACCAAATACTGGTCAGACGCCATCGGTCAATACAACCGCATCCCCATGGTGAAGCCGATCGATACCGACCTGTCGCAATATGTTGCACAAAAGGCGATCGATGGCCTTTTCAACGAAATAGCCAAAGAAGAACTTAAAATACGTGGCAATTTCACGGCGCGCAGTTCGGTACTGCTCCAAAAAGTGTTTGGTTATGCCGACCGCATGAAATAGAAGCATCGCTTATGGCATATCTTCTGAAAGTCAATTAACCCCTCAAAACCCTCCTGCAAGCTTTTAATTTTGAAATGAAGTTAAATTAGCATTAAATTAGGCGCCAATAAACGTTAAGTAAAACAGAAATCAATTAATATGAAAAAACAAATCCATCCAGGCGAGGGAAAATTAGGTATTTTATTGCCTGGTTTAGGAGCCGTTGCAACCACCATGATTGCCGGTGTAGAAGCTATAAAAAAAGGAATTTCCCAGCCAATCGGGTCGCTAACCCAGATGGGAACCATCCGGTTGGGTAAAAGAACAGAAAACCGGAATCCTAAAATAAAAGATTTCGTGCCTTTGGCCGATTTGAACAATATCGTATTTGGTGGATGGGATGTATACGAAGATAATGTATACGAAGCAGCCATGAACGCCCGGGTTATCGACGCAAATCTTTTGCGTGAAATTCGTGCTGAGCTGGAAGCTATCAAACCCATGAAGGCAGCGTTCGATAAAAATTACGTGAAAAATCTTGATGGAACTTTCTTTAAGGAAGGTGCTAACAAATACGAGATAGCTCTTCAGGTTATAGAAGATATCAAAAATTTTGAACGCGACAATAACTGCGAACGCTCTGTGATGGTATGGTGCGGATCGACCGAAATCTACCTTGAGCAGTCGGCCGTTCACGAAACGCTGGAAGCATTTGAGCAAGGTCTGAAAGATAACGACAGCCTGATTGCTCCAAGCATGATCTACGCCTATGCAGCCTTGAAATGCGGTGTTCCATTTGCCAACGGAGCTCCAAATCTTTCCTGCGATATTCCTGCTTTAATCGAACTTTCGAAAGAAACAGA
>DAIRDA010000328.1:0-2090 GCA_036796375.1 Albibacterium sp.
AGACTCGGGGAAAATAAGTGTTTTCTATTATCCCGACGAGGATGTAAAACCCGGACTGCCCATCTTACCCGATGAATATAACGAGAAGACGATAACCATTTCGAAACCTGGAAACTATGCCTGCGCCCGATGCGGGCATGTGTTTTCGCTGCAGCCGGGGAAAGACGTCCCTTGCGATTATTGCAAGAGTACCGAATGGGTGAAGCCGGTCGACCGCCTGCGGATTACCTGATCCGGCACCATCTCCGCTCAGGTAATCCATTCTTTTCCGTTTAAGCTATTTCTGCTTTCTGTTGTTCGTCCTCTATCAGATAGTGAATCTCCACCTGGTTCTCCAGTCCGTTATCGATCAGAATAATTTCATTTCCGGAACCCTGCCGATCGGCAGTCTTCCAAAACGATTGCTCGATCCCGCTTTGCTGAAAAACAGTAATGGCGTAGGTTGAATTTTTAAAGCGATAATGAATTTTTACGAAAGGCCAGTCGAGCGGAAAGCAAGGTTTAAACCGAAGCAGCTCGTCGATTCGCTCCAAACCGATAAACGATTCCAGAATAAACTGATACATCCATCCCGACGATCCGGTATACCAGGTCCAGCCGCCTCTTCCTTCGTGCGATGTATTCGCATAAACGTCGGCAGCCATCACGTAGGGTTCCACCTTATAGATATCGATCGCTTCCCGGGTCGAACCATGGTTAATCGGCTGTATCAGATTAAATAATTCATATACTTTTTTCCGATCTTTCAAATCGGCGAAGGCCATCAGCGTCCATATAGCCGCATGCGAATACTGTCCCCCATTTTCTCTTACACCCGGCACATAGCCTTTTATATAACCCGGATTCATATGCGACTTGTCGAAAGCGGGCTCAAGCAATTGAATCAGGCCAATATCTCTTCTGACAAGGTGTTTGTCGAGCGAGGCCATGGCCTGGTTCATGCGTCCTAAAGGAGCCGCCTGTGATAGAACCGACCAGCTTTGAGAAATCGCGTCAATGCGACATTCGTCGTTTTCTTTTGATCCGAGCGCAGTACCGTCGTCGAACCAGGCTCTGCGATACCACTCGCCGTCCCAGGCGCAGCGCTCAATATTCGTTCGCAGGGTAGCTGCTTCTTTCAAACAAATCTGCGCGAAGAGCTCGTCGTCGTAACCCTTTGCTACCGTCGAGAAGTCTTTCAGAATTCTGTAAAGGAAAAATGCCAGCCATACGCTTTCTCCCTTGCCTTCGTTACCCACCAAATCCATCCCATCGTTCCAGTCGCCCGAACCTATTAAGGGTAAGCCACGCTCACCGAATACCAGGCTATGTTTGATTGCGCGGACACAATGTTCGTAGAGGTCGCCCGAGTCATTTCCCTGCGACGGTAGATCATATAAAGAATCTTCGCCCATATGAAGCGCGCGCATCTGAAGAAAGCCTTCCCGTTCTTTAAGTATACTTTGGTCGCCGGTAGTCTTCAGATACCTTGTTACGGCGAAAGGCAGCCAGAGCATATCGTCTGAACAACGTGTTCGCACGCCCCTGCCTTCGGGTGGGTGCCACCAATGTTGCACATCGCCTTCTACAAATTGACGCGAGGCATTTAGGAGTATCTGAGCTCTTGCCAGCTCCGGCTTGGTGTGAAACAGCGACAAAACATCCTGCAATTGATCGCGAAAGCCAATGGCACCGCCCGACTGGTAGAAACCGCTCCTGGCAAATAAGCGCGATGCCAGCGTCTGGTAGGTTAACCACCCATTGGCTAAAATATTAAGTGCTTTGTCGGGTGTTTCAATCTGAACTGCCTGCAAAGCATCTGTCCAGAATTCCCTCACCCCTGAAAGCGATGTTGCTATTGCCCGACCGTTGTTAAAGCCCTGCATCAGCGCGATAGCCGATTCGTATGTCGATTCATTGCCGATCTGGAAGATAATTTCTTTTTCGCCTCCGTCCAGCAATTCAAAACTTACCTGCAAGGCTGCACATGCATCGATGCCAGCGCCCGTACGTCCCGATAGCTTCGTTCTCTTCATGGCTTGTGGATCAGACAAATTTCCATTTCTGCCGATAAACTCCCTTCGGTCGGCCGTATAGCTCAGGTGGCTTGC
>DAIRDA010000329.1:0-2087 GCA_036796375.1 Albibacterium sp.
CAAGATGTCTATAGCAAGTAATACAGCCGAAGTGCTGAACGATCTAATTCAAATTAATAATGACCGTATTGAGGGCTACAAAAAGGCGATGGAAGAGCTGAAGCCTACGGATACGGATTTGCAAACTCTTTTTTCGGGTTTTATATCCCAAAGCCAGGAACTAAAGGCAGCTTTAGAACTCGAAGTCGCTTCTTTAGGAGAGGAAATTGTGATGGGTACAACCGCATCGGGTAAGATTTACCGCACCTGGATGGATGTTAAGGCAGCTTTTACAGGTGCTAACAGAAAAGCAGTATTGGAAAGCTGTGAGTTTGGCGAAGATGCTGCACAGAGCGCTTACAAAACCGCAGGTGAAACCGAAGATATTTTGCCGAATGCCCGCATGCTTATCGGTAGCCAGAAAATGGAACTGAAGGCATCGCACGATAAGGTTAAAATCCTCCGCGATAATGAAAGTCTCTAGTCAAGCTTTTTATATCGTGATGAACAAAGGAGTTGCCGGGTGCGACTCCTTTGCTCTTTAAATACATTTTATGCATAAAATAGCAATATTCAGGGCGCTGTATCTGGGTGATTTTCTATGCAGTATTCCTGCAGTACGAGCTATCCGGAAACAATACCCGACTTCGGAAATTACATGGATTGGTTTAAGCCAAATGAAATCGCTTGCCCTTCGCTTTTCGGACTATATTGATCATTATCTTGATTTCCCCGGCTATCCACTGCTTACAGAGGAATCGATAGATGTGGAGGCTTTCGCCTCCTTTCTTGATTCCGTTCGTTCTGAATCATTTGATATCATTTTTCAACTTCAGGGAAAGGGAACGATTATCAATAATCTTTTAAAATCGTTTAATGCGAAGCGAACTATCTGCTTTACACACGACCCGGCGAAAGTCGGTAAGAATACGTTGCTCTACCCGGAAGATCGTCATGAGATTGAAAGGCACCTTGCCCTGTTGAAGCATGTGGGTATATCGCCGCAAGGAGATCATCTTGAATTCCCTCTGAGCCAGGAAGACCAAATAAGCCTGGAGTCGGTAATGCCCTCTCTCTCACGCTATATTTGCGTTCACCCGGGTGCTAAAGCCAGCTGGCGGCGCTGGCCTCCGGCAAATTTTGCGGCATTGGCCGATTATGTGGCCGGAAAGGGCTACCAGGTTGTTATTACCGGCACACACGATGAGCTCGGACTGGCGGAAGAAGTAGCGCGACTTATGCGACACAAGCCCCTTATTGCCTCCGGCAAACTAAGCTTGGGGGGCACCGCAGTGCTCTTGAGCAGAAGTAGGTTTCTAATCAGCAATTGTACCGGCGTTTCACATCTGGCCGCAGCGTTGGAGGTGCCAAGTCTGGTTATCAGCATGGATGGCGAACCGAAGCGTTGGGCACCGCTCAATAAAAAACTTCATCATACAATTGATTGGGCGGGCAACTCCAGTTTTCAGACGGTTTTAAGTGCACTGGAGAGCAGCCCCTTTATTGATTCGCAAATTTCTACGGATGAAGGATAATCTTTGTGCTCGGAGTACAGCAAATCATCTACATAGCGGATAATTTCGTTTCGCGATTTCATGGCTTCGGGGATGCTATATTCCAGTACGCGGTGGGGAACATTCCATGGCGTGTGCTGCGGATTGCTCCGGGCATAAAGCACTACCAGCGGAGTTTGCAGGGCTGCAGCAAGATGTATGGTGCCGGTGTTGACGGAAACGATGCTTTGTGCCCGGTTGAGTACAACAGCAAATTCATTTAAATCGAGTTCACCCGCGAGCAGGAAGGTTTCGGCAGAAACTTCCGATTGGATAGACCGTATGTACGGAATTTCTTCGGCAGAGCCCGTAAAGAGGATTGGCCAGCCAAAGGTTTCTGCCGCCAGGTTAGCTGCCTGGATCCAAAGGTAGGCAGGAAACTGCCTTTTGGGTTCACTCACCCCACAATGAAAAACAAGAAAAGGCATATCTATTCGAATACCCATACCGGTCAATTTCCGGGTTGTTCGTAATTCGGCCACCTCATCAATGGGGAAATGAAGATCGTCGTTGGAAGACAAAGCACCGATCGATTCTACCAGTTTCAGATCGCGC
>DAIRDA010000330.1:0-2043 GCA_036796375.1 Albibacterium sp.
AAGTCATCGGTTCATTGATTGCTGAAGCAATGACGAAAGTTGGAAAAGATGGTGTTATTACCGTTGAAGAAGCAAAAGGTACAGAAACCGAAGTAAAAACGGTAGAAGGTATGCAATTTGATCGCGGTTATTTATCGCCATACTTTGTAACCAACACCGATAAAATGGAAGTTGAGTTGGAGAACCCATATATTCTGATTTACGATAAAAAAATCAGCAATATGAAAGAACTTCTTCCCATCCTTGAGAAACAAGTTCAAACCGGCAAACCACTTCTTATCATTGCGGAAGATTTAGACGGTGAGGCCCTTGCAACCCTGGTTGTGAATAAAATTCGTGGTTCACTGAAAGTTGCAGCTGTTAAGGCTCCTGGTTTCGGTGACAGAAGAAAAGCAATGCTTGAAGACATCGCTATCCTTACCGGTGGAACGGTTATTTCAGAAGAAAGAGGCTTCAAACTTGAAAATGCTGAACTTGATTCATTGGGTCAGGCTGAAAAAGTTGTTATCGACAAAGACAACACCACCGTTATCAACGGTGCCGGACAAAGCGACGATATCAAAAACCGTGTTAACCAGATCAAAGCTCAGATTGAGAGCACAACATCTGATTACGACCGCGAAAAGTTACAGGAACGTCTTGCTAAATTAGCAGGTGGTGTAGCCGTACTTTACGTAGGTGCTGCCACGGAAGTTGAAATGAAAGAAAAGAAAGATCGCGTGGATGATGCACTTCATGCAACCCGCGCTGCGGTTGAAGAAGGCATCGTAGCCGGAGGAGGTGTTGCCTTTATCCGTGCAATCGAGGCTCTTGCTGATCTTAAAGGCGAAAACGAAGACGAAACAACGGGTATCAATATCATCAAACGTGCTATTGAAGAGCCTCTTCGTCAAATCTGTAACAACGCCGGAGTTGAAGGTTCCATCGTGGTTCAGAAAGTAAAAGAAGGTGCAGCTGACTTCGGTTACAACGCTCGCTCAGATGTATACGAAAACTTGATTGGCGCTGGTGTAATCGATCCTACCAAAGTATCGCGCATCGCGCTTGAGAACGCAGCTTCCATTGCGTCTATGCTACTAACTACCGAGGTAGTATTGGCCGACGCTGCTGAAGATGAAAAAGCTGGCGCAGGTGCCCCTCCTATGGGTGGCGGCATGGGCGGCATGATGTAAGCAGATAATTTAATTAATTGATCGAGCCATCCTGAGAAATCAGGGTGGCTTTGTTTTTTGCAGCGATTTCCCGTATTCGTTTCGCCAGTTCCGGAGCGCTCCATTCTAGGCCCGGCACACGCCAGGCAAGTACCGAGGGGTGGTGCCTCAACCGCCTGATTTCCTGTTCAACCTCAGCTGCTGCATTCGCCAGAAAAGACTCATCTCCCGGATACGGCATCCCCCCTTCAAACATAAAATCCTGAACAATCAAAATGCCACGGCTATCCGCCAGATCGTAGAAATAATCACTCTCATAGATACCCGAATTTCGCAGGTAAAGCAGGTTCACACCCTGGCCAGCCAGGCTGTCGATAAGCCGGTCGTAATCAGCCGAACGCATTGCGCTTACTTCCAGCACCTGCGGTACATAATCGGCTGCCAGCAGCTCAGGGATTTTCCCGTTAACACTCCAGTCCGCGCCTTCCTGTTCCACCTGCCGGATGCCGGTCCTTTTCACCCGCTTCTGCTCGTCTGCCTTTCCGGCGCTTAGCCGCACCCCGATCTGATAAAGTGCCTGTTCACCCATCCCTTTGGGCCACCATAAATCAACGCGCGGAATATGAAAGGGAATCCTGATAACCTGATCGGTTTCGGGCACCAGCAATCGCTGCCGGGCGTAAGTTTTCCCACTGATTTCGTTGTACACCTCCGCTGAAAGTTCCACTCCTGCCTGTCCCTGAATTTCAAGCAGCGCCTGCAGATGCGCAGTCCGTCCGCTCAGGGAATCAAGCACCAGCGAAAAATCCCTGAACCTGAAGGTGTCGTACGATTGCAAAATCACCGGCTTCCAGATTCCCATGGGTACTTCCTGCGGAGCCCGGTCAAAATG
>DAIRDA010000331.1:0-2041 GCA_036796375.1 Albibacterium sp.
CGTGAGTCAATCAATGCCCGCCGTGGTCTAAGGCGCCTTCGATTGCTTCCAGCGTATGCGTATAGTCTACATAAGCTTCCACGTAGGCGCGGCCATCAGCCGTTGAATGATCCTTCAATTTGCTCAGCCGATTCACTTTCTCATACTTTTCGCTTATTACCCGCTCGATGTGCTTATTCAGGTTGCCCAGCAAGGTATTCGCGTTACCATTCGCGATCGACTGGTCGGCCATTTGTATAATCGGCGCGGTAGATCCGGCAGCTTTCAATCCGGTAAAGGGAGCCCCTTCCATCTCGCGATGCAATCTGACAAGCGTTTCCAGAAAATGCTTTTTCACAATGGCATAAATCTCCCCATCCGCGTCTTTCAGGGCAAGGGTCTTCTCGAATAATGCACTTATCTCAGCTTCCTGATCTTTTTCAATCCACTTCATCACATATCGCACATCCTTTTCATTCAACGCTTTCAGCGCATCTTGCACCACCGGCCCGTCGTACGAATCGCAATGCGCAAACGTCGGAACGCTGAACGCAAACATCATCATCAATAGCACTAACATCGCTTTGCCCATGCCGCTCCATATACTCTTCATCGTTTTCATATCTTATAATTTAAGGGTTCTTAATAATTTATAAGACAAAGATACCCCTAGAAGCAGGCTGAAAGGAAGATCAAAAGTAGGGGAGAATGGTACAGAAGTAGGTTCGGGTGCTTGTTCGGAGTAAACTTTACTCCGGAGTAAACTTCACTCCGATGTAAACTATTTACTCCGATACTCCAGAGGACTCACGCCCACATGTTTTTTGAAAAATCGTCCAAAGTGAGAAGGATCAGAAAAATTAAGCTCATAAGCAATCTGCGCAATACTCTGTTCCGGATTCTGCAAACGCACCCTCGCCTCCAACACCAACATTTCATTTATCCACGCCCCGGCAGTTTTACCGCTCACATCTTTAATCAGCGTCGAAAAATACTTAGGAGTCAAATGCAGCTTATCCGCGTAAAACGATACCTGTCGTTCATCAATAAAATGTTGCGATAAAAGCGACTTAAATTGAAATAGAACATGATTTCCCTTTTTAGCCTCTTCACCAGAACCTGGCCCGGTAAATTCCGGTTCCACACGCTGATGAATATCGCCAATCTCATTCAACACAATATTAATCAAACTGCGAACAATCTCCGTATGGTGAACAGCTGGACCAGGAAAGGTTTGCTTATCAGGACGGGTGGGAAGGTTTGAAAAAGCATGGTCCGAAGCAGCATAGTCCGAAGCGTCATGGCTAGAAGCATCGTGGTCCGAAGCAGGACGGTCTAAAGCAGCATAGTTCGAAGCAACATGGCTAGAAGCATCGTGGTTCGAAGCAGGACGATCCGAATCAGCATAGTTCGAAGCAACATGGATAGAATCAGCATGGCTAGAATCAGGATTATTAGAAGTAGTATGGTCAGGCAGAAGGGCAGAACCTAGCGACTTTCCCTGAATCAAATCAAAATAAGTCTTCAGGGTTCGAAATTGATCATCATTAAGCCTGTGAACCTGATGACCCACCCGATCGAAGAAAGAAAATTTATCCAGATAATTAATATCCGCCTGCCCTTTCAAAAATACCTCCTTCCGGAAAAAAAGAATCTTCGCATCGTAATTCGTTCCCAGGTCAGAAAAGTTCCGTATCGCCGATGGCCCGATGGTTAATACCGCAGGAGCCTTCACCGTCTGAACAAACAAGTCCGTCTCCAACTGGAGTTCACCCACACCCAGCAAACAAATCGCATAAGCAGAAGTCCGATGAGCGTCCTCCGCAGCACAAGCATTGCTCAAATGCGAAATAAAATACCACTGATCGCTAGTCGCACGCTCATTTTCCAGCTTCGTATATTCAACATATGGAATCAACTTCATTCTATCCGGTTTAGCTTCACATAAGATACGAATTTTTGCTTGGAGCATCCGATCATCTGTTCGCTTCCTGGGCGCTAATTTATAAGCATCCGATCATCTGTTCGCTTCCTGGGATATTTTCTACGAAAATCTCCCTAT
>DAIRDA010000332.1:0-2022 GCA_036796375.1 Albibacterium sp.
AGGCTCACATTACCTGGCGCCGTGTGCGACCAACCCGCCGACAGGAAGGTCGACTCATAGAGCTTCTGACGGTTCTCCCCGGCGAATAAGGTGCTGATCGAATTAAATAAAACCGGCAATGAACCGCGGTCGTTCAGATCCAACACCTGCGACCCGCCGGCCAGGAACAGTCGATGCCCTCTCAAAGGAATTTGGGCACTTAGGCTCCCATTCAAGCGCTTATTAGCAAAGCCATATCGCAGGTTACCATTCACCGAAAAATAACGATTCGTGAGCGTATCAATTTGCCTCGAATAGCCCATATCATAACTCATTGCAACTCCCTCAACCGTATTATACAAAAGCGATGTCAGTGGAGAGCCCAATCGTATATACTCCTTGCGGTAACGGTTCCGATGCATATAGCCGCTCGTGAGAAAACTCAAGGGCTTGAATATGTTATTCTTTTGATCGACAGAATCCAGGTAGGCTTTCGACTCATTCCTGCGGCGGATGCTGTCTTTTTGTACATAGTCGCGACTCTCCTCGGCTGTCAGCGGAATGGGTCGGCTGCTCAGCCAATACGCTGAATCTTTCCGGTTCACCCCTTCTTCAATGCGCAAAACCTCTTTAAAACTTTTTCTATCCAGCGACGGATTCAATAGATAATCCTGATAAATGGCCGTAAAATAACCTCCGACCTCAAAGCCCATCATCCCGATCCGGAAATCCATTTGTATCGTAGACGGCATCCAAAATTGGTCACCGACGGGTACGAACATCTGTTTGATATGCAGCGAATCGACAAAGTTAATGCCTGCATCCTTGTCAAGCAGCAGGTTTACGCTATGTATGCGCCACTCATCTTCCACCAAATAGATATCGCCCCGATAGAGTGGTTCAGCCTTTCTGCGCGGCGTAACCCGGATTTTCACGATGCCACGACCGTTCTCTTCGGTCGTGCCCAGGTACTGATAGCGATAATATGAAAGCGCATTTTGCGCAACAGGCGAAACAAAGGGACGGCTGCTTAAACCCTCAATCACCGGCTGATGATTTTCATAAAAATTCAGCTGTAAGTCGGACGCCCTGTTAAAACTAAACGCTCGGTTGCTGCCCGATACCTTTGAGCTGATCATTTCTTCCCTGAACTCTTTTGGCGGATCGACCGTAATGCTCGATTCCGATTCCGATAAATAGACAATGCCCGTACGGTTCGAATCCAGGCCCATCTCTTTGCCAATCAAGTCGATATCCACTCCCAGAAATTTCTTAGGAGCTTTCAGCATTCGCTGCAAACCCTTGATATAAACTTTCGCTGTATATGGCCCCGATTCCTTCAGGAAATCGGGGCGCTTCCGGATTGCCTTTCGAATCATCGCGTAAGCCGGATCCTCATTGTTGCCAATCACCACCTCCTGCAGGGCGTACGACTCTTGCTCGAGCACCACCCGAAGAAGGGCGGTGTCCGGCAATAAAACGAAAACCGTAGCTGGCTTGTAACCCACCGCACTTATGACCAGATTTTGCTCCCCCGTGCCCAGGAAAAGCTGAAAATCACCCTCGCTATTCGCCGAAGTCCCAAGCGACGAGCCAGCTTTATAAATGCTGGCGAAGGGAATTGGAGCACCACCATTGTCTACCACCTTCCCTCTCAATGCAGAGGAGGTCGACTGAGCTTGTATGGATATGGCGAAAAACATGGAGATTAACATCAAGAAAACTGTTTTCATATACGGATCGGTTTATAAACCGAAGGTGACAATTTATTTCGTCTACCTATAGTGCTTTGATGTTAAAGAATGTTAATCTGTTACACCAACTCAAAAAAAATAACTTGATGAAACAACGCGAATATATTCGTTCATTCTCCGATCACATTGCTGGCCCCGAAGGGCTACTTCCAGAGCAGTTGAACCGCACGGCAACACTGCGTTTCCGCCGTTCTGGTGCGGTTCAGGTGCGGTTCAACTGCCGTTCAACATATCGGATTCTGATAGGAGCTAAGACCCGAAATTTTAACGTTTGACATCCTTTACTTGT
>DAIRDA010000333.1:0-1979 GCA_036796375.1 Albibacterium sp.
CCGGGGGTGAACCTGTCGGACGAGCAGAACGGCTTTCTACATCGGTCGGCACGAAAACACTGGCTATTTTTTGAGCATTTTGTAAGCGAAGAAGACAACTGGCTTCCGCCCGACAATTATCAGGAGCAGCCGGAAGCCAAAATTGCACACCGGACTTCGCCAACCAATATTGGCCTCGCGCTGCTGGCTAATTTAACTGCGTACGACTTTGCATACATTCCGGTCGGCCAGGTGATACGGCGGTGCCAGAACACGATGAGAACCCTAAACCGCATGGATCGCTACAAAGGCCACTTCTATAACTGGTACGATACCCAAACCCTGTCGACCATGCAACCCTGCTACGTTTCTACGGTAGACAGTGGTAATTTAGTAGGACATCTCCTCACCCTTCGTCAGGGGGTGTATGGACTCATGGAAAAACCTGTATTTCATCCCGGCACTTTCCAGGGACTGAAAACAACCATCGAGTTGATTGCGGAACATTCCGAAGGGAGACAGGACCCGGTAGACACACTTCTCGAAGCGACGGAGCTGATCATCGCCGGAAAATCCCTTTCACTTCAGCAGGCGAACCGGCAACTCAACGAATTGAAATCACTTTCAGAAAACATACTGCCCGGGAGCAGGGGGGGCGATTGGCTGCAGAGGTTTCAGCAGCAACTTGCCAGCACGCAGGAGGACTTGCTTTTGCATGCTCCCTGGATACCGCTTCTGCCCGTTCCGGACCAGTTCGCAAATTTGCATGACTTAGACCATATCCCCTCATTCGAAAAGCTTGGCGGGCTTATCGACGATTGGCAGCAACAAGCCCATAGCTACCGGACGACCGCCGATGGTGAGGGTCTTACATGGCTTGAACAATTAAGTACGGCGCTCGAAGTCGCCCAGGAAACGGCCCGCAGCACCTGGCGGCATATTGAACAAATTGGTACGCAATGCGAAGAACTGAGCCAGGTGGAATACGATTTCCTCTTTAATAAGTCGACTAACCTTTTCCGGATTGGATTTAATGTGGATGAGCAAAGAAAGGACGACAGCTATTACGATATGCTGGCCTCTGAGTCGCGTCTGGGCATTTTTGTCGCCATCGCCCAGGGCAAAATACCGCAGGAAAGTTGGTTCACGCTGGGCCGCCTGTTGACCCAATCAAATTCAGGACCCATTTTACTATCGTGGAGTGGCTCTATGTTTGAATATCTGATGCCACAGCTCGTGATGCCCTCATACGAACACACCCTCTTGTATCAAACCAACATTGCTACCGTAAAACGTCAGATAGAATATGGGCATAAACGGGGAATTCCATGGGGTATTTCGGAATCGGGTTATAATAATGTAGATACTCATTTAAATTATCAGTACCACGCCTTTGGTGTACCCGGGCTCGGATTGAAAAGAGGTTTGGAAGGCGATCTGGTGGTGGCACCCTACGCGTCCATGCTTGCATTGATGATCCTTCCGGAGAAGGCCTGCGCCAATCTTCAAACCATGGCCGAAGCCGGATTTGAGGGGACTTACGGCTTTTTTGAAGCCATCGATTATACCGCCAGTCGGCTGCCGCGCGGCAACGACCATGCCATCGTCAGTTCGTATATGTCGCATCACCAGGGCATGAGCTTTCTGTCGCTTGCCTATGCCCTGCTCGACAAGCCTATGCAGAAACGCTTCGTTGCCGAGCTTCGCTTTCAGGCTACGCTGCTTTTGTTGCAGGAAAAAATTCCAAAAACAACCGTTTTTTATGCCCATACCTCCGACATCAAGGAGCTGGCTACGACCATAAACAATACGCAGGTAAGACGTATTACCACGCCGAATAGTGCTATACCGGAACTTCAGCTGCTCAGCAACGGACATTATCAGGTGATGATCAGTAACTCAGGCGGCGGCTATAGCCGCTGGAACGATCTGGCCATTACCCGTTGGAGAGACGACGGCACCAAAGACAACCATGGCATATTCTGCTATATTAAAGATAT
>DAIRDA010000334.1:0-1966 GCA_036796375.1 Albibacterium sp.
TTCTTATAAATAACTAATTATTATTATTTAACTTGCCATTTGTTACAGAGGCGGACGATTTGATGAAACTTTTACTAGCGTTTTTGGTGTGGATCCTCTGCCTGAATGGCGGATTCGCTTCTCCCAACTCCCGGGAGATTAAGAAAATGTATCAGGAAGGTTTCCGGCTGATCAATCAGGACATGAAGAAGGCCGACTCGCTTATCAGTTTCGCCTGGTCTGAATCGGTTCGAACAGGAGACGCAGCAGGCATAGCCGACGGTTACTTCTATAAAGGTTGTCTGTTCGACCGCCAAATGAAAATAGACTCCGCCATTCTCTACTTAAATAAAGCCAATTCCCTCTACACGTTAATGGATAACTGGGAAAATGTTCCCGACAGTTACGGCAGGTTAGGTTTACTCCTTGTTAAAAAGAATCAGCGACAGGAAGGCTTAAAGCATCTGCTTGAAGCACTTAAGCTGGCAGAAGAGCAGGGCAATGAAGGATCCTTTGTACGAAACACCATCGTGCTTGCCATGCATCATAACGACTATACCGGTTCGTACGACGAAGCTATTGAATACCTTAAGCAAGCTGAAGTTTCCGCTAAAAAGCTCAAAGACAGAAATCTACTTGGTCAGATTTATTTGCAGCTCAGTATCAGCTTCAGGGGCAAAGGTGATTACAGCGCAGCGATTGATCATAGTTTGAGATCCGTTGCTGAATTCAAAGCGGTGAAAAGCACTTATAATCAAATGAGGGCTCTTTTTACGTTGGCGCAGGTTTATGAAGAAACTCAGCGGACAGATGAGGTATTGAATGTCCTTCAAAAGGTTGAACCGCTTCTGAACGAGAATACAGACGACCTCATGGAAGCCAACTATTTTAAATTGCTGGCTGAAGCGCTGTATCAGAACGAACAATATGAGCAATCGCTGGTGTACGCACAGCGAGCGTCGGATTTACTCAGTAAAGGCGGACAAACCATGGGCGTGAACCATATGGAGGATCTGCTGTTTCGTTTAAATTACCTCTTGGGTGACCGTGTCGTTGGCGACAGCCTTTACAACAAGTTTATGGCTACCAACGACAGCATATTTTCACTCGAGTCGGCATCAATCGATGCTGAAATGCGCCAAAAGTATGCACTTGAGAAGCGGAACCAGGAAGTAGCCTATAAAGACCTCGAATTGAAGAACGGCAAATACCTTCGCCAGGGATTGGTAGGCTTTCTCGTCTTTGCCGTTTTACTTTGCGTAGTCATATACGGTCGTTTGCGTGAAAAAGCAAAAAACGAACGTTTACTGGGTCTTAAGAATGAAAAGATCGAGCGGCAATACGTTTCCTTGCGGCAAATGAATGAGTATAATGAAACGCTGCTCCGCGAAATTCACCACCGCGTGAAAAACAATTTGCAAATCATCAGCAGTCTGTTCAGCATTCAGGCCCGAAATATTCAGCACCCCGAGGTTCTTAACCTTATCGAGAAAAGTAAGAGCCGACTTAAAACCATCTCGATCATCCACAATACCCTATACAGTCAGAAAAGCCTGAGTAAAATCAAGATAAGCGATTTTATCAAAGAAATAGGGGAGTCGCTTTTTGATATTTACAATGTTGAAACCACCTTCCTTGATACCCTGAATCTCAATATCTCGGGCGAGAGTATTTATCTGAATGCCGATACTTCATTGCCTATCGGGCTTGTAGTGAACGAACTGATTACTAATTCACTCAAATATGCCTTTGTGGAAAGCAGTATCGTGGCCCGCTCAGAAGCAGGCTCCCGATACGGCGATGTGATAGAAGAGAGTCGCGTCCATAGCATTGATGTTTCCGTAAAACGCGTGTCGTCCAGTCAGTACGCCCTTACGTATACCGACAGCGGCCGCGGAATTCCAGACGATATCGATATCCAAACAAGTAAAACGACTGGCCTACGCTTAATACGCGGCTTACTGCAACAGCTGGGCGGCTCTATTGA
>DAIRDA010000335.1:0-1917 GCA_036796375.1 Albibacterium sp.
TCTCTCCGCATAGAATAGCCAAACGCCCTTGATGAAAGTCGAGGGCGTTTTTTTTACTCCACGTTCTCATTTCAATAATCACGAGCCAGTCGCTCCCCCTTCCTTTCGAGGGCGGAAGGATGTGCTTGATCCCGCTATTGGAGAAGGTTCCCAGATCGATGATATGACCATCGCGGGGATTGAACAAACGGGCCTGAAGCTGCTTGCCGCTCAGCTTGTCCGTTTTAATATCGACCAGGTTTCCATAGAGAATATAGTCCAACAGAAAATCTTTCGCAGAGGCGACAGCAGCCGCCATATATAGTGTCAGGTGTTTTTGGTTGATCTAATTTAACGATACTTTCTCTATCTTTATTTATTATTCCACATAGAATACAATCTGCCCTTGTCTGCTTTAGGAAACCATCGTTTCACCCTCAATAATTCCGAACTCGAACAGCTTTCCGCTGTCTTTATTGCTACGCACAGCACGGCGCCGTCGCTGTATGTGAATGATTTAGGCCTGCGTATAGAACCGATTAGTTTATCGGTGAACGAAGGGCACTTCAAAATACACCACGATGCGGTATTCTCGCCGCTGCTGAGTTTATATCAGCAAGGAGATATCAGCACCCTGATATGCAACTGTAATTTTGATGGAAAGGCTTTATGCGAGTATCAGGTTTTACTGCTGAAAACTTTCTTGCGGAAGCCGGAACTTGCTCTCTTTTTCAATCGCGCATCGCGCGAGCAGCACTTGCGATCGGCCGCGGAAAAGTATGGCCTGGCGGAAGAGGACAATCTGGACGCTTTCTTTTATCCGGAATACAGAAATGGAACGGTCGAAATTGTACCCCGCTCGAAGCATCTTCTCCCGGTTACATCGGATACGCTGCTGCAAATGCAGATTGATTTGGGCTTGCAGCGGCCTGGTGAAGAGATTAAATCGGAGGACGATAAGGAGGAGCGCATCATCGTGCTGAAAGAGCATAAATACTATAAGAAGCTGATGATTGAACTTTATTCGGCCGGTTTCTCTAAGAACGGTAAGTTGAAGAATCCGCTCGAGCCCATACCGGTCGACGATTTGTTATGGCGCGCCGAGGGTAACGAACAACTGAGGTTTTACACGGGAATTGCCCGGTTTCAGGAATATTCGGAGCGAGAGGCAACGGCGACCGATCTGGATGCATTAAGAGCGATTGTACGCAATCCGGATGAGTTGTCAATACTCATGCATGATAAGAACCTGGGAGAGAATATTTCGGCGAAGTCTCTCAAACCGGTAAAGGTCGCTCTTTTTAGGGGTGTGCCGGAATTGGAGGTGCGGAAAATAGCTGAGTTTTATGAAATCAGGGGCTATATTCGTTTAAATGGGCAGCGACTTGGCCTGGAAGCACTTCAGTTACGGCTCGGGTATTTTATTGAAAGTGACGACACGCTGTATCTGATGGACCGATTAAAGATGCTGAACCTGGTTCTGACCCTTAACCGCAAACAGAATCTGTTGCAAATACATAAGAATCAGTTTAAGGTTTTTCAGCAGCAGGTGCTGGCCCGGCTCGAAGAACATGCGGCAGTCGACTACACCTACCTGAAGCCGGCGACGAAAAAGCAGTTGAGAGAGGAGGGTTTCACGGCGGCTCACGAAAAAATTGTTTACTTATCCGACTTCGGTCGCTACGTGATGATTATCCCGGTGATTCGTTACGGCGAAATTGAGATTCCGATTCGGACAAGGCGATTGATTTATACCGCTGATAGCCTGGGGACAGACTTCCTGGTGAAGCGCGATGAAGATGCAGAGGAGTCGATGATCCGATTGCTATTAAAGCAGCATCGGGATTTCCTTGAGCAATTTGATAACGATCTTCACTATTTCTATCTGAGCAAATCGGAATTTCTGGAGGAGGAATGGTTTCTGAATAGTTTTGAGGT
>DAIRDA010000336.1:0-1916 GCA_036796375.1 Albibacterium sp.
AATACGGTTGAAAGTGTCTGGAAATTCATCATCAATGATATGCGTGCCGCTGCAGAAGCCCTCCCGGAAAGTCCCCTCCGCCCTGGTCGGGTAACCAAGTGGTCGGCCGAGGGCATGCTGGCCCGTTTCTATCTGACGCGTTCAGGCCTGGAGGCAAAGGGATCCGGACAGCGCAATCAGAGCGATCTTGACAGTGCACGCTATTATGCCGAGCGGGTGATCAGAGAAAGTGGCAACGCTTTGTTAAACAACTACGCCAACCTCTTTCTCTATCCATACGATAACAACAGCGAGTCTTTGTTTTCGCTGCAGTGGGTCTATTCTCCCGGTGCCTGGGGTTCTCAGAACTCAACACCGGCCTATCTGGCATATAGCGGTGATATAGCAAATGGCGATGGCTGGGGCGGCGATAAGAGCGCTACCTGGTGGATGCTGCAGCAATACGATGGCTTTTCACTGCTCGATGCGAATACCATGCAGGGCCGAACCACCGATCAGAGACTCAAGGCCACCTTTATGCTGCCGGGTGCCTCTTATCCTGAAATTACGCAAAGTATCCCTGGTGGCGAGCAGAAACTTATTTATCCTTTCACGGGAAGCGACCAAAACTTTGCGAATATTAAAAAATACGTCACGGGAAAGGCAAAGGATGTCAATGGTCAGGCGGCTTCGCAATATTACGGACACGATACCTATATGCTTCGTCTGGCTGAAATGTACCTGATCTATGCGGAAGCCATACTGGGCAACAGCGCCTCCTCAACAGACGCTACGGCACTTGAGTACTTCAACAAGGTCCACACCCGCGCCGGCCTGCCAGCGTTTATCGGTCCCCTTACCCTCGATGTCATCTTAAAAGAGCGTTTCGTTGAATTTGCCATGGAAGGCATGGCCTGGTACGACCTGGTAAGCCTTCATTACCATAATGCAGCAAAGGCCTACAGCATCCTGAACAGTCAGGACAGAGGACTCTTCTTTGTGGAACCCGATGCATTTCCCGATCCGACGCAGTGGACCATCACGAAAACCGAATGGGCTACAAGCGATCGGACCATCAACGCCAATGCAGGGAATTTCCTTCTGCCCATTCCATCGGCAGAGCTCAGCCAGGCTCCTAACCTGAGAAAACCTGCAGTCGATTATTACAATCCGTAAACCTGTTGATAAACGAAAATCATGAAAAATAAATCTACAGCTGTATTATGGCTACTGATGCTGACCTGCATGGTCGGCTTCCTCACTTCCTGTTCAAAAGACGACGATTCTACCTCTGGCGGCGAGCCGCGTATTAAATATATACGGATAACCGATCCGGCCTCTTCCGATTCTTTACTGGTCGGTGCCGGGCAGGGAACGTTAATCGCCATTGTCGGCGAAAACCTGCAAGGCGCTCAGGAGATCTGGTTTAACGACCAAAAGGCCGTTTTGACGCCCACTTATATTACACCGACCAGCATACTGGTGAGTGTACCCTCCATGATTCCTAACGAGCTGACCAATACCATGACCCTGATTTTTGCCAACGGCCGACAATTGGTTCACGATTTCCAGCTGCAAATCTCCAAGCCGGTCGTTGCCAACATGTTGAGTGAATACGTTGCAACCGGCGAGCTGGCAACCATCCGTGGAAATTATTTCTACGAACCACTTACGGTTCACTTTGCCGGCGGGGTAGAAGGGGAACTCGAAACAGTAGAAGATAACCGCATCGTCGTGCGTGTTCCGGAAGGCGCACAACCCGGAAGCATTACGGTAAAAACCAACTTCGGCGAAACGCAGTCTGATTTCTGGTTCCGCGATAACCGAAACATCTTCTTAAGCAGCGACCCCTTCACCGGCTGGTGGAATCAAGCCTTTTTAGTCAGTGATCCGGGTCCGGGCGACCCCATAGCCATCAACGGGAACTATATCCGGGT
>DAIRDA010000337.1:0-1911 GCA_036796375.1 Albibacterium sp.
CTAAAATAGCATATTTTGCGCGCCGTCTGCCGTCATGTTCCGAATCTTACAACTTTTTCACAAAAAGATGTAAGAATTGGGCTCCCTTTCGTGGCGATCTTTGTATGTAAAGAAAGGAAACAGCCATGTCAACAACTGAAAATATAGAACGTATTTCGCTGCCGGTATTGGGCATGACCTGCGCGGGCTGTGCAGTCAGCGTACAAAGCACCATCGCCGCACAGGCCGGAGTAGAGGAAGCAGAAGTGAATTATGCGAACCAATCCGTCAGCATCCGCTATCAACCCGATAAGGTGAGCCCGGAAGATTTCCAACGCGCAGTGCAGTCGGTCGGATATGACCTTATCATCGACAGCGAATTCGGAAAGCAAAAACAGGAAGAAGCACAGCAAGATCATTACCGCGATTTAAAACGTCGAACCATTCTTGCAGCCGTGCTAAGCTTCCCGGTGGTGGTCATCGGAATGTTTCTGATGAATATTCCCTATGCCAATCTTTATATGCTGGTACTGACCACCCCGGTGCTCTTTATTTTTGGAAAGAGCTTCTTTATCAACGCTTTTAAGCAGGCCCGGCATGGCAGGGCCAATATGGATACCCTGGTGGCCCTGAGTACGGGAATCGCCTATCTGTTCAGTGTCTTCAATACTTTTTATCCGGAGTTCTGGATCAGCAGGGGACTGGAGCCTCATGTGTATTTTGAAGCGGCGGCGGTTATTATTGTCTTTATTATGCTTGGGAAGCTATTGGAAGAGCGGGCCAAATCAAATACTTCTTCCGCTATTAAAAAGCTGATCGGACTACAACCCAGTTCGGTTTTGCTGGTCACCGAGCAGGGCGAACAGGAAGTTCCCCTATCCGATATCCGTATCGGCCATGAAATTTTGGTTCGCTCGGGTGAAAAAATCCCTGTAGACGGCGCTGTCAGTCGCGGCAGCTCCTATGTGGACGAAAGCATGCTATCCGGCGAGCCGGTAGCCGTGCCAAAGCAGGCGGGCGACCGCGTCTTTGCAGGCACGATCAATCAGAAAGGCACGTTCCGCTTCGTTGCGGAAAAGGTCGGGTCCGACACCATGCTGGCCCAGATTATCCGGATGGTGGAAGAAGCACAGGGGTCCAGGGCTCCGGTGCAAAAGCTGGTCGATAAAATCTCCGGTATTTTTGTGCCGATTGTGATGGGCATTGCCCTGCTGACGCTGCTCGTATGGCTGCTCTTTGGCGGTGAAAACGCCTTTTCGCACGGCTTGCTGGCCATGGTGACCGTGCTGGTCATCGCCTGTCCCTGCGCACTGGGATTGGCCACGCCGACGGCCATTATGGTGGGTATCGGTAAGGGAGCCGAAAGTGGTATCCTGATTAAAGACGCCGAGGCGCTGGAAAAAGGACACCGTGTCGACGCTGTGATTCTTGATAAAACCGGTACGCTTACCCAAGGCCGCCCCGAGGTCACGGAACTGATCTGGAAGGAAGCGCTGGAAAGCGAAACAGGAGAGCTGAGCCGGCTACTGCTCGCCTTGGAGCAGCCTTCGGAACACCCCTTAGCCGACGCCATCATTCGCTACCTGAGAAAAGAAGGGCCAGCCCTGCCCGAACTGCAGTCGTTTGAGAGTCTGACCGGCCTGGGGGTTCGGGCGGAATATCAAGGCATCAATTATTGGGCGGGTAGTCATAAACTGGTACACGAGCAAAGCCTTCGCCTGACCGAAGATTTAGCGAAGCGGGCGGGCGAACTGCAACAGGAGGCAAAAACCGTTATTTACTTTGCCCGGGGCAATGAGGTGTTGGCCATTGTAGCCATCGCCGATCAGATAAAGGAAGGATCGGCAGAGGCAGTTGCCGAATTATTGGCGAGCGGGATTGAGGTCTATATGCTGACCGGCGACAATCCGCAGACAGCGGCTGCCGTGGCAG
>DAIRDA010000338.1:0-1892 GCA_036796375.1 Albibacterium sp.
AACGGACGTGCTGTTCACGGTACCGGAACCTACCTGATGCTCGACGCTCAATCTACTGAAGAAGCCAGCCGCCTGTACGAGCAGCTGGCTGAAGGAGGATCCGTTGAAATGCCTTTAGGCGAAACCGAATGGGCCGAGCTGTATGCTTCTTTTCGCGACCGATACGGCATTGCCTGGATGATTAACTATACCGGCGACAAAAATTTTGGCTAAAAAAAATCCGGAAGCAAACATTGTTCCCGGATTTTTCATTCTTTAGCGACTCAGTTTTTAACCCATCACCAATTCTGCAAGCGCATCCTTAGTGAAGCCTTTCAACTCATCGGTACGTCCCTGCTTAACTTTCCTAACCCAGTTCGGATCGGAAAGAAGGGAACGACCAACACCCACCAGGTCGAAATCGCCCCGATCCATCCGGCGCATCAACTCATCCAGGGAACTTGGCTCTGAACTCTTGCCCGCAAAGGCATCTGAAAATACCCCGTCGAGCCCTACCGAACCAACCGAAATGGTTGCCTTGCCCGTCAGCTTTTTAGCCCATCCTGCAAAATTCAAATCCGAACCCTCAAATTCAGGCTCCCAGAAGCGACGCTGCGAGCAATGGAAAATATCCACTCCGGCATCCGCCAGCGGGTTTAACCAGGCTTCCATTTCCTGCGGCGTCTTTGCCAGCTGATTGCTGTATGCCGAAGGCTTCCATTGCGAAAGCCGTAAAATCAATGCAAAATCTTCACCCACCTGACGACGAACCTCCTTCACCACTTCAACGGCAAAGCGACTCCGTTCAGCCAGCGTCTTTCCGCCAAAAGCATCCGTCCGTACATTCGTCTCTTCCCAGAAAAACTGGTCGATCAAATAACCATGCGCACCATGAAGTTCAGCCGTATCAAAGCCAAGGCGTTTCGCATCGGCCGCTGCACGTCCAAACGCAGCAATCGTGTCAGCAATATCGTTCTCGGTCATGGTATTTCCATTTGGGTTTCCCGGACGGTTCAAACCCGAGGGGCCCTCAAAAGGAACCGGGGGAACCCATCCCGAATGGTGATTATCCATAATACCCATATGCCAGATCTGTGGCCCCATGGCTCCACCTGCCTGATGTACCCCCTCAATTACGTTCTTCCAGCCATTTAAAGCTGCATCTCCGTAAAAATGTGGAACATTCGGATCGTTGGACGACGAAGCCCGCTCAATTACCGTTCCCTCCGAAAGGATTAAACCCACTTCACCTTCTGCCCGCTTTTGATAGTATTGCGCTACCTGGTCGGTCGGCACCCCGTTGGGTGAAAAAGAACGCGTCATCGGCGCCATGACAATTCTGTTTTTAATATTCAATGATTTCAAGCTGAAAGGCTTGAATAAACTCGCTGTGTCCATATATATGTTGATTATTTACAGTTCTGACCGGATCAAATTCGATAGTTCGGCGAAGGCCTCCTCATTCCGCTGGTAGTAAGTCCACTGCCCCACTCGGGTCGACTTCACCAAACCCGCCCGCTGCAAAACGGCAAGATATTCAGAGACGGTCGACTGTGTCAATCCCGCCTTCTGCTGTATCTGGCCGACACAAACCCCGTGTTCGTAATTATCTTCCTGTCCCGGAAAGTTAACTTTGGGCTCTTTTAACCAGCCCAAAATGCTCAACCGGGTCTTGTTTGAAAGCGCTTTGAATAATTCTACCTGATCCATAGCACAAAGATATATCGGTTTTTCCCGATATACCAATACGAAGAATGAAGATGACGAAGGAATGATTTAAAAATAGATAATTCAGGCATTGCAAACTATCATCATTTTTTTTATGTTTGCTGCTCTTTCGGGATGTAGCGTAGCCCGGTATCGCGCCAGCATGGGGTGCTGGAGGTCGTCGGTTCAAATCCGGCCATCCCGAC
>DAIRDA010000339.1:0-1884 GCA_036796375.1 Albibacterium sp.
GTACGAACACGTTAACCGGATCTGTCTACGGATTTTTCAATAACCAAAGCTTTCAAGGTCGTAAAATAGGCGACTCTAAACTGAATGAAGCACAAGACGCTGCAACGAAAAATTTTGGTTTCCGTTTAGGTGGTCCGATTATCGAAAATAAACTCTTTTTCTTTGTGAACGCCGAGCGGGTAGAAGAGACCGGAGCCAACGCTTCCGGAGCCAACCTTTGGAGAGCCTCACAAGACGGCGTTGCCAATCCGGACGATAACATTGCCCGAACAAAAGAAAGCGATCTGATAGCCGTTCAAAATCACCTGATCAACCGATGGGGTTATAACCCTGGTCGCTATCAAGGCTATGCCAATGAAGCTGAACAAAATAGTACAAAGCTATTAGCGCGCATCGACTGGAACATTAACGATGTGCACAAGCTTGCCGTTCGTTACAACCAGGTAGTGGGTGTTGCTAATTCCTTAACGAATGCCTCTTCAGGTCCTTCTCCCCGTTCGAGCACCGGACGTGTGAGTGCAAACTCGATGGCATTCGAAAACTCAAATTACTCGACAGAGAACTCTGTACGTTCCCTTACCTTTGATCTTTCCAGCAATATCAATTCGAGCCTGTCGAACCAGTTCTTAGCTACCTACAGCCGTATTCAGGATAAGCGATTAACGAATAGCGACATCTTCCCGATGATCGATATCTGGGATGGAAGTGCATCCGGTTCAAATTATATGACTGCAGGATATGAGTTGTTCTCATACAATAACGATGTTGTAAACGATAATTATTCGTTCGTTAATAACCTTACGTACACGACCGGCGATCATACCATCACCGGTGGAGCGGCATTTGAAATTCAAAAATTCGGAAACGCCTACGTTCGTATGGGGACTTCCTATTACCGTTATAAGTCGGTAGAAGATTTCCTGAGCACGGGAACCGCCAGTGAAGTAGCGCCGATTATGTTTGGTGTTACCTATCCGTATGAAGGACAGGATCCATACGCTAGGGTGAACTTCGGTCAGGCTTCTCTTTATGTACAAGACCGTTACAAAGTAAACGAGAAATTGGACATCACTGCAGGTATACGCGCAGAGCTGCCTATTTACATGAACGAGCTGACTCCAAATCCAGGAATTAATTCATTGGAATTGCTTGACACGGACGGAAATCCTAAGAATTACGATTCAGGCAACTGGCCGAAATCGCGCATTATGCTATCGCCACGGGTTGGTTTCAACTACGATGCGTTGGGCGACAGAAGCCTGATTGTACGCGGAGGAACCGGAATTTTCACCGGTCGTGTTCCGTTTGTATGGTTAACCAATATGCCGTCAAATGCCGGTGTGCTGCAAAACACAGTAGAGCCGACTAGCTACGATCAAGTGGCGAACTGGATCGGAGGAATTTCTTTCAATCCGAATCCATACCACTGGGTAGATAATCCACCTGCAGGCGCAGAAAGCGTGTTCATCAGAAATCCATTGGGTGGAAGCCCAAGCTCTTTTGCTTTAGTTGATTCCGAGTTTAAAATGCCGAAGGTTTGGAGAACCAGCTTAGGAGCTGATTATCAGATTCCAAACACACCGCTTACTGCTACGGCAGATTTATTATACACCCGCGATGTGAATGCCATCTACCAGTTTGGTGCCAACCGTTCAACCAATGTTGGTCGTATGAACTACACGCCAGGCGACGACCGCGAGTTCTATACGAGAGATGATGTTGCATATAACGACGCGATGGGGGCAAATAATGCTACTGTCCTTACAAACACCGATGTGAAGGGAAGTTCGTACAGTGCGACCTTCGGTTTGGCTGTTCCAAGAAGAACCGGTGGATTTACGGGTGGAGTTTACTATACCTACTCAAAAGCCGAAGAAGTCTCCG
>DAIRDA010000340.1:0-1882 GCA_036796375.1 Albibacterium sp.
TGCTGATGTATTTCCTGATTTTCAAAAAGGGCAACAATAATCTGTACCTCCTCTTGCTGATCGGGCTGGTCATGGGCACGCTGTTTTCAACGCTGAGTTCCTTTATGCAGCTGGTGATCGACCCGAACGAGTTCTCCATCATTGAAGGGAAGATGTTTGCCAGTTTCAACCGGATCAACATGAACCTGTTCGGGCTATCGATAGGCACCCTGGCACTGGTATTTCTGATCGGGCACCGCTATATCAAATACCTGGACGTGATTGCGTTGGGAAAAGAAAATGCGATTAATCTGGGGGTTCGCTACGACCGGGTAGTGAGGCTCTATCTGCTATTGATATCGGTTTTGGTGGCGGTATCGACGGCCCTGGTTGGCCCCATCACCTTCCTGGGGATATTGGTAACCAATCTGACTTACGAATTATTTAAGACGCACCGGCACAGCATACTGATCAGCGCCTGCTGCGTGGTATCCTGCATTTCATTGATCTGCGGACAGTTTCTGGTGGAAAATGTGTTTAATTTCTCGACCACCATCAGCATTATTATCAACTTTCTGGGCGGGGTTTATTTCCTCTTCCTGTTAATGAAAACTCAAAAAGCATGATTGAAGTAAAGCAACTTTCAAAAAGCTACGGCGATAAACTCGTACTCGACGGGCTTTCCATGGCGATACCCAAAGGAAAAATCACCTCGCTGATTGGTCCCAACGGCGCCGGAAAAAGCACTCTGCTCTCCATCATCAGTCGCCTGATCGACCAGCAGGAAGGTTCGGTATTGCTGAATGCTAAAAATATCGCTTCTTATAAAAGCCGCGCGCTTGCTCAGCAGCTTTCCATCCTGAAACAGTCGAATCACCTCGATCTGAAACTGACAGTTGAGGAGCTGGTATCCTTCGGAAGATTTCCATATACGCAAGGCAACCTGAACGCGGAAGACCACCAGAAAATAGACGAGGCGATTGAATTCCTGAACCTGGAGAGCATTCGGCACAGCTTTATCGATGAACTCAGTGGCGGGCAGAAACAGCGTGCCTTTTTAGCCATGGTGGTAGCGCAAGACACGGAGTATATCCTGCTCGACGAGCCGCTGAACAACCTCGACATGAAACATGCCGTCAACATTATGAAGACGCTCCGGAGACTGACGGACGAGCTGGGCAAGACCATCATTATCGTGATCCACGAAATCAATTTCGCTTCCTGCTACTCCGACTATATTGCTGCATTGAAAAACGGGCGGGTACTCTATTTCGACGAGGTGGGCGTGGTGATTCAGCCAGACATCCTGAAAGAAGTATTCGATATCGAGTTCAATATTCAGCCGGTGAATGGAAAACGAATTTGTAATTATTTCAACCTCTAAGAGTCAGCTCTAAATTATCAGTAGAAAATTATCAATAATCAACCATCTAAAACGAAATCACCATGAAATTTTTGAATCATATCCTATCCTTAACGTTAATAGCCCTTTTCGCAGCCTGTGGGGCCCCGGAATCAAAGACCGCGGATAACACTGGCGAAGTTCCCCGTAAAGTCGTTGTGCTCGACCTGGGCAGCCTTGAAACACTCGACCGGCTTGGCATCCCTATCGCCGGAACCGCCAAACGCAACCTGCCCGACTATCTTGAAAAATACAAGAACGACGACAGCATCGTCGATGTGGGTACTCTGAAGGAAGTGAATTTTGAAACCATCTCGCGCCTGGAACCCGATTTGATTATTCTATCATCCCGGCTGCGGGATTCGCAGGATGAGCTTTCGCAGATTGCCCCTACACTTTACCTGCAGGTGGACTATAAAAACTATATGCAATCGTTCGAAGAAAACGTTCGCAAACTGGCCGAAGTATTCGGCAAGGAACAGGAAGCCGAACAGGCGCTGA
>DAIRDA010000341.1:0-1861 GCA_036796375.1 Albibacterium sp.
GCAAGTTCAATGCAAGCATTGAAAGCGAGGGACTCGATTTCGGTAATGCAAAAGTGAAGGCTGACATTGATGCAGCTTCTATCTATACGAACAACGACGACCGCGACGCCCACTTGCAGAGTGCAGATTTCTTCGATACACAAAGCTTTCCAACCATCAGCTTCGAAAGTACACAGCTCAATAAACTCGACGATGAGAATTATCAGCTGAAAGGTGTACTGACTATGAAGGGTGTTTCGAAAGAAGTGATACTCGATGTGGAGTTCGGTGGATTTGTGAAAGATCTATACGGCAATGAGAAAGCAGGTTTTTCGGTGAGCGGAAAATTCAATCGGAAGGATTGGGGTTTGAACTGGAACGCTGCACTGGAAGCTGGTGGCGTGATGGTGAGCGAGGAAGTTCGTTTAAACGCGGAAGTTCAATTTGTTAAAGAAGTCTAAAAAGCGGCTATGGAACATAAGGTTTTAGGTCTCCACCATATCACTGCGATTGCTGGCGACGCGCAGCGGAACCATGATTTTTATACCCGGATATTGGGTTTGCGCCTGGTGAAGAAGACCGTGAATTTTGATGATCCGCAAACCTACCACTTTTACTTTGGCGACCGCATCGGAACGCCCGGTACGATCCTGACATTTTTTCCCTGGGCGCGCGTGCGGAAGGGAAAAAATGGAGCAGGGATGGCAACGGAGATCGCTTATTCGGTTCCGGTGGGGAGCCTTTCGTTTTGGAAGGAGCGTTTCGAAGAGAAGGGCGTGATGCACGGATCGATTAGCGAGCGTTTTGCTGAAAAGCAGCTTCTTTTTACAGATCCGGATGGCCTGGTTCTTAAGCTGGTCGAGGTGGATGGCATCGTTAACGCAGCTGCCTGGGACACGGAAGAAATCCAACCGGTATATGCCATTCAAGGCTTTCATACGGTAACCTTAACGCTTACTGCGATGAAGGCCACGGCAGCTATTCTGACGGATGTTTTCGGCTATCAGTTCTTCAGGCAAGAGGGCAATGTGTATCGGTACAAAACTGATAGCGTCGATAGCGCGGCCTATATTGATTTGCTGGAAGATCCTTCTGCCCCGGCCGGACTAAACGCGGGGGGCACAAACCATCATATTGCCTTTCGGGTAGCCAACGAGGATGCGCTCATGGCGTTTAGGGAGAAGGTACGGTCGCGCGGACTTCAGATCACTGAGAAGATCGATCGGGATTATTTCTTTTCACTTTACTTCCGGGAACCAGGGGGTGTGCTTTTCGAGATTGCTACAGATAATCCGGGTTTCGACCGCGACGAAACGCTTGAGGAATTGGGAAGCCAATTGAAATTGCCCAGGCAGTATGAAGCCTACCGTGAGCAAATCGAAAAGGTTCTGCCAGTTATCCAGCCTTAACTTAAACACATGCATATAAAAAACAGATTTACAGCAGGAAAGTCTTTGCATGAGGCGGAGAAGGTGCTGATTATGATACATGGACGAGGCGGATCCGCCGCTGACATCGCACGTTTAGCCGATCATCTGGATACAGCCGGATTCGCTATTGTGGCTCCGCAGGCGACTGCCGGTACCTGGTACCCCAATTCATTTATCGCTCCGCTAGAAAGCAATGAGCCCTGGTTGTCTTCTGCAATCGATCAGCTGGATGAACTCCTTGACGAGCTTCAGGTGGCGGGGATAGCACCTGCAAATATCTACTTTCTCGGCTTTTCGCAAGGCGCCTGCCTCTGTGCAGAGTTTGTAGCAAGGCGTGCGCAGCGCTTTGGCGGTGTGGTTATTTTCACCGGGGGCTTGATCGGTGAGAAGATCGGGCGGGAACGCTATGCGGGTGACTTTGCCGGCACTCCAATTTTTATCGGAACCTCTGA
>DAIRDA010000342.1:0-1849 GCA_036796375.1 Albibacterium sp.
GAGCCCTCAGGAAGTTGCCATTTTCAAGAAAACGACTGTTCAGGTGGCCTTCTTGATTGATATATGCCTGATATCCAAAAGCCATTTTAGGAACATCGGTATTCTGGCCAGGCTCCGTCCAGCGGTCAAGCAATTCTCTGCCAGCATTGGCAAAGTGCATATTGTTCAAGCTCTCCTGGCGCGTTCTGTTGTAAACTTTATTGCCGCCTGAGAAGGTTAGAAAAATATTCAAATCAAAGCCTTTGTAAGCAAAGGTATTGTTGAAACCGCCAAACCAGGTTGGGTTTGCTTCTCCCAAGATACGCTTATCAGCGAAAGTCAATGCAGCTGCAGGTGTTGCAACATCCCCAGGATTTTCAGGGTCATACGCTACATAGGTAGTTTTACCAACTACTTGCTGTACCAAAGAACCGTCTTCTTTCTCAAAAATCGGATTTCCGTTTGCAGCGTTCACACCATGACTTTGGTATCCGAAGAATGAACCGATCGGATATCCTTCTCTGTTCACGTGATAAGTGTAGGTCATGTCATTTCCAGCTACCAGGGTTTGGATCTCGTTCTTCACCTTGGTGAAATTGATGCTCGATGTCCATGAAAAATCATCACGTTCAATGATTCTTGCATTCACATCAAACTCAACCCCTTGGTTGAACATCTCCCCAACGTTCTGCGAGATGCTGTTTCCGGGTACTCCTAATGATGGAGGTGTAGGAACGCCAAGAATCAGGTTATCGATCTGGTTTTTGAAGTAGTCGAAGGTGAAGTTTACGCGACTGTTCAGGAATGTCGCATCCAAACCAACGTTAATCTTTTTACTGGTTTCAAATCTCAAATCAGGGTTACCGGTTTGGTTGTAACGAATTCCTGAAAAGTCACCGTATTGCGCAGCTGCGAATACACCTGCGTAGGGGTAGTTTCCGATTTCAGTGTTACCTACCTTGGCCCAACCACCTCTGATTTTTAAATCGTTGAAGAATTCTACGTTAAAGAATTCTTCCTGCGTTAATCTCCATCCTATAGACGCTCCGGGCAGGGTTGCCGACTGGTTCCCATGGGGTAACGATGAAATAAGATCGTGACGAATCGTCGCACTTAACAAATATTTATCCTGGAACGAATAATTCGCCCTTGCGAAATAAGACTCCATTGCGTTTTCACTTGCAGAACCGCCAATAAAGCTGTTAGCCAATGAGCCCGAGATAATATTTTCGTTCTCTCCGAAATAGGTAGACGACAGATCCGTTCCATGTGCAAAGAACCACCGTGTTTTGGTTTTCTGCAATTCCTGGCCTGCAACCACACTGATCCGGTGATCTTCTGTAAGGGCTTTGTCATACGTCAAGGTATTCTGCCAGTTCCAGCGGAATGTAGGCAGGAAGTACTGATAGATACGACCGTTAACGCCTTTACCATCACCATGCCTTGGATCCCAAAACATGTAATCTTCCCCGTTCAGGTAGTTTACACCGATCTGTGTCCGTGCATTTAGCCCTTCCACGATCATTAGATCCGCATAGGCACTTCCGGTAACATTCAGAAGCGCTGACTTGTAGATGTTATTGTCCAACACAAAACGCTGGTTCGTGTAGTTTCCGTAGATGGCTCTTGTATTCGCTCCTGGGCCGAGGCCAGCTCCATCACTGCTGAAGTTATACGATCCATCTGGATAAATGGCTGGTACGTTTGGAAACGCGAACAAAGCACCCGCCATATTATTCGAAAGAGCGTTTTCGTTTGTATTTAAACCGCGGTTTGTGGTATGCGTCACCCCCGTATTGATACCTACTGACAAGCGATCGTCAAAAGCTTTCTGATCCAACTTCGCCCGAACACTGTATTTAGTCAAACC
>DAIRDA010000343.1:0-1840 GCA_036796375.1 Albibacterium sp.
CCCGTACCTCCCTCCGCTCCGTCTACGGTTATAAAGTCGGGATAAATTTCCAGTTCCTTCATCACTTCACACAACTCAATAAATTCGTCGGTTCGGCCAATACACAATTTGAACCCTACCGGCTTCCCGTCCGATAACTCCCGCAACCGTCCGATAAATCCAATCAGTTCACGTGCGTTCGCAAAAGCTGTATGATGCTGGGGCGAAAGAATCGTTGTGTGCGGTACCAGCCCGCGAATGCGGGCAATCTCCTCTGTATTTTTAACGGCAGGAAGTACGCCTCCATGACCAGGCTTTGCGCCCTGAGAAAGCTTAAGTTCGATCATTTTTACTTCCTTGCGCAAAGCCTTTTCGCGAAACATTTCCGGGCTGAAGTTTCCGCGCTCGTCGCGGCAGCCAAAATAGCCCGTACCAATTTGCCAAACCAAATCACCACCCTGCATATGGTAGTCAGATATACCACCTTCCCCCGTATTATGATAAAACTCGCCCCTTGCCGCTCCCTGGTTCAGCGCCATGATGGCGTTCGAACTCATCGAACCATAGCTCATAGCCGATATATTCAGCCGGGAAGCACTGTAAGGCTGCCGGCACTGCGGACCTCCGATCATAACCCGCGGCAATTCCTCTGTCAGCGGAGCCGGATACAATGAATGTCGCATTCCCTCATAATCGCGATGATTGATTTCCAGCTGCGTACCGAAGGCAGTGGTCGACTCAATATTTTTAGAACGCTGATACGCCACAGAACGCAAATTTCTTGAGAAAGGTTTGCCGTCGGTATTGCGCTCAATGAAATATTGCTGCAGCTCGGGCGAAATAAATTCAAAAAAATATCGAAAATAACCCAGCACCGGAAAGTTCTTCAGAATCGCGTGCCGGTCTTGCATCAAATTGTACACGCCAATACCGAAGAGAATAACGACGATGAGGGTCAGCCAGATCAGGCCCGGATAGAACCCCGTCATAATCAGTAAAAATACAACCAGGGGAATCCCTACGTTTAAAAATAAATCTCTCATACCTATAGGTTTTGTTCGATGTGTCGCCTTTGCAACAAATAGGAATCCAAATTGATTGCTCGTTTTTGTTTCTCGCACGTAATGACAACTAATTTCCGAAAAATCCGCCTAATTAGCCGGTCACTGACGAATACGGACTTCGCTTTCAGGAAAAATTTAATACTTTAGAAAAATAAATCGACTACATGGAAACAACTCCCGTCAATACTGCTTTGATTACCAACGACGCCGTCGTATTCGGCATTTTGATGACCATTTTGGCGCTGGTTTTTTATACCTCCGGCCGGAAAGAAGGATTTTGGAATAAGTTCTATAAGTATGTCCCTTCCGTTTTGCTGTGCTACTTTATTCCAGCCCTGTTCAACACCTTCGGGATCATCTCGGGAGAGAATTCCGGGCTATACAGTATGGCTTCCCGTTACCTTTTACCTGCCAGCCTTATTTTGCTCACGTTGGGCATCGATATGAAAGGTCTCCGTCGCCTCGGACCCAAATCCATCATTATGTTTTTCGCCGGAACCCTCGGGGTGATTATCGGTGGCCCCATCGCCTTTGCCACAGTAGGCAGCATATTTCCTGATATCTTCTTCTTTGGGGAAGAAGAAACCTGGCGCGGACTATCTACCGTGTCGGGGAGCTGGATCGGCGGCGGTGCCAATCAGGCAGCAATGCTGGAAGTATTCGGTGCCAGTAAAACCCTCTTCGCACAAATGATTGCGGTGGATGTCATCATGGCTAACATCTGGCTGGGTATCCTTTTATACAGCTCACAGCACCGCGATAAGATCAATCGTATGCTCCGTGCCGACAATTCCGAA
>DAIRDA010000344.1:0-1840 GCA_036796375.1 Albibacterium sp.
TAGGTAAAGAACTGATCGAGATGCTGGTAAGGCAGCTCGACGGAAACTGTAAAATAAAAGTGGATAAACAGGAAGAATTGGAGATCAGAATAAAATTTAGATTGATATATTAATACGAAAGCATGGAAAAAATAATGATTGTCGAAGATGAGTTTTTGGTAGCTCAAAGTATGTCCTTTTTTTTAGAAAGCAAAGGCTTCGAGGTATGCGCCGTCGCCGACCGCTACGAATCGGCCGTACGCAGCTTTATCAGCTATAAACCCAATTTGATACTATGCGATATCCGTTTAAAAGGAGAAAAGTCGGGAATCGATGTCATTAAAGAACTTCGTAAGAATCAAATGTTCCGCCTCATCTACGTTACCGCCCATGGCGACGAGCAATTGCTTAAGGAGGCGCTCAGTACCCACCCAAATGCTTTCCTGCTAAAGCCCTATACCGACCAGCAATTACTGGTTAGCGTTCAAATGGCATTCAAAACCAAAGAAGCCACCTCCGGTAATTTTTCTCATCACCTGGCAGCCTTCCAGAGCCTCTCCAAAAGCGAGCTCCGCATCGTCGCCCTGATGGTCGAAGGGAAGTCGTCGACCGAGATTGCCGACGAACTTTTTATCAGTAAGCATACCGTCGATGTGCACCGCAAGAATATCCTGCGTAAAACCGATTTTAAGAATACGGTTCAGCTTATTGTTTTTGCCCTGGAGCACCGCCTCCTCAATGTTTAGTTTACTGATTTATAGTCTAATACTCGCTCTTTAATATTTTTAATTCTCCTGTTTTCCAAAATACCCAGTTATGGTTATACACAGGCGACTTTAGTTCCGGTTCTTTGTAAAGCAAGTTCGATATAACTAAAATCTCAGTGAATAACATTATGAAAAATACATTACTGGTAGTAGATGGTGAGCCCTCAATCTTAGAACTACTTCACTTCATTTTCGGTAAGGAATATAAGATTGTTTTAACCAGCTCCTGCTACGAAGCCCTCATTTGGTTGGAAGAAAATGAAAGTCCGGATCTGATCATCCTGGATTTCGCTATCAAGGGTTTCGGTGGAAAGGATTTCCTCAGAACCATTAAGGTAAGCGGCCTCTATCGTAAAATTCCAGTAGTGGTCCTTTCCGAGACGGGCGACTTTGATCCCATCGCAGCCGAAGTGGCTTACGGTGTCGACCGCTTTTTCCCTAAGCCCTTCAACCCAATCGAACTTAAACATTCCGTTTCAGAAATCATAGCAAGCAAAAAGGCAAATGGATTGGCACGTATCTATAACTGAAACCCAATCGTTCCGGAACCTGGTTTATTATAGCGGAAAAAGGTTCGAGAAAGATATAGCCCGGGGGTTGGATGAGTTTTTCAACCTCCAGGCTTTCCAAAATCTTCTTGAGCTTGAAATTCATCTGAATCAGCTAAATATCCTTTCCATCCCCGAAATCCTTATTCTCGAAATAGATCAGGAAGGGAAAGTGTTCGAAATGGTTCAACGATTGAAATACAGTTCTTTGACCTGTGGACTCATCGTCGTACTCTTAGCGCAAAAGACCGACGAAAATAACCGAAAGAAAGCGAAAGAGCTGAAGGTCGCGGATTATTATGAGTATCCATTTGATGTTGAGCAGCTAAATGAAAGGCTGCAGTTTTTAAGGAAGTTCAAGATGGTGCGGTCAGACGTTCAGGGACTTAAACTGTCATTGCCCAAGCCGTATAAAATGCCGTTTTCAAAACGCTTGTTCGATATCCTTTTTGCTTCTACCGCTTTGATTTGCCTCACCCCGTTCTTTTTAATAATCGCCTTATTTATCAAAATAGATTCTAAAGGCCCGGTGTTTTATACCAGCAA
>DAIRDA010000345.1:0-1828 GCA_036796375.1 Albibacterium sp.
ACCATAAGCGATTACGATGATATTACCCTTGCGCTGGAACGCATCCCGGCGGGTAAGCATGTATTAATCGATCCCAAACGAAATTGCTACGCGTATTTTGACCGGATTCCGAAAGCCTGTACCAAAATACAGGACATCAACCCCAGTACGCATCTGAAGGCAATCAAAAATGATGTAGAACTTAAGCATATGCGCCACACGATGGCGAAAGACGGCGCTGCCTTAACGCGCTTCTTCTTTTGGCTCGAACAAAACGTGGGGAAAGAAGAAGTGAGCGAGATCAGCCTGGCAGATAAGCTAAAATCATTCAGAGCGGAGCAGGATGGCTTTGTCGGCGAAAGCTTCGATACCATTGCAGGCTATCGCGAACATGGCGCCCTTCCACACTATAAAGCGGTGCCCGAAAGCAACGCGTTTCTGGAAAATAAAGGTCTGTTGCTGGTCGATTCCGGTGGTCAATACACGACTGGAACGACCGATATCACCAGGGTGGTTAGCTTAGGTGAAGCCACCGATGAGGAAAAGACAGACTATACACTCGTGCTGAAGGCGATGATCGAGGGATCGATGTGTAATTATCCCGCCGGCACGCGTGGTTACCAGATAGATGCCATCACCCGAAAGCCTCTATGGGATTATCAGCGCAATTACGGTCATGGAACCGGTCACGGAATAGGTTTCTTCCTGAATGTACACGAAGGTCCGCATGTGTTTAACAGTGCACCCATCGACATTGCTATTGAACCCGGAATGGTAACCTCCATCGAGCCGGGTCTCTATCGCGAAGGCGAATACGGAATACGGATTGAAAACCTGGTGGCCAGTCACTGGACAGAAAACACCTTTTTCGGTCAGTTTATGAACTTTGAGACCTTAACGCTATGCTATATCGAGACTTCGCTGGTCAGAAAAGAGCTCCTGGATCAGCCTCATATCGATTGGTTAAACGCCTACCACCAGAAGGTGTATGAGCAGGTATCGCCCCTGTTGAGCGGCGAAGAAAATCAGTGGCTTTCTGAAAAAACGCAGCCTATTTAATCAAGAGTTATGTCTAAAACCCCTCCACCGGCCCAACATACGCCGGGAACCGCTTTCGAGCGGCTCCTAACGGTCCTCAATACTTTACGATCGGATTGTCCCTGGGATCGGAAGCAAACGATGTTGAGTCTTCGTCATCTTTCAATCGAAGAAATGTACGAGCTTGGCGATGCCATTCTCGATAACGACATGGACGAAATTAAAAAGGAGATCGGCGATCTGATGTTGCATCTTACCTTTTATGCAAAAATTGCAGACGAACAGAAGGCTTTCGATATCACCGATGTGTTGAATGCAGCTTGTGAAAAACTGATCTCACGCCATCCCCATATTTATGGTGATATCGACGTTGCCGATGAAGACGAGGTGAAGCGCAACTGGGAACAGCTGAAGCTGAAAGAAGGCAATAAATCCGTTCTGGGTGGTGTACCCGCCTCGCTCCCGGCCATGGTTAAGGCATACCGGATACAAGACAAGGTGAAGGGAGTAGGGTTTGATTGGGAAAACAAGGAACAGGTGTGGGAAAAGGTAGAAGAGGAATTACAAGAATTTAAGGCCGAATTCAATATTGGCGACGCGGAAATCGACAACGAGAAAGCAGAAAGCGAATTTGGAGATCTGATTTTCTCGCTGATCAACTACGCCCGTTTTCTTAAAATTAATCCTGAAAACGCGCTGGAACGAACGAACAAGAAGTTCATCAAACGATTCAGCTACCTGGAGAAGAAGGCTCAAGAGGAGGGCAAGAACCTGAAAGACATGACCCTTGGCGAAATGGACGTATATTGGA
>DAIRDA010000346.1:0-1822 GCA_036796375.1 Albibacterium sp.
AAAGCAATCTATAAAAATCCCGAGGATGCCTGGGGACTAACCGTTTGGGACGAATCTTTACCGGCGTCTGAGGAAAAAAAGCTACTCTCCTACTACCGCACTTTTTACGCAGACATGCAGGAACTTATCGAATCACTGATTGAGCGCTTTGGCTATTTCCTGATTCTTGATATTCACTCCTACAACCATCGGCGAGAAGCATACGATCAGGAAGCACCCCTTAGTGACAATCCTGAAATCAATATTGGAAGCCGCTTCAATGCTGAAAGATGGTATCCACTGATCCAACACTTTATTCGTTTACTTTCTCATGCTATCATTGCTGGCGAAGAGCCCGATGTGCGTGAAAATATAAAATTCAAAGGAGGCGGTTTTTCGCAATGGGCCAACCAGCATTATGGTGACAAGGGAAGCGTAATTTCAATCGAGTTTAAAAAAACTTTTATGGATGAATGGACAGGGCGGGCCGATATCCCTCACATCACAGATATCAGAGAGGCGCTCTTAAACACGATTGACCCGCTCGAAGAACATCTAAAATCTTTCAAGGCATGATGAGCAATCCAGAAAAAAGGCTCATCAATCGCATCCTCGACAAAATCAATAAAAAGGAGGCGATGCGTATATCCCTACCAGGAAACGGACTCATCAATATGGAAAAGCCGGTTCCTTTTATGGTCGTATACCGCATCCCCCCGAGCGGCAAAGATGGTTTCACCTCCCGGCTTGGGAAAACTGAGTCGTCCTATATTTATATTGAAGACAGCACGGAGAATAATGAAATCGTTCGAAGCGTCGCAGAAGCATTGTCGGATATGTTCAAAGGTTTTCTGCTGCTCGAGGTATGGCTCTCAGAGAAAACCATTGCTCCCCCATTCACCATTCACGTCAGCCAAAAAAGCGGGTCTGAAGTTGCTGAAAAACTCCTGGAAGAACTCGGTAAAATTGTCATTTTAGGAAATCCCTTAAAGACGGAAATCAGTACCGGAAAAGATGTTGTTGCACCCCCTTACTACAAACCCTTTATTAGCGACAAAGATGCCAGCCGCATGGGTATCACCCTGATCGGAGTAGAAATTGCACCCATCTATATGAATCTGGATACAGGCCGAGCATATCCACTTGTTCTTCGCGATCTGCGAGCGAAATTTAGCAAGGCGATCAGAAAAGGATTTTTTGAATTCGTTCGCGTTCATACCTCTTATAATGCCAGCCACTTCCAAATGCTTGGGACTACGAGTCTTCGAAAAAACGTTTTCGAAATTGACGAAGAACTAAGCAAATGCAGCAACCTGTTCGATTTCCTGTTGCTTGTAACACCCATTAATGTGGAGGATGCGTGGTCATCCTTCCGAAAGTCCAATTTCCTGAAAGCACCCGTATTCCACTACCGCCCTATGCCGATCGACCCAGAGCTGATCAAACGTAAGCTTTACAATCTCCCGATCGAAGATATTTCTGATCCGACGATGGCCTTTCTTTTCCGGGATAAACGAAAAGAAATCGACCGGATGCTCGACATGATGATGGAACGCGAGAAGCCCGACTTTATGTTGACCAGCCTGCAGCTCTTCGGACCCATCGATGATCGCATACTGGAGACTGCCAAGGCACTGCTGATTTCCATCGACACACCAGAGGTGCCGCCCAAACGAAAGATGATCAAGGCACCCCAATTTGCAAAGATGGCCGAGCAGGAACTTCTCTGGCTCAAACAACAAGATCCGTCTATCTCCACCGTCGTACGCGTACGAGACGATATCGACGGCATCATGGTGAGCCGCGGCACGCTGAATATCAGTAAGAATTTTCAGGTATCGGA
>DAIRDA010000347.1:0-1805 GCA_036796375.1 Albibacterium sp.
GCAGAGCTGGCTATGCCCGGCATGTTGTGATGTTCCGCCAGCCAATAGCGCTGATAGTCCCATTTCTCGGTATGTTTGGCGAGTTCCAGGCTGGCTTGAAAGGTTTCGGACGGCTGTTGGCCTTCCACTACCATGGCCAGATCCAATACAGAAATTTTTATATCAGTTAATTTTTTGGTGCTCATAAGAATTGATTTGAAGTAGAATTGAGGTTGATGGATCAGCTTAACTGATCCAAACCCTCGAGGATAACGGTGCAGGCCCGGCGGATTTCATCTTCGGTAATAATCAGCGGTGGGGCCACTCGCAATGCAGTTTCGCAATGCAGGAACCAGTCGATCATCACTCCGTGCTCGGCGCAATATTTACTCACCTTTTCAACCTGGGCAAACGAGGCTAACTGCAAACTCATCATAAAACCGAGTCCGCGAATCTCTTTAATCGCCGGGTGTTGAAGGCACTCGCGGAACAGCGCTGCTTTGTTTTCAACCGCATCCGGCAATTGCTCTTCAAGAATAAATTCAAGCGAGGCAAGCGCCGCTGCACAGCAGACGGGATGGCCACCGAAGGTCGTAATATGTCCCAGCATCGGATTGTGGCTGATTACATCCATCACTTGCCGACTGGCGATGAAGGCACCCAAAGGCATCCCTCCACCCAAGGCCTTCGCTAACAGCAAAACATCGGGTTTTATACCAAAGTGTTCAAAAGCGAAAAGTTTTCCGGTTCTTCCCATACCCGTCTGAATTTCATCCAGAACCAGGAGGGTACCCGTCTCATCACAGCGTTTGCGGACCGCTCTGATCCAATCCAGGTGGGGCACTTGTACACCCGCCTCTCCCTGAATCGACTCCAGGAACAGGCCTGCGGTTTGCTCCGTTATGCGGGCGATATCGTCAAAATTATTGAACTCAATGAAGGATATCCCCGGGAGGAGCGGAGCGTAAGCCTGGTGAAAGGCATCGTCGCCAATCAAACTCAACGCGCCCTGCGTACTTCCATGGTAGGCTTTTTTTGCAGCAAGAATTTCCTGTCTGCCCGTAAAACGCTTGGCAAGTTTCATAGCGCCTTCCGTTGCTTCGGTGCCTGAGTTCGTAAAATACACCGACTCCAGTCCCTCCGGGAGGAGCGAAACCAGTTTCTCGGCCAGCTTCACCTGTGGAAGCTGTACAAATTCACCGAAAACCGTCACGTGCATATGCTTATCCAGCTGGTCTTTAATGGCCTCTACAACCCTCGCATTTCGGTGACCGATATTGTTCACGGCAAAGCCCGATACCAGGTCGATATAACGTTCGCCAGACGGGCCATACAGATACACTCCTTCGGCGGAAACAACTTCAGTAAGGCGTGGTGTTTTGGACGTTTGAGCGGTATTTAACAGGAAAAGTTCACGATTGCTAAGCATAGAGGGCTATTGTTTTGACCGGTTCTCCAGCTCTTTAAATAACTGTTCGCGGAATTCCCGTTCCACTTCGAAAAACTGGGAAGCTTTGGAAGCTGATACGGCCGATTTAAATTTCTCGCGGTATCTTTTTTTACAGTCCAAGATTTCGGAGTCAAATTCCAATTCATTTCTCGAGCGCCGTTTCTTATCGGTTGCCCGTTTCTGATCCACAATTTTTCGCATTTCGCTGCGATACTGATTGTAGATTGGGAAGAATTTTTGTGCTTCGGTGGTTGAAAGATTAAGCCTTTTCGTGATATAAGCAACTTTGGCAATCTCGATTTTTTGAAATCGTTCTGAGTCGTTCTGAGCAAATCCGGATGCACAATAGAAAACTATAAGACAAATGGTAATAAAT
>DAIRDA010000348.1:0-1805 GCA_036796375.1 Albibacterium sp.
TAAACACGGGAAACAGGCCGGCAAGAGATCCTATCCAATTTCGATACAGCGGGCAGCTATCCGGATGGGGACAGTTTACTCCCGATATCCCCACGAAAGGGTGGCTGGGAGGGCGTTACATTCCACAGATCAATCTCACTCAACCGCTTGAAAACAATCAATTAATAGACCTCGAAGCATCCGTCAACCTCTTCGGTGATATAGGGATTCGCTCGTTCGACAATACCTCAACCGACGCTACAATAAAACCGTACAGGGCATGGGCGCGTTATGCATCCACAAGAGCGGAAGTAAGGCTCGGCCTGCAAAAAATCAATTTCGGATCGGCTCAAATGTTCCGCCCGCTGATGTGGTTCGACAGCATGGACCCGCGCGACCCGCTGCAGCTCACCGACGGCGTCTGGGGAGGGCTGTTCCGGTACTACTTTCCCAATAATACCACCTTGTGGTTGTGGTCCCTCTACGGCAACGATAAGAACAAAGGGTGGGAAATACTCCCTTCATCCAGTTCGTTCCCCGAAATGGGCGGCAGGGTGCAGATACCGATCCCAAAAGGAGAAGGAGCGCTCTCCTATCATTTCCGCGAAGCGGATGCAAGCACGTACGGCCTTGAAAAGATCGCGGAAAACCGTTTCGGGCTTGATGTGCGGCTCGACGCGACCGTGGGACTCTGGTTCGAAAGCTCGTGGACACATCTGAACGGCGACATGGGCGAACTTACCAACCAACAGATGGCAACATTGGGAACGGATTACACGTTCGGGATCGGGAACGGCCTTGGCCTGACGTTTGAACAGTTCTTCTATTCATACGGCGAGAGAGGGATCGACTTCAACCGATCGCTCAACTTCTCGGGGTTAAACCTCTCCTACCCGCTCTCGATGGCCGATAACCTCAGCGCAATGGTTTATTACGACTGGGGGAACCAGCGTTTTTATAATTTTCTAAACTGGCAACATCAACGAAACAACGTGACTTTCTACCTGATCGGGTACTGGAACCCGAGCGAATTCGGCATTCCTTCCCAAATGGGTACCGGATCCCGCTTTGCAGGCAAAGGCATCCAACTAATTATTGCCTGGCATCACTGATATACGTTCATCTAATTAGCAATTAATTTGGCGCGAGATACCAAAACCGGCGAACTGAAAACCGTGCTATACTCCATAACCAATAGATTTGAATACAGGGTGATCGGGGAGACCATAATAGGGAAGGTGATCGGATCGGAAGGTACTCTTGGGGGATTCTACGGAGATTTGAGGGAGGGTATTGGTTTTTTTTGTAATTTTGAGACCTATTTCAAAAAAACTGATTTCAGATTTTTATTGGTTTGTATGGGGTTATGTCCCATATTGACTTGGTATGTTTATAAAACGATCAGATAAAACAATCGCGTGAAACGAGCATGATGTAATCAGCAAATATAAAAGCATCATATTTTGGCAAAGTTAAACCGTCACTTTTACTCTTCCTTTTGGTTTATAATTCTTCTTTAAAAATAGACTTTCTATTCTCCATTCTATAGCTTGTTCCTGTCAGTTTAATGACTTCACATCTATAGAGTAATCGATCCAGCAGAGCAGTTGCTAAGACTTCATCATCCAAGGTCTGTGCCCATTCTGTAGGTGCTTTATTTGTTGTTATAATGATTGAGGCCTTTTCATGCAAAGTATTAATGAGATTGAAGAAGCCATTTGCGTCTTCTTTTTTCACCGGAAAAAGCATAATATCATCAATAGCAATCAGATCTGCACGTACAATTCTGTTGTATGCACTCATTGCAGTAGGTGATATTTCTTTCA
>DAIRDA010000349.1:0-1787 GCA_036796375.1 Albibacterium sp.
CGTTCTATTAACTCAATTACGGCTCAAATCACCGAAGAAGTGGGTTGGGATAAGGTAGTGGAAACAGCCCATCGGCTGGGCATTGAAAGTCCGCTGCAATCGGTTCCTTCCGTGAGCCTGGGGCCGAACGATGTGAGTGTTTTTGAAATGGTTAAAGCGTATTCTACTTTTTTGAATGAAGGCAAACTTATTGATCCTATCTTAGTTACAACCATTAGGGACCGCGACGGAAATGTGATTGCTGAATTTAAACCGAAAGAAAAGGAAGTGTTGAGCAAGGAGAATGCCTGGCTGATGCTCTACATGCTTCGGGGAACAATGGAAGAGCCGGGAGGCACTTCGCAGGCCCTTTGGGAGTGGGATTTGTGGAAGAAGAACAACCAGATTGCCGGAAAAACGGGTACCTCGTCTGACTATGTGGACGGATGGTATATGGGAATGACCAATAACCTGGTGACGGGCGTTTGGGTGGGTAACGACGAACGTAGCATTCACTTCAAAAGTTCCTCGACCGGTGAAGGGGCGCATACGGCGCTGCCTATATTCGGGAAATTTATGGAAAAGCTATATAAGGATGAAGATAGTGGTTATACTTACGGACCATTTCCGGATCCTACGGTAAAGATTAGCAAGACCTACTATTGCCCAAGTCCGCGGATCGTGGTTCGGAGTGTTCCCGACTCGCTGGAAGCTGAAACCGACAGCGGTGAATTCCGCACTCAGCCAGAGGTAAACATGGATGAGCTTATTGACCAGTTTGAACGATCAATTCCCGACAGTATGCGTCTTCGTTAGCAGCGCTTGTTGAGAGATAAAAGATAAAAAAGATATATGAAACACCGATTTACAAATGCCGCCGGGCTGCAAAGCCTGAAATATCTTGCTTTGATTCTTTGTTTGATGAGCATCGGTTTTAGTGCTCAGGCCCAATATTTCGGGCAGAACAAGATGCGTTATAAGAAGCTGGACTTCAAAGTGTACGAGACGCCGCATTTTGATCTCTATTACTACATGAAGAACGATAGCCTTATAAAGGCGCTGGCGCAGGAAAGCGAAATCTGGTACGACCTGCATCAACAGGTGTTCCGCGATACATTTACAAATAAGAACCCCCTGATACTTTACTCGAACCATCCTGATTTTCAGCAAACAACGGCAATTCAGGGCACCATCGGCGTAGGAACGGGCGGGGTTACCGAGGCCTTCAAGAACCGGGTGGTGATGCCGGTGATGCAGGTAAACAGTCAGACGCGACACGTGTTGGGTCACGAAATGGTGCACGCCTTTCAGTACCGTGCGGTGATTGAAGGCGATTCAACACAGCTTGAAAATATAGGCAACATTCCGCTGTGGATGGTAGAAGGTATGGCGGAGTACCTCTCCATTGGCAAGAAAGATGCTTTTACAGCCATGTGGATGCGCGATGCCTACCTAAACAAAGACATCCCTACCCTGCGCGCACTTACAGAGAGCAACCGCTATTTTCCATACCGTTATGGACAGGCTTTCTGGTCGTACGTAGGATCTACCTATGGCGACACCGTGATTGTTCCGCTGTTTAAAGCAACTGCCAAATACGGTTACCAGATGGCTATTCAGCAGGTGTTCGGTTATAATGAGGCTACCCTTTCGAACCTCTGGAGAACGGCCATCGAAAACACCTATAAGCCGATGCTGACCGATACGGCGCAAGTGCCGGTCGGGCGGGTTATTATCGACCGCAATAATGCCGGAAATACGAACGTATCGCCCACGGTTTCGCCCGATGGAAAGTATGTGGCCTTCCT
>DAIRDA010000350.1:0-1760 GCA_036796375.1 Albibacterium sp.
AGCAAAATGGAACTCATGATGGTGGTTTCCTGGTTCTCGTTGACGGGCACCTTGCTTTCGTCGATCACCGCTACGGAAAAGTTTCCGGGGATCGCCACCGAATCGTGCGCCAGGCTTAATTTCATTTTAACTTTTTGGCGCTGCTTATAGCTGGTGAGGTCTGATTCTAATGTTAGTTTAAGGGAGTCGGCCTGCTGGTTGAAAACCAGCCGCTCGCTCAGCACCCGCCCGTCGGCTGCCAGGATACTAAACTGAACCAGTCCGGTCGGGAAATTCGCGCGCGGTACAGCGGCCGAGTACTCCTGCGAACGCAGTACGCTTTGCGCTCCGTAATAGACAATTCCGCCTGAGCGACCGATGATATAGAAGCCACGGTTGTGGTTTTTGCTTAAAAATGGCCGGTTGCTTTGTACCATAAAGCGGATCTGGCTGGCATCGCTATTGTCGACCGTCAGGCTGATGCCTTCTTCTTTCAGTGCAGGCAGCTTAAAGGCTCCGCTGGTACCGTCCGAAAAGCGAACATTGGCAAAATAAGTCTTCCCGCTTTCGGGTACAAAGCTAAATTTACCCATGCCCTTGTGAAGCGATGAGAAGGTAGCTACTTCGGCACCGTTGCCGTCGACCACCGAGCCGCTCGCCTCTACACCCAGTCCGTTTTGCTGAACGGCCTTAAAGCCCAGCGTATTGGTGAGTCCGGCGACAAATTCGCCTCCTTCGGGAAAGAACTGGAGATCGTTCACAGTATTGATATAACTGAGTGGGAAATTGGCCTTAATCACTTTGTCTTTCGTCAGCTCGATGCTGGTCATCAGCAGTCCGCTTCGGATATCAACGTTCTTGCCGGCGCTAAAACCGATGCTTAGATTTCCATTAGCGTCGGTTTCACCTCTGCCCCGTCCGATCCGTTCGAAGTCGACTTCCACTTCCCAGCTGACCTTTCTGCCCGCCAGGGGCTTTCCGTCTTCGCCTTTATACTGCACCGTGGCATTCACCTGCACGTTTTTGTCGCTCGCCTTATTTTGAAAGGTGATGTGAGTACTCAGGTCCTTGTTGATGGAATTTCCGATGGGGATATTTTTGTTGAAGAAATAGGCGGAGCCGAAGTTCATCATCCACTTGGTATAGGCGCGAATATGGTAGTTGCCCTGCTTATAGGAAAAATGAGATATCGGGATGCTGCCATGACCCACGCTTCCGATAATGGGCAGCTTGATGCTGTTGACGATCGAATCTTTCTCGGTCAGCACATCGATGTACAGGATTTTACTGAGCGGAGAAGGAACATTCTGGAGGGATGTCAGGTAGGCTTTGAACCAAATGGTATCGCCCACGGCGTAATAAGGTTTGTCGAAGTGAAGGTAAACTTTTTCGAGGGGCACCTGGTTCACAAAGGCATTGTTCTTTTCGACCAGATCGCGCACGGGGATACTGTCTTGCTGAGCGTAGCTATTTACATGGATAACGCTCAGAAGGAATAAAATAAGGATGCTCAGATACTTCATGTATTTATATTAGGGCTGTATTTAAATTAGGGCTGATTCACGGAATGACTTGGGTGATACACCGGTTTGTCTTTTAAAATATTTGCCAAAAAAGGACTGATCGCTGAAATTCAGCTTAGCCGCTATTTCGCCAATACTCAGCTGCGTTCGGCTTAACAGAAATTTAGCCTCCAAGATAACAAGATCATTTATAATTTCACTGGCATTCTTTCCGGAATATTCTTTGACCACCTCGGTGAGGTATTTTGCCGATACATT
>DAIRDA010000351.1:0-1751 GCA_036796375.1 Albibacterium sp.
ACCGTATCCTTGGCGTATTTATGTACCATGGCCTGCGATTTCCAAATTTCCGAAGAGGCATTATACATATAGGGAACCTGAATGTCGGGTTCGTTGGCGTGGTTGTACAGATCGTTCCCGAAGAAATAATCGAGCTGCTCTCGATACATTTCATCGCCGCCAATAAGATCGATCAGGCCTTTTACATCAAAAGGAACGAACCAGCGATATTGCCAGATGGTTCCCTGATAAAGCTTACGTGCCTGCATGCGGTCTACATCCGAGCGGGTCATGTCTTTGAAGTCTTTGTTCCAATACTCTTTATATTCCAGCGCCCGTTGTTTATATTTTTCACTCAGCTGATCCATTTTCAGAATGCGAAGGATTTCCGACAAAGCCCAGACATCGTAGCTGGATTCAAGTGCTTTATCAGGGCTCGAAAAGTCGAGGCGGTCGACCTCCTTGATCAGTGAATCGATGATAGGCTTGAAATCAATCTTATATCCCTTGCGGTAACTATCGAGCAAGACGACGACGGCGTGCTCGGTGCGGACGGTATTGGATGGTTCGGCCTGTGTGGCATAGTCCTTTTTGCCGAAACGGTAGAGGTTGGCGATGGAACTGGTGACGCCCTGATACTTATCCGGATAAGCAAGCGAAAGCAGGGGTAATTGCGTTCGGTAATTATCCCAGATGGCCCAGCCGTTATATAGGGTCTCCTTTGATTTTTGCATGGAGCCATCGTGCCCGCGGTAGCGACCATCTTTTTCGGAAATAACGTAGGGTGATTGTACCGTGCGATAGAGCAGGGAGTAAAAAAGCTTCTCGCGCTCGGCATCGCCCTTTACCTGTACCTGACCCAGCACCTTGTTCCACTCGGCACGGCTGGCGGTTTGGATTTCGTTCAAGGTCCTCTTGGTCAGTGCTGCCGTGGCATCTTCTGCGCTGACAGAAGAAAACGCTACGCGGACGTCGGCCTGGCGAAGGGCTTGCGATAAACGCACAATGAGTTTGTTCTTTCCTGCTTCCTCCCACCTGGTCGCATCGGGAATTTCCAGGGCATAATACAGACGGTATTTTCCGGCATTGCAGGTCGTCTTCGATTCGATCCATCCGCTAAGTCGATTGCCTTCGATACGGTGTTCTTCTGCCACAAACTGGTTATCGAGTGTATGGCCTAAGTCGATGTAAAATCCTTTTTCGCCAGTGGGGAATTGGTAATGGTGCCTTCCTTCGTTCTGTTCGACACTGAATTCAGCAGCTATATTATTATCAAACGCGACCTGAAAATAGCCGGGCCAGGCCTGCTGCTGGGTACGCATGAGCTTATCGCTCTCGGGCCGGGCTCCCATAAATGGTTTGATAAGCAGGTTTCCTCCACTACCCTTACATCCCACTCCCTCCATGCGGTTGTGCGTGAAACCCAAATATTCTTTGGCATTGAACTCGTAACCGGCATGCAGGTGCGGATAGGTCTGCGGCCCGATACTCATCATGGAGAAGGGATACGATGCAGCCGGAGACAGTTGTCCGTGGTCTCCGGAGGTACCGAGAAAGACATTTACCTGCCCGGAGATATCGTCCGGATTATTGTGGGACGGTTGCCCAAAGAGCCGGGCATTCAATACGAGGAAAAGTGTTGCTGAAAGGAAGATTTTGTAGAGCATTAAAAGGTTTTATGATGCATATTACAAAAATAAATTTAACCAGTCAACCCTGACTAAGGCGGATGGACCGCCTTAGGGCCCCTTATTTATATTAAATGAAAATAT
>DAIRDA010000352.1:0-1741 GCA_036796375.1 Albibacterium sp.
TTTAACTTTTGCCTGTCGATAAAAAGTTCCACCCGATCGGGCGAAAACACGGCAAAACTTAATACGACCGGATTGCATTTTACATCGCCCCCGCGGATATTGAAAATCCATGAAATATCGTCAAGCGATGAAACCAGATGAAAATCCGCTCCTTTTTTGTGCATGGCTGCCCGAACTTCAGCAATCTTCTCTGTCGTAGATTTGCCGGTTTGCGTTTCAGAAATCAGGTAGGCTTGTTCGGTGGGAAGAGCTGGCCGGTCAGTCCAGATCGGATCAATCAGATCTGCATCTGTTCTCACGGCAATCGCTTTTCCTGCTAAACCAGTAATGACCTGTTGCGCTGCAGCAATAGATACCAGCTTCCCGTCAAAGGCTACTGTAGCGCCTGAAGGCAAATGCTCTGCGATCCATTCGCCATATTCAGCGGCTCCCTGCACCTTCAGTTTAACGAGTTCAAAACCTGTCCCTTCCAGCTGTTCGGCTGCCTGTACAAAGTAACGGCTATCGGCCCACAAGCCCGCAAAGTGAGCCGTTATCACCAGGGTTCCGGCCGATCCAGTAAAACCGGAAAGCCATTCAATATTTTTGTAGCGCTCGGGAAGGTATTCACTGATATGCGGGTCGGCCAAGGAAATAATATAGGCATCGATTTTCGCACGCTGCATGCTGTCACGAAGCAGTGAGAGCTTTTCGGAATGTGTCATGATCTCTGTATTTGGGATGCAAGTTAGCAAAAACGCTAATTCAAATGGTAGTTTTTTCGTAACTAGTTAACGATGATTCGCTGATGCCGGCACCGATTCCGGGGATATCGGCGATGCTTATATCGAAGCCTTCGTATTGAAGTCCGTGCTCAACCGGGTCTTCTAAATGGCCCACCAGGCAGGTGTCAAGGTCAAAGAATTTTATTACGTCTCGCGCATAAGCAAGGTGCACCATGGCGGAGAGGGCCAGCCTGCTTTCCAGCATGCCGCCAAGCATGCAGGGGATCTGATGGGCATCGGCCACTTTGCATATTTTTAGCGCCTCATGAATTCCGCCCGATTTTGCCAGCTTGATGTTAATATAATCAAAATGACCTTCGCGGGCCACTCGCTCCGCATCGGTGGCTACATAACAACTTTCATCGGCCATCAGTGAAATTCCGAATTCTTTAAGTTCGCCCATTCGGAAATCGTTATGCACCCGCAGTGGTTGCTCACAAAACTCGATGTTGTCGTTCTTAATCGCGTTTAGCACCACGGACGCCGCTTGCACGTCCCAGCCCTGATTGGCATCGATCCGAATGGGTGTGTCGCTGCCGATTTTCCGACGGATGGCTTTAATGCGCGCAATATCGTCGGCGGGTATCTTACCCAGTTTCACCTTCAGGTAGCGTGCCCCCTGTTCTACAAACCTGGCAGCCTGGTTCGCCATCTCGTCAGGTGTTCCGATGCCGATGGTAATATCTGTCGATATTGGCCGCTTTTTTCCGCCCAGAAAGGCATATAACGGAAGGCCTTCAGACTTGGATGCAAGATCGTACAAAGCCATATCGAAAGCGCTCTTGACGGTGCGGTTTCCGGCAATATAATCGTCGAGCTCTGCCAGTCGGTCGGCAATGGCCAGCGGATCCTTGCCCTTCCAGAGAGCGGCAAAACTTTTAGCCAGAAGAAGGCAACTGTCCTGGGTTTCACCCACAATTACCGGAAATGCAGAACATTCTCCTAAACCGTAATGTTGTTCATCTGTATGGATGCGT
>DAIRDA010000353.1:0-1741 GCA_036796375.1 Albibacterium sp.
CGATACGCTGGCCGACTGGTCGGCCGTAAAAGGCGGACTATACAGTTCTTTCGTTAGCATTGATCACCGCTTTGCAAAATCCCTCGTCCCTGACGTCGCATTGAAGAAGAATCAGAAGATTAGCGGATGGAAAGGAGAGCGCGTATCTGCTCAAATTCTGTTGTGGACTACCGAAGAGAGGCCCCACGTAAAAGTTAGCGTTTCGGATTGGAAGGGAAACCGTGGTGCAACACTGCCAGCCAATATATCATCGGCACATTTTGTTCGTTATGTAATGACCGACGAGTTCGGCGAAGGTTGCGGTCACCGAAAGCCGGAAAATTACGCATCATCGCTATCGCCCGATATGCTCGACAACCTTTCCTCTTTCGATCTGGAAGCGAAGAAGACCCGGCCGGTATGGATTACGGTCCGTATCCCCGACGATGCGGCCGCGGGTGATTATCGTGCAAAGGTTCGCATTGAAGGAAAGGGAATCAAAGCACAGGAATTGGGTTTAGCGCTAAACGTTATAGATGCCAAATTGCCGAAACCGGCTGAATGGGGCTACCATCTCGATTTATGGCAGCACCCCTCGGCAGTCGCCCGTGTGGAAGGCCTTGAAATGTGGAGCGATGCGCACTTTACGGCACTGAAACCCGTGATGCAACGACTGGTCGATGCCGGTCAGAAAGTCATCACCGCCACCCTGAATAAAGATCCCTGGAACGTGCAAACCTACGATCCATATGCCGACATGATTCGCTGGACCAAACAATCAGACGGAACCTGGAAATTCGATTATTCGGTATTCGACCGCTGGGTGCAATTTATGATGGATCTTGGGGTGACAAAGATGATCAACGCCTATTCCATCATTCCATGGAACAACGAAATTCACTATTTCGACCAGGCGTCTAATCAACTGGTAAACGTTGTAGCCAAACCCGGTTCTGCCGAATTTGAAGCGCACTGGACACCCTTCTTAAAAGACTTCGTTAGCCACCTGGAGCAAAAGGGTTGGTTGGAAATCACCAATATCGCCATCGATGAGCGCAGCCGGGAAGAGGTCGACGGCGCCTTAAGCTTGATGCAGCGCGTCGCACCCGAACTCGGCGTTTCCTATGCCGACAATCAGAAAACCTACCAGCGGTATCCGAACAGTGAGGACATCAGCATCGCGATTTCACATCCTTTCTCAGCAGAAGATTTGAAAGACAGGCAGTCGCGCGGACTAATCACCACCTTCTACATCTGCTGCACCGATGCCTTCCCCAATAATTTTACCTTCTCGGAACCGGCAGAATCAACCTATCTGGGTTGGTATGCCGAAGCAAGTAATTTCGACGGGATGCTGCGCTGGGCTTTCAACTCTTGGGTGGAGAACCCTCTGCTTGATTCGCGCTTCCGCACCTGGCCGGCTGGCGATACTTACAGCATCTATCCGAACGGACGCAGTTCCATCCGTTATGAGCGAATGCTTGAAGGAATCCAGGATTATGAGAAGATACAGATTGTAAAAAAAGCGCTTCAGCAGAAAGGCGATACCACGAACCTGAAACGCCTGCAAGAGGCAGTTCAAAAGCTAAATACCGTGGTGCGGACCGATACCTGGAACCAGGACCTAAACGACGCAAAAACGTTATTAAATGAGCTGAGTACTAATTTGTAAACAAGGCCCTTACCCGGGGCATATAATACCTTAAACTCATTCCCCGCACGAATACGTAAATGATAAAGGCTATCCACAAACCCGTATTGC
>DAIRDA010000354.1:0-1716 GCA_036796375.1 Albibacterium sp.
GGCAACATTCGGATGAAGTGTAAGGAAGGATCGATCAAACTCATCTGCCTCAACAACCATCAGGTTGCTATCGGAAAACAACACATTTGAGTCATAATTCAAAGCAATGCCGCCCAGAAAAGCAGAGCAGGAACGACCCGACTCTGTAAGGATATGAGCAACCATCGTAGAGGTTGTGGTCTTTCCATGCGTACCTGCAATCGCTACGGTAAACTTGCTTGCACTTAAATAGCCCAAAACTTCGGAACGTTTATGCAGCCGGTGCCCCCCTTCCTCAAAAGCGCGGACAACGTCAGCACTTTTTTGAACAGCAGGCGTATAAATCACCAGTGTTTCCACCGCATCCGAAAGGAACTCTGAAGGAATACGGGATCTTAAATCCTGATAGATGACATCAATTCCTTCCTTTTCAAGCTCTTTAGTAAGCGATGTCTGCGTTTTATCGTAACCGCTCACCCGGTACCCATTGTGGTTGAAATAGCGGGCAAGTCCGCTCATTCCAATTCCGCCGATCCCGATTAAATAAACCTTCTTAATATTATCCATGTTCATTCGAACCTCCTTTCGCTAAATACAAAACTTGTCTGGCAATAACATCGTCTGCGTCTAGCATTGCCAATTTTTTAATATTTGATGCAAGCCTGTCACTCCGGCCGCGGTCGTTCAGCAAGTCGATGGCTACTGAAAACAGCTCTGCCTCAGCGCTTGCGTCAGTTACCAGCACGGCCGCGTCCTTTGCTGTCAACGCCCGCGCATTGATTGTCTGATGATCTTCCGCTACATTGGGCGAAGGAACCAGGATCACCGGTTTGCCTACGGCACATAATTCGGAAATGGTACCGGCACCCGATCTTGAAATAATAATGTCAGCGGCAGCATACGCCATATCCATTTGCTTTAAAAATGCATGCAAATGAACATAAGGCGCGGACTCCAGTACTTTTGCGCGATACGCCTCGTAATAAAAGTTGCCGCATTGCCACAGCACCTGAACGTCTGATGAACGGATTTGATCAAGCGCTGCATAAACACTCTTGTTCAGGGTTGCAGAGCCAAGACTCCCCCCTAAAACCAAGATGGTTTTCTTCTCCGGATTGAGGCCAAATAATGCTTCCGCCTGAGCTCGTTTACCTTCGATATCGACAGACTCCCTTCGGATTGGATTCCCGGTAATCAGTATTTTATCAGCAGGAAAAAATGCGTCCATGTTTTCAAATGCAACGCAAATCTTTGCTGCTTTCTTACTCAATTTCTTATTGGTAACCCCCGCATACGAGTTTTGCTCCTGAATCAGGTAGGGAACGCTGCGTCGGCCGGCAACAAAAAGCAAGGGCCCGGAAGCATAGCCTCCAACGCCAACCGCAACATCAGGCTGAAAGCGCTTCAATAGCTGATCTGCCTTCCACAAACTTTTTAAAAGCTTTAAGGGAAGGGCTGCGTTCTTTAACAACGAGGAGCGATCAAAACCCTGAATATCCAGTCCCACAATCTCAAAGCCAGCTGCAGGAACTTTTTCCATTTCCATTCTGCCATTAGCACCAACGAAAAGAATTTCACAATCAGGCGCCAGTCGTTTCAGGGCACGGGCGATTGAGACTGCCGGAAATATATGTCCGCCGGTACCTCCTCCACTAATGATAATCTTAACTGCCCTTTTCATATTTAGCTCATTGCCGGAATTTCACCCACAATTACTTTTTTGGTAGATTCTGATCT
>DAIRDA010000355.1:0-1682 GCA_036796375.1 Albibacterium sp.
CAAACCTACATACTGGAGCCTTTGGTAGTGGGCGATCAGGTGAATATCAATCCGCTGTTTACAATAATGGTATTGGTAGCTGGCGAATTGATCTGGGGGATAGCCGGGATGGTGATGGCCATCCCTTTGCTGGGAATTGTCAAAATTGTGTGCGATAATGTACCCGGACTAGAGCCATATGGATACCTCATCGGTACCGACAAGAAGAAGAAAACGCGCTACGTCAGCAGGTTCCGAAAGCCTGCCAGATAACACAAGCCTCCTTATATCTTATTCCTTCTTCTTAGACGTCCGGCGGGTTGAGCTTCCGGAAGTTTTTAAGCTGGCTTTCAACTGCTCCATCAATGAATTAGTTTCCTTAGGCAATGGAGCGCTCTCTTTTTTCGGCGAGGCAACTTTTCCCTTTGCCTTCTGCTTAATAAACTTGAGAAGTTGTTCCGTGTATTCGTCCTTGTATTTAGAGATATCGAAGGGCTCTTCCAGCTGCTCAATCAGCGTAGTGGCCATCTTCAGTTCTCCGGCGGTGGTTTTTATGCTTGCAGGCGGAATGTTATAGTCGCCCAGGTCTCTGATTTCGCTTTCAAAGTGCAGCTTTGTCAATACGAGCGCATTCTGGTAGACCTTGATCACCCCCAAGTGTTCTTTATTACGCAATACATAGGTTCCCAGTCCCACCATGCCCGTCTTTTTCATGGCATCGCGCAATAGGGCATACGTTTTCTGGTCCTTTTTGTCAGCCCCTAAATAATAGGTCTTATCGTAGTAAATCGGGTCGATTTCCTTTTCCTTAATGAAAGATACAATGTCGATCCGCTTGGTTTTTTCAGCTGCTGCTTTTTCGAAGTCGGAATCTTCCAAAATAACGTATCGTCCGTCGAGCTGATAACCCTTCACGATGTTGGCCCACACCACTTCCTTCCCGGTTTCTTCGTTCACCCGCTTATATTTAATGTTGTTATAATCTTTTTTATCGAGCATGTCGAAGTCGAGCGATGTCTCCTCAATGGCGCTAAAGAGCTTCACCGGGATATTCACCAAACCAAATGCAATGGAACCTGACCAAATGGGACGTGGCATATGTTTCGTTCTTTAACTGTTTAATTTATTTTTATCATCCTTGATCATGCCTTCAATCAGGCTTTTCCATTGCGAGAATGAAAAGCCCATTTTGGCTGCAAAACCAACGACGGCGTTTCGGAGTTGATCGGTAATGCTTTCACTCTGATCATTTATCAGCTCGTTCCGGCCATGATACTCTACTTCAACATGCGTTCCGGCACGGCGGACCAGCAGCGTGGAGGTGGCGAGGTTCGTGAAAAAATGGGCGACTTCCTCGTCCGTTTCAGTGGGGTTGGAGGTCGGCCGCAGCGTGATCGAAAACAGATCGCCATGCTCTTCATGGTCTTCATCAATTTTATCAACTTTTACCCAATCATATCCGTCACCCTTGGGGCTTCCCGGGCCAGGGATGTCGATACGAATCACATCGCCTACGCGCATTTCTCTAAGGATTTCGGCACCGTGGGGGTCGCTCAGCGTGAACGTTGCTGCGGGGATTTCAGCAATATCATACCATTCAAAAGCTCTCAACAGCCGTCTTTTTACCAGTAAGTAAAAATTTTTTGCCGCTTGTTCGTCGCTGAAGTCGCGACCTGCATTCAAGTCGAGTTGCTTTCCTTCGT
>DAIRDA010000356.1:0-1633 GCA_036796375.1 Albibacterium sp.
CTTATCGTAGAAGTCAAAAACAATTTCTCCCATGGGCATTTCGAAAGTCATTTCCACCCGGTCAGACGTCAGATACGATTGGTTTATAATCATACCACGCTTCTGTATACAAAGCGACATCACCGGGCCAACAAAATCGGCTTTCGTAATAATACTTGCTTTGATGTAAGGCTCTTCGATATAGTCAATTTTACTGATATCAGGCAAATCGGAAGGGTTATTTACCTTAACCGAACCCTCTTTCGTCGTGTGTGCAAGGTACGATACGTTGGGTACCGTTGTGATCACGGTCATGTCAAATTCACGCTCGAGACGCTCCTGGATAATTTCCATATGAAGCATTCCAAGGAATCCGCATCGGAATCCGAAACCCAGTGCTGCCGACGATTCCGGTTCAAAAACCAGGGAAGCGTCGTTCAGTTGCAGTCGGTGCATACTCTCTCTCAATTCTTCGTAGTCTTCCGTATCGACCGGATAGATTCCTGCGAATACCATCGGTTTTACCTCCTCAAAGCCTTGAATCGCCACCTCGCTGGGCCGCAATACATTGGTAATCGTATCGCCTACCTTAACTTCACGGGCTTCCTTTATACCCGATACTATATAACCTACGTCGCCTGTAGAAATTTTATTCTTAGGCAACTGGGTGAGCTTCAGGGTGCCGACTTCATCAGCAATATATTCTTTTCCGGTAGCAATAAATTTAACGCGGTCGCCTTTCTTAATTTCTCCGTTTTGTACTTTGAAATAGGCCATAATTCCGCGGAATGAATTATATACAGAGTCGAAAATCAGGGCTTGCAAAGGGGCCTCCGGATCGCCCACGGGTGCAGGCACACGGTTAACAATCGCCTCAAGAATTTCAGGAACTCCCAATCCGGTTTTTCCGGAAGCGGGAATAATATCTTCGCGTTTACCGCCAATTAAATCAATAATCTGGTCTTTTACCTCTTCGGGCATTGCTCCGGGCAAGTCCATTTTATTCAGAATGGGAATAATTTCCAGGTCGTGCTCCATGGCCAGGTAAAGGTTGGAAATGGTTTGGGCCTGAATTCCCTGGGATGCATCTACAATAAGCAAGGCGCCTTCGCAGGCTGCAATCGAACGTGATACTTCGTACGAGAAATCGACGTGTCCGGGCGTATCAATGAGGTTGAACACATAGGGTTGTCCGTTCAGAATATAGTCCATCTGAATGGCATGGCTTTTTATGGTAATTCCCCGCTCTCGTTCAAGATCCATGCTATCGAGCACCTGATTTTGAGATTCGCGTTGAGTGACGGTTTGGGTGAATTCCAATAGGCGATCGGCCAGTGTACTTTTACCATGATCGATATGGGCAATAATACAAAAATTGCGGATATGCTTCATTTATAGAGATGAAAATGCGTTCAAAAGGCAAAGATAAATCTTTGATTTGTATTTCAGCCTTTTTATTTGCTCGTATCTACTTTTCCCTTTTTTCGTTTATTCAGCATTTCCTTTACGCGCCAGCGTCGGAGCCGCGCTACGTTTGTCTGTGATTTCAGCAAATCATCTTCCGGTTCGCCAATCAGGAAACCGAAATGAGCCAGCGATGGAGTAGCGTCTAACAAAACTTTCAGGATGGCAATGAGCGGCAGGGCGAGGATTA
>DAIRDA010000357.1:0-1622 GCA_036796375.1 Albibacterium sp.
GAGCTTTATTACCTGGAAGATTATAAAACTTCCGCACGTCCGTATGAAGGACACTACCTTCATTCCGATGTTAAAGTCCGCACAATAAAGGAGGAAACGCTCTACTACAAGGGCGACTTCGTGGTATACGCAAATCAAAGGAGCAACCGCTATATTGTGGAAACACTGGAACCCCAGGCTTCTGATTCCTTTTTCAACTGGAACTTTTTTGATTCCATTTTGAGTATGAAAGAGCATTATTCAGCCTATATTTTCGAAGATACCGCCGTGGAAATTCTGAAGCAGGATGCAGGGCTGCGCCAGAAGTTCGAACAACGCAAGGCTGCTGACCCGGATTTCAGGGACGACGGCGGCGCCCAACTCGATTATATCTATAAAAACTCAGAGTATTACGAAAAGACACATAATCGTTATCCGATTGGTCGGTTAACGGAACACACGATGTTATCTATTAAATAAGCAAGCGCATACAGATGGATATATACGAAATCATATCAATAGGGCTCTATTTTCTCCTGATGATCGGGATTGGATTTTACGCCTACCGGAAATCGACCAGCAACGTCGATGAATTTTTGCTGGGCGGTCGGAAGATGGGTGCGGCGGTGACAGCCCTTTCGGCAGGTGCGGCTGATATGAGCGGCTGGCTGTTGATGGGCTTACCTGGGGCAATGTATGTTTCGGGGCTTTCCGCCAGCTGGATAGCGATCGGACTGACCATCGGCGCGTATATGAACTATATTTTGGTGGCACCTTTGCTGCGTATCTATACGGAAAAAGCCAACAACGCCATTACCATTCCCGATTATTTTGAAAAGCGCTTTCGCGACCACTCGCGAAGCTTGCGCCTGGTGTCCGGTTTAGTGATCCTGGTATTTTTCACCCTTTATACTTCGGCCGGGATGGTGTCGGGAGGGCGGCTTTTCGAATCCGCTTTCGGGATGAGCTACAATTCAGGCTTGTTCCTGACCAGTTCCGTAGTGGTCTTTTACACCTTCGTGGGAGGTTTTCTGGCTGTAAGTTTAACCGATTTTGTTCAGGGAACCATTATGGTTCTGGCGCTGGTGATTATTCCTGTGGTTGTTTTCTTTCAGCTGGGCGGCGTTATGCCCGCATTCGAGACCATCGAAAATGCCAACCCTGCGTATCTTAGTTTTTTTGAAGGGACAACCGCTGTTGGAATCATATCTTTACTGGCCTGGGGGCTTGGCTATTTCGGACAGCCACATATTCTGGTTCGCTTCATGGCCATCGACACCGTTCGTCAGCTGAAATCGGCTCGGCGAATTGGGATCACCTGGATGATCTTCACCGTCGGCGGTGCCATGTTCGTCGGCCTGGTCGGCATTGCCTATATGCAATCCATGAACCGGTCGATCGCCGACCCTGAAACTATATTTATCTACTTCTCTAAAACCTTATTTCATCCGCTTATCGGCGGTATTTTGCTCTCAGCCATACTGGCCGCCGTGATGAGTACCATTTCTTCTCAACTGCTGGTAACGGCAAGTTCCGTGACGGAAGACTTCTACAAAGCCTTTGTCCGCCGGAGTGCCTCCGCTAAAGAATTGCTGCTGACCAGCCGGCTATCTGTCATCCTGGTTGCAGTGGTATCCCTTGCT
>DAIRDA010000358.1:0-1612 GCA_036796375.1 Albibacterium sp.
CTTTCAAGAATTGGCCGTTTTATCAAGCTTGGTAGTTCAATCATTAGAGATTCGGCAGAAGTTGCGTCTTGAATACTTTCTTGCCGCCCCTTCTCGAGTTTTCTCCAGGTAGTACCCCGGCGATTAACTAGCGGCTCCCATCCGAACACCTGTTGCCAGCGACGAACATTCTGCGACGAGGGCGCCTCTTTTTTAAAGTCATGAAACTGGTAGGTCTGTTGGTTTTCGTCAAGCCAGCTAAGTGCCTTCTTCACTGTGCTGCAGTTTTTGATACCGTAAATATGAATCATAAAATTTAGTTATTGAACTTAGTCATGGTTAATTCCAGTCCCACGCTGACAAAACTTTCAATGATCTCAACAGAATGATGGATCAGCGCAGGGATATCTGGTTGCTCGTCAGAGTCAAAAGCACTGAGAACATAATCAGCCTGACGCCCCTTAGCGAAGTTACTATCTACTCCGAAACGCAGCCGGGGGTAGTTCTGGCCACCACATAATGCTTCGATGCTCTTCAATCCATTATGGCCGGCACTACTCCCTTTTGGCCGCAGCCGGATTTTCCCGAAGGGTATAGCGATGTCGTCGACAAGGACAAGAACATTTTCCAGGGGTATTTTCAATGAACTCATCCAATACTGAACCGCTTTGCCGCTCAGGTTCATATACGTGGTGGGCTTAATTACATGAACCTGACGCCCTCTAAACTTGAATTCAGAATAATATGCATAGCGGAGAGTTGAATAACTGGCGTTCATTTTCTTCACCAGCTCATCTGCGATCATAAATCCTATATTGTGACGTGTATCGGCATATTCGGATCCAATGTTCCCTAATCCGACAATCAGATATTTCATAGTTGTGTTCCTTAATCCAAAAATAAGAATTATACGCTTAGAGCCAAGAAATATACGGACATAAAAAAAAGCAACGATATAATCGTTGCTTTTTTTGTATTAGTTGAAAGCGCTTATTTTCCTGCTTTCGCTGCTTCTTGCTCTGCTTGACGAAGTGCACGAGACATGATTACAGATACGATGGTATCATCACCGTTGTTCAACACTTTCGCGTTTTCAATTTTGATCTGATCAACACGTACCGACTTACCAACCTCAAGAGGTGTAAGGCTCACCTCGATTTGCTGAGGCATGTTAGCAGGCAACGCTTTAACACGAAGTTTACGCAGTTTCTGAACGAGCTTACCCCCGGAACGTACACCTGGAGAAGTACCGGTTAGGATTACCGGGATACTCATGCTTACTTCTTTCGATTCGTTCAACTGTAAAAAATCGATGTGACGAATAAGATCGTTCAATGGATGAAATTGCATTTCCTGAACGATTGCCTGAAATTTCTGACCATCAAGATCAAGATCTACGAAATGAACATCGGGTGTGTACACCAACGACTTCAAATCAGCTGCAGACACCGAGAAGTGGTATTGTTTTTCACCACCATAAAGAACTGCAGGCACTTTGCCTTCATAACGCAGCTCTTTTGCGTCCCTTTTCCCTACGTTCTCTCTAAGAGAACCGCTAATAGCAATTGATTTCATTGTATATTATTTATGTTATTTATTTACTTATTTGCTTATTTGAAACAGATCCCTGATC
>DAIRDA010000359.1:0-1582 GCA_036796375.1 Albibacterium sp.
GGGATGAGGGGATATTCAAAGTGGTCCCGTACAAAAAACAATTGGATTCGCTCTTGTCGGAAGTCAATACGGAAGGGCAACCGGGTACTGAGCAGCTATTAGAGCTGATGCTGAGTGCACAGTATTTTAATTTTGCACGTTGGGTGTGGGACGGAGAAAACAAGGCGGTGAGTGAATCCATGAAGTGGTATCTGCCCCGAAAAAAGGTATCGTACGAGACGTATCTGGATAGTCTGTTAAGCAGATCGGACGGATCTCCCAATCTGCCCATCTATCGACAGTACGACCTGTTGAAGGGGTTTCTAGCCGAATACCGTAAGCTGGCAGAATCGAATCTTTTCGGTCCCCCCATCCCCTCTCCACAGAAAGCCTACAAGGTTTTAGAGGAATCTGATTCCATCAAAGATATACGAAAACGACTCTTCTTACTGGGCGACTATCAGGGCGACACCCTCTCGACAGTGTATAGTGAAGATTTATGGCAGGCGGTTAAAGATTTTCAAAGCCGCTCGGGCCTTAGGGCCGATGGGGTGATCGGCGCGGAGACGGTGCATGCCTTGAATATTACTCCGGACGATCGTATCAAACAGATTCTGGTTAATATGGAGCGATGCCGATGGCTTCCGCTGCGGCCCGATGGTCGGTATCTGGCAGTCAATATTCCGGAATTCAAGCTTCATGTTTATGACGCTGACAGCCTTCTCTGGAGCACGAATGTGGTCGTGGGCAAGGATTTGCACCAAACCGTCACCTTTGCCGGCGATATCAAGTACGTCGTTTTCAGTCCCTACTGGAATGTCCCGCCCAGCATTACGCGAAACGAGATTGTACCGGCGATGAATCGAAACAGCAACTACCTGGCAAGAAACCATATGGAAATCACGGGATACAATGGAAACTTGCCCGTGATTCGACAAAAGCCCGGAAGACACAATTCGCTTGGTCTGGTTAAATTTTTGTTCCCCAATTCACACAATATATACCTTCATGACAGCCCTGCAAAATCGCTGTTTAATGAGGATCAGCGCGCGTTCAGCCATGGATGCGTGCGGGTTGCCGAGCCTGCCAGGCTTGCTCAGTTTCTGCTCCAGGATGATCCCGGGTGGACATCTTCGGAAATAGAGAAAGCCATGCAGACAGGAAAAGAAAAATATGTTACCCTGGAAAAAACCGTCCCGGTTTTCCTTACCTATTTTACTGCCTTTGTTGACCGCGCAGGGAAAATTAATTTCAGGAGAGACATTTATAACCGCGATGGGCGATTGGCAGATATGCTTATTTCCGGAAATTGAAAAGGGGCAGGGAACTAAGGTTTAATGGTCGTATCCGAAGCGCTTAAGGTAATTTTTCTTGGTTCGCCAGTCGGCTATCACCTTTACAAAAAGTTCAAGGAATACCTTCTTGCCTAAAAACTCTTCAATATCCTGACGGGCATAGGTACCCACTTTCTTAATCATGCTTCCGCCTGTGCCAATGATGATATTTTTCTGGGAGTCGCGCTCAACGATAATTTCTGCGCTGATGCGGATAATTTTTGGCTCGTCCTTGAAGGAATTAACGATCACTTCCGTGCTATAGGGTA
>DAIRDA010000360.1:0-1565 GCA_036796375.1 Albibacterium sp.
TGAAAGGCACCATCGAATTTCAGAATGTCTGGTTTGCTTACGACGATGAAAAATGGGTGCTGAAAGATATTTCCTTTAAGCTGGAAGCGGGCCAGACGCTCGCGCTTGTTGGGGCCACCGGTGCGGGAAAATCGTCTATCATCAATATTCTCAGCCGTTTTTATGAGATCAATCGGGGAAGCATTAAAATTGACGGAATCGATATTCGGGAATACGAGCTCAATTATCTGCGAAGAAATATCGCGGTGGTTCATCAAGACGTATTTCTTTTCTCCGACACCATTGCCAACAACATCAACCTGCTTGATCCGGCTATCAGCATCGAGCAAATAAAGGAAGCGGCCAAGTCGGTAGGCGCCGATATTTTCACCGAACGTTTGCCTGGGGGCTACGATTATCAGGTGCAGGAACGCGGCGCAACCCTATCGTCAGGGCAGGCGCAAATGGTTTCCTTTATACGCGCGCTGGTTCACAAGCCCCGAATTCTGGTATTGGATGAAGCTACATCCTCGGTCGACACGGAAACCGAAGAACTGCTGCAACGAGCCATCGAAAAGCTGATGGAAGACCGGAGTGCTATTGTGATTGCGCATCGGCTGTCGACCATTCAAAAGGCGAGTAAAATCATCGTTCTGGATCAGGGGGAAATCAAGGAGATGGGCAATCATCAGGAGTTGTTAAGGCTAGACGGATATTATAAACGCTTGTACGACCTCCAATTCCATTCGCTGGGGATATAGACCCGTATTTCTGCCACTTCCCTTGCCTTGGAATTAAATTTGATACTCTCTTCTCAAATCGTTACTTTTGCAGAACAAAAATTTAACCCATGAGTGTACTTGTAAATAAAGATTCAAAAGTTATTGTTCAAGGTTTTACCGGGAACGAAGGCACCTATCATGCATCCCAGATGATTGAGTATGGAACTCAGGTGGTGGGAGGAGTAACGCCAGGTAAAGGTGGTCAGACTCACTTAGACCGTCCCGTATTCAATACGGTTCAGGATGCAGTGAATGCTACAGGAGCCAATGTTTCCATCATTTTCGTGCCGCCGGCCTTTGCTGCCGACGCGATCATGGAAGCTGCCGACGCAGGTATCGCTGTTATTGTGTGTATTACCGAGGGTATTCCGACCAAAGACATGGTTCAGGTAAAATCGTACCTCAGCGATAAGAGTTCCCGTCTGATTGGTCCGAACTGTCCGGGTATTATCACGGCCGACGAAGCCAAAATCGGTATCATGCCAGGCTTTATCTTCAAAAAAGGAAAAGTTGGTGTTGTTTCAAAATCAGGAACACTCACGTATGAAGCGGTTGACCAGGCAGTGAAGGCTGGATTAGGAATCAGTACAGCCATTGGTATCGGCGGTGACCCGATTATCGGTACCACTACGAAGGAAGCCGTGGAGCTTTTGATGAACGATCCGGAGACCGAAGGGATTATAATGATTGGTGAAATCGGGGGAGGAATGGAAGCAGAAGCTGCCCGCTGGATTCAGGCAAACGGTACTAAACCTGTTGTTGGGTTTATCGCCGGACAAACCGCTCCGGCAGGTCGTAGAATGG
>DAIRDA010000361.1:0-1557 GCA_036796375.1 Albibacterium sp.
CATAGATAAACCTAACGAACTAAGCATAGAACTTTCCGAGGAAGTTGCTGAAGGAATATACTCCAATTTGGCGATTATTACCCACTCAAATACGGAATTCGTGGTCGACTTCCTCCGCATTATGCCTGGGGTTCCGAAAACGCGGGTAAAGTCGCGTATTGTACTGACTCCTGAACACGCTAAACGCTTTATGAGTGCTTTGCAGGATAATATAGAAAAATATGAAAATGTAAACGGGCCGATCGACTCCCGCGAGGCGCCTCCCTTTCCGATGAACTTCGGCGGGACAACCGGTGAAGCCTGAGAAAAAAGGAACTCCTGAGAAAAAAGGAAGTTCTGAGAAAAAAAGAAGTTCTGAGTGAAAATGGAACGCCTGAGTAAAAAGGGAACCCCTGAGTAGAAAGGGGATCCTTGAGCAAAAAAAAGAGGAGTCTGATTCAGACTCCTCTTTTAACTTATCCACTACTGAAAATTGACAAGTGAACTATCGGCTCAATGGTATCTTCACACCGATATTGACTCCTAAACCACCGATATTGATATAAGACCGCAGGTCATCAGCAGCTTTATCTTCGTCATAGTTTGGTGATCCTTCAAAATTCATGTCGGAAGTAATCGTTTTGTGATATTTTACCGTACGTGTACCTTCTGGTGCACTTTCGTAAGTGATCGGCATGCGGGTATCGTTCGCTAAAACAATCTCGCCTTCAAACTTCGTCAGCTCTTTTTCTTTCGAACCTACCGAGATGTTGCGGTATTCAAGTTCAGCAAAGAAGTTTACCCGTCCGCCGAAGCTATAATCGAATCCAATGGCACTCTGGAAACCGATGGTTGGGTTGGCTTTTACTTCCTCCTCGCGACTTAATACGATGGATCTGGCTTGTCCGGCGGGGATGCCAAATTCTGAGCTTAATATGCCTGCACGATCCGTGATTTCCGTTTTATTCAACAGATAACCACCTACGGGCATGATAAATCCAACTTTCGTATAAGGTTTGAAGCTGGACATGGTTGGGATGTGAAGTACCAGTGCAGGAGCCAGATCGAATGCTTTTACTTTTCCGGTGGTATTACGCTGAAAGACGGTATTGCCTCCTGCATTAATCTGTTGTACCATCATGTCTTGCGTGGTGCTTTCATAATAATTCAACCCCACTTCAAATCCTACCACTTCTGAGAACCGGAATCCACCGACCAGGCCTGCGCGCCATCCCTCTCCAAAGGATCCGGTAATGGCGGTTTCTGACACTACATTTTGGCCCGACCCGTCAATATTAATGACTGTGTTTCTTGCCGGCTCTCCGCCCAACGCAGGAAACTCGACAGGGGTAACCTTCATAAAATAACTCCCTGTGGGCTTAATGTAAAAACCGCGCTCCTGAGCATTGGCTCCAAGGGCACATGCAATTAACACAGATAATGCTAGCGTAACTTTTGTTTTCATAGTTTTCATTTTTTAGGTTTCTAGAGATTGTTTTTTGTAGTCTATTGGTTTTGGTGTACTACCTGTATACTAAGATATTATTTCTGATCAAAATTCACGCCATTGATGATTTC
>DAIRDA010000362.1:0-1549 GCA_036796375.1 Albibacterium sp.
AGGAAAGGGAGGAATAGTATTTTGTATTCTCTGTTCCGCCACTCACCGAAAGATCGTTGGTTTGATACATTCCTGTGCGGAATAGTGCATCGTCCCAGTCGAAATACCTGCCTTCACGGTTTTCAATTCCGTCGGTCATGCCCAGTATGTTGACATTGTCGTATAAGCCGTTTCCGTTGGTTTCAAAACGATAGCCATGCTGATTAAACTTAGTATTTAAGCGTCTCAAGGCGTCGCTATTGGCAACATCGGCGGTCTTTCCACCGGCTGTATTATAGTCGTGAAAAACCATGTAGAGCATATTGACCTGGTCTTGCACGCTTGCCGCCTCGTAATTATCGGTTGCCCACGACGGTGTAAAACCTACCGACGAGCGAAAGTTAATGACAGCCTTTCCAAGTTTTCCTTTTTTTGTATTGATTAGAATAACTCCATTGGCAGCCCTCGAACCGTATAGAGAAGAAGCCGCCGCATCTTTTAAAACCGTTATCGATTCAATATCGGAAGGGTTGATCGAGTTCATGATGTTGTTGGAGGTATAGATATAGTCGCCCAGCTGACTACCACTTCCTGATACCACCGGCACTCCATCGATTACATACAAGGGTTCGTTGGAGGCGTTCATTGATCCGATACCACGAACGCGGATGCTCGAAACCGAACCTGCCTGACCGCTTGAGTTGGTTACTTGCAGACCGGCAACCTTACCGATCATGGCACTCTCGAAGGACGTGTTAGGTGCGTCTTTAATGTCGTTTTGATTGATTGTGGAAGCCGATCCGGTAAAAGTACCGCGCGTAGAGGTACCATATGCCACGATGATAACATCGTCGAGTGCCTGATCAGACATTTCCAGTACGATGTTGATGGTGCTCCGGCCACTCACATTAATTTCCTGATTCTGATACCCGACAGAGGATACGGTCAGGACCGCGTTGGTGGGAACATTGTTGAGCACATAGCGTCCGTTTGCGTCTGTCGATGCGCCCAGATTGGTTCCTTTTACCTGTATACTGGCCGGGACGGGAAGACCGTCGCTCGCTGTAACAGTTCCTGTTACCTGACTTTGTGCAAAAACAGATAGCTGGAAAAAAGAACACATGACGATAAGTAGAAATTTTTGAATCATAGTTCGGGTTTAATTAAGCAGTGAGATAAGTAATTTGGGTGTTCCAAAGAATTATGAGGATTATGAAACTAAAACTACAAATTTTTTTGGCAAACAAGTATAAAGGGAGAAGAAAATGGAGATTTCTTGCCGGAAAAATATCAGGATTTAGGTGTTTCGCATAATTCGTACCTTTGAATAAAATACGATCGCCATGAAATCAGAATATTCAGTTTATAAAAGCTCTTATCTTCCCGTGGCCTGGGAATTCAAAGAAGCACTGAAAGAAGAAATCAGGAAAGGTTCCACGGGCAAGATTTTCTATTTCGACCATAACGACCAACTGGAGCAGTCGGAAGGACGTATCCTGCAGCTCGTTGAAGCAAAAGAAGGAGGGCTATTCATTTGGTTAGACCCTCAAAAGGCAAGTTCGGCGACATT
>DAIRDA010000363.1:0-1519 GCA_036796375.1 Albibacterium sp.
CCAGGTTTTCCCGAAGCACCCAGTAATCGATATCCAGCACACCTTTTTCGCCGTTCAGTGTATCGGAAAAATGCACATAATCGCCAATATTGAACGATACCGTATAATTATTAATCGGTTGCGACACAAACCAGTCGTACCGCGTATAGCCACCCTTCAATTTTGTTTTTCCCCGAAGCCTGCCGTTCGACACATTAACCAGTGGATTCGGAACAGCAATGCTGATCAGCATACTGTCTACCTCATCTTGCTGATGATCTTTGTTCGGCCACCAGCTGCTCGCTCCCAATCCCTGGTTCGCCGTTGCCACCCAGGGCTTGCCATTACTGTCTTTGCTATAAACAACGCCGCCGTCCCAGGGAGCGTTCTTGGCAACCGTCGGCTTACCCGAATAATGCACCACAAAAGAATCAATCGCCCCCTTGCGTATCGTCGTCGGAAAATCTGCAAACACCGCATTGAATTCTCGTTCAAAAGCAAGTTCCTTACCCCCATACAGCACCTTTTCCACCTTCAGGTTATCAAAAAGATCGAACTGCAAGCGGTTAAAATCTTCGGTTGCGCGAAAGCGGAACAGATTAGACCCACTGATCGAACGTCCATCAATATCCACTTTCACATCCAGGTGGTAGTATTGAATATCATAAGCGGTACGGAGCGGTGTCAGCGTCCCCCGAAGCGAGTCGGCCCGGCTGAAGGAGGTGTTTTTATCCAGCAGCTGAGCTTGCACGCCGGACGTGAATAACTGCGCAGCGAAGAAGAGAGCAGCCGTCAGTATAGGGAAGAAATTCTTGTTCATATTCCAAAAATCGCAATTAAATCCGATTAACAAAATCAACCTTCGTGATAATTTGCTAACAGCGTTAGATAAATTAACCACTTTCTTTTTACGAATAAGGTAAATTAACATATTCGCAAAAAAATTAAAAACCCAAATTTTTATGAAACAGAACAACGTTATTTTTTGGGTCATGCTGACCCTCCTTGTGGCCTCTTGTTCAAAGGCCCCAACACTTGACCCTATCGAGGAATCAACAGAAGGCAAGGTCTTGCTGAGTTTCAGCATCGACGGCTTCGAGCAGGAAAACCTCCCGTTCCCCAGGGCCAGTCTGCAATCCTCTATCAGGCCAGCACAAGCAAACGATGGTGAAAATAAGCCGTTCGACCTTCGCGACTATGCCAACGTCGTGGTGTACAAAATTTGGAAGAGCGGCAAGGTGGTCGACTCACTGCGGCAATATGCCAGCGACCCCAATTTTGGGAAATACAGCAGATTCCTTCCTGTTTCGAAAGATTCAAGTGACGCTCAGCGATTTAAAATCAGAATTGCCGCGGCGATGCTGGAAGACGGGCAAAGCCTGCATGTGAATGGAGGCGATAATAACACTGCAATGAGTTTCAGCCCCTACGCAGCCGATGGGTTCTTTTATAGCAGTTTAACAACTCTTATGGAAGGAACCGAGCTCAAGTCGGTCAAACTCAGAAGGGTTGTCGGAAGAGTGGAAGTGATACCTACCGA
>DAIRDA010000364.1:0-1508 GCA_036796375.1 Albibacterium sp.
ATAAAGATTTTCTGATCTTCCTCCGTATAGCAGTCGCGAACCATCACCGGAATAAATTCGCCCACGCCTGCTGCTTTTGCTCCGGGCGTCTTGGTTTCAGGTAAGATGGTATCAGCTATATCACCGAGAAAATTCGTTCGGTCTTGACTAAACAGCGTCTCCACTTCGTTCGTTGCTGGTCTGGTACAACCTTCCAGAAATAGCTGTCCACCTATAACCGCCCCTCCGAAAATCCAGGCAACCCGTGTAATTGCATCTCTTCTATTCATTATCCAACTCTTTAGATTATAAATTTTGTTTTTTCAGCTCACTCACCGCGTAGTCTGCCGCTCTTGCGGTCAAGGCCATATAGGTAAGCGAAGGGTTAACACATGCGGCTGATGTCATGCAGGCACCGTCGGTAACAAACACGTTTTTAGCGTCCCATACCTGATTGTGCTTGTTCAAAACAGATGTCTTCGGATCATGACCCATACGGGCAGTTCCCATCTCATGAATCCCCTGGCCGAAGAAATAGCCCGAGTCGTAGGTATAAACATCTTTAACGCCCGCTGCCTCCAGCATGGCCTTTCCTTCCGACATCATATCTTCACGCATCTTCAATTCATTTTCCTTCAATTCGCAATCCATCGATAGGACGGGCAAGCCCCACTTATCTTTTTTACTCTTATCCAGACTGATTTTATTGTCGTGGTGCGGAAGAATTTCTCCGAAAGCGGTAATTCCGATGGTCCATTCGCCCGGCTCACTCAAAGTATCTTTCAGTTCAGCGCCAATATTGAGTTCAGCAACATACCTCGACCAACCGCTTCTGCCAGCACCTCCCTGATAGCCAAAGCCCCGAAGGTAGTCGCGCTTATCATCGCCCACATTTTGAAAGCGAGGAATATAAATACCGTTCGGACGTGTGCCATAGTAATAGCGGTCGTCGAAACCTTCAACACGTCCACCAGCCCCAAGTCGGAAATGGTGATCCATGACATTGTGTCCCAGTTCGCCGCTGCTGCTGCCTAATCCGCCCTCCCATACATCAGTCGCCGAATTCATCAGCACCCATGCCGAGTTAAATGCGGAAGCATTTACAAAAACAATTTTAGCAAAATATTGGTAAGTCTGATTCGTCTCAGCATCGATAATTTCTACACCGGTCGCCTTTTTTGTGTCTTTGTCGTACAAAATCTGCGTCACAATAGAATACGGGCGAATCGTCAAATTTCCCGTTTTAGAGGCTGCAGGTAAAGTGGCCGACTGCGAGCTGAAGTAAGCCCCAAAATTGCAGCCTAACCAACATTTGTTCTGATACTGGCAATTTACCCGGTCATGATGCGGTTGCGTAATGTTCGCTGTCCGCCCGATGATGATATGGCGGGTGTCGTTATAATGTTTTTTAACGCGCGCTGCTACGTCCTTTTCAACAACATTCAAATCCATCGGCGGCAGATAATCGCCGTCCGGAAGAACATCGATTCCATCACGGTTTCCACTGATTCCAGCAAACTTCTCCGCAT